>CALXEB010000112.1 GCA_944387215.1 uncultured Flavonifractor sp. | reverse complement strand
CCGGCGGCAGACGAAGTTCAGGTGGCCCAGGGTGTCCTCCTCCGCGTCCTGGAAGCGGAAGGACACGTCCCGGAAGGACAGCACCTCGCGGGGCTTCTGCGCCTCCTTCGGGTCCTCCTCCACCAGGTCCACGATCTCCGGGCTGTGGTCCAGCACCAGCCGGACCCGCTCGCAGCACTCCAGGGCCCGGGGGAGGGTGAGGATGACCATCTGGGCCATCATAAGGAAGAAGAGCATCAGGATGGCGTACTCGATGACGGCGGTGATGTCGCCGATCTGGAAGCTGCCGGCGTGGATCTCCGCGCCGCTGAGCCAGTAGACCACCACCAGGAAGAAGTTGATGCAGAAAAAGGACAGGCCGTCCAGGTTGGCAAAGAGGCGGTTGGCCTTGATGGAGGTGGCGGCGTAGTCGGCAAAGGAGGTGACCATGCGGCTTTCCTCCCGCTTTTCGTTGTTGAAGGCCCGCACCACCCGCACGCCGGTGAGATTTTCCAGCAGCACGGTGCTCATGCGGTCCAGCAGCTTCTGCAGCCGGCGGAACAGGGGGGAGGCCTGGCGCATGATGAGGAAGGCCAGCAGCAGCACCACGACCGTCACCGCCAGCAGGATAAAGCCCATCCGCACGTCCAGCCCGAAGGTGAGGGCGATGGACAGCAGGCAGATGATGGGCACCGGGATGACCATCTGGATGGTGCTGGTGAGGGCGAACTGGATGGTGGTCACGTCGGAGATGGTGCGGGTGGTGATGGAGGCGGTGCCGAACTGCCGGAAGTCGTACACCGACAGCTTCAGAGACTTGGCGTAGACGGCCTCCCGGATGTCCTTGCCCACCTGGGCGGACAGAGTGGCGCAGGCGTAGCCGCCGGTGATGGCGCACGCCCCCGCCACCAGCGAGACCGCCGCCATCGCGGCCCCCAGCTGGAGGATCTCCTCAAAGGGGGCGCCGGAGGTGCCGCGGTTGAGCATCTCCGCCACCAGGGTGGGGATGAACAGGGCGCCGGCCACATCCACGAACAGCAGGACGATGGTCAGCAGGGTGAGCTTCCGGTGGGGCTTCAGGAAGCGCAGCACGAGCTTCATGGGAAATGGTCTCCTTTCCGTGATTGGGTAAAAAAGCGCCCGGCTATTCTGCAATAACCGAGCGCACTCGACATCTTCTCTGACCCGTGTGACTGCGGTCACAGGTCCTCCGATGAATCGAAATGAAATTTAGTTTGGGGCGGCAGCCGCTGGGTCATGGCAGCGCTGAACTGGCGGATCAACTGGATCAGCACCGCGTGATCCTCATGAGACAGGGTGTCCCAGGCCTGGGCCTCCACCTCTTCCAGAGGGGCCACGCGCTCCACGGCGAAGACCCTGCCCGTCTCCGTCAGGACGGCGCGCTTGCTACGCTGGTCGTGGGCGAAGGGCTCCAGACGCACCAGACCCTTTTTCACCAATAGCTTGAAAGCGGAGTGGATGGTCTGGGGGCTGAGAGTCAGCCGTTCGCTGATCTCCCGCTGGGTTTCCACGCCGTGGCGGATCAGGACCAGGGACCAGTACTCCGGCTCCGACAGGCCGCAGGATTTGGCCAGCTGGTCATAGGCACGGTCCAGCTCCATGAACGCCTCGTTCAGAGCGTCCAGACTGGTGCTCTCCGCTTGCTCAGGGGGCATATACATCACCTCATAAAAATCCGATATCATATTTTCTGAAATCGGACTAGTTGGCATGATACCACGAACAAAAGCGATTGTCAACTACTTTTTTGATGAGAGAAGGCGTCACCGTTTTGTAACCAAATCTGCCTTGACAAAGCGGGGTTACAGTTGTAACCTATATGCAGAGGGTACAACTGTAACCTGGAAGGAGGGCCTGTCATGGGCACTGTGGAGGAGAAGATCACCGAGGCGGAGCTGGAGGTGATGGAGGTGCTGTGGCGGGGCGAGGGCCCCATGTCCCTGACCGAGATCAAGGGGGCCCTGCCGGAGAAGAACGGGGACACCACCAAGACCCTGCTGCGCCGGCTGTGCGCCAAGGGCGCGGTGGGGCAGGAGAAGGACGGGGTGTTCCGCTACCGCCCCCTGGTGAGCCGGGCGGCGGTGGGGGGCAGCCGGGCCAGGCGGCTCATCGACAAGCTGTACGCCGGCTCCGCCCGGGACATGGTGGCCGCCCTGGTGGCGGGGGAGGAGCTGGGCCGGGAGGACATCGCCCAGCTGCGGGCCCTGCTGGAGGAGCTGGACGGGAAGGGAGGCGGATGACATGGCGGAATTTCTGAAAACCCTGCTGCTGATGAGCCTGCTGGGCTCCGCCCTGGCCGTGCTGCTCACCCTGCTGCGGCCGCTCATCGCCGGCAGGCGGGTCTATTACTGTCTGTGGCTGCTGGTGCTGGCCCGGCTGTGCCTGCCCGTCGGGGTGGCGATCCCCCTGCCCGGCGGGGAGCCGGCCCAGGCCCCGGCGGCGGAGACCATCTCCGAGGCCTGGACGGCGGAGCCGGCCTGGCAGGGGAGCGGCCTCCGGCCCGGCGGCGCGACCCAGTCCCCCACACGACCCGACGCGACTCCCCGGACGGGGGGCGCCCGCCAGGCGGCCCCGGCGGCCGGCTGGCGGGCGCTGCTGACCGCCCCGGAGCTGTGGTTTGCCGTCTGGGCGGCAGGGGCGGCCTTCTGCCTGGGCCGGTCGGTATACGGCTACCGGCGGTTCGCCGGGCTGGTGCGGGCCACGGCCTGCCCGCCGGAGCCGGCGGCCCTGGAGACCCTGGCCCGGCTGGACCCGTCGGGGCGGACGGCGCTGCTGGTGTGCCCCCACGCCCCGGCCCCCCTGCTGCTGGGGGCGGCGCGGCCGGTCATCGTCCTGCCCGAGGGGGTGGAAGCGGACCGGCTGGCCGACATCCTGGCCCACGAGCTCACCCACGCCCGGCGGCACGACCTGCCCTATAAATGGCTGACGGCGGCAGTCACCGCCCTGCACTGGTTCAACCCCGTGATGATCCTGGTGCGGCGGCAGGTGAGCCGGGCCTGTGAGCTCTCCTGTGACGAGGCGGTGGTGCGGGGGATGGACGCCGCCGGCCGGAAGCACTACGGGGAGACCCTGCTGGCCATGGCCGCGGCGGGGCCGTCCCCCGGGGCGGGCGGGATGGTCCCCACCCTCTGCGAGGAAAAGCGGCATTTGAGAGAAAGGCTGGTGTGCATCGTGAAATACCGCAGGCAGGGCCCGGCGGCCCTGGCCCTCACCGTGGTTTTATCCCTGGTCCTCACGGGCTGCGCCGCCATCTTCGGGGCGGAGCCCTCCGCCGGCCCGGACCCCAGCCCCTCCGCCGCGGCGGGCCAGGGGGCTCTGCTGGCCGACCCGGTTCTCTACGAGCTGGACGGCGGCCTCACCGCCGCTCTCCCCGCCGACCTGGCGGATCAGATCACCGTGATCCGGCCGGAGGGCGGGCCCGGCTTTCTGGCCATTTACGAGACCCGCAGCTATGAGGCGGCGGGGGAGGACATGGAGATGGGCTGGATCTGCTCCCTGGCCCGGTACGACCAGGTGGCCTTTGAGGAGTCCCTGACGGCGGACAACAGCGGGCGGCACTTCTTCGCCCGGGGGGACGGCTGGTACTACGCCGTGCTCACCCCCACCGACGTGCGCTTTTACTCCGAGGATCCGCCGGCGGAGCAGGAGGCCCAGGCCGAGGCCTGGGGGGAGCTGTGCCGCCGCCTGCCGGAGGAGGTGCCCGCCGACTTCATCGCCCGCAACGGGCTGGAGGCCTTCACCTCCGCGGACGTTTTCCACGACGGCTGCTTCTGGGACGGCGCCCACGAGTATGTCCACTACCGCACCGACGACTGGAGCGAGTCGGTCACCCTGCTGCTCTCCCAGCCCGCCCGGCAGGGGGAGGGGGGCGTCTGGTGCGTGGAGGGCTGCTTCTACAACCAGTACGGCACCAGCAGGCTGGTCCTCCCCCGGGACACGGGCATGACGGCGGCGGACTACTACGCTCGGGTCCAGGAGGCGGTGGACCGGGGGGAGCGCCCGGAGCTGCTCACCCCGGAGGGGGCGGCCCGGGCCTGGATCGAATCGGAGTACGGCGCTGTGAACGGCCCGGTGACCCCGGTGGAGGGTACGCCGGCCTGGGATCTGTGGAGCCGGGTGGTGGACCCTATCCAGGAGCCCCCCGGCACCCTCACCCGCCTGGTCTATGTGGGCGGGGCGGAGACAGAGACGGAGGACTGCTCCGAGCGGAGCCCCTATAACACCGCCCTGTGGACCCGGGTGTGGGTGGAGGCGGAGGGGCCGGAGGTCCTGAACGGCCCGGCCCTGGTGTACACCAGCGAACACCCCGATACCGCCGGGGACCGGCTCATTTTCCCGGAGGCGGGGGGCCTGCTGGGAATCCAGCGGGACGGGACGCTGACCTGGTACCGGGGGGCCTACGACTACGCCGAGAGCCCCTATGAGCTGATGGAGGCGGAGTTTGAGGTGTGGAGGGCCCAGCAGGAGCCGGTGGGGACCCCGCAGGACGCCCTGGCCCGGGTCTTTGAGACCTCCGGAAGCCTGGAGCTGTACGGCTTCAAGGAGCCGGGCAGCAGCCCGTGGGTCATGCCGGTATCGGCGGAGGAGCTGCCCGACTTCCAGGCCATCTTCGACAGCTGCACCTGGGAGGAGGCGGCGGAGCGCTCCCCGTCGGAAGTGAAGGGGGAGCCCCCCTCCGGCTGCCATGCCCTGTGCCTGGTGGGAAACGGCCAGCTCCAGCTGGAGTGGGTGGCCCCCTGCGTGCAGTTCGGGGACAGGTACTGGCGCTGCACCGGGGACTATGACGGCTTTTACGCCCGGCTGGCCGCCCTGTGGGCGGAAAAGCAGGCCATGGACTTCCCGAATATTTTCCTGAACGCGGTGGTCCGGCAGGAGGGGGCCCTTGCGCTGCAATATCAGGGGGCCACCCACGATTTGAGCGACGGGACGGCCGTGGCGGAGCTGGTACGCGCCCTGTCCTGGACTCCGGCGGCAGCGCCCGCCGATCCGGGGGAGGGGGTGGCCGTTTCCACGGCGGACCGGTCTGTCACCGTGACCTACTACCCGGGCAACCTGGTCTATTATTACAGGGATAACTACTGGAACTTCTGGTATCAGGGCGCGGGGGAGAACGACGTGGGCCAGGCGCTGATCGGCCTCTGGCAGGGAGCCGGGAACGCGGGGTGAGCACACGATAAAAGCCGGGGGAGCGCGCAGCGCTCCCCCGGCTTTTATCCGTCTTATGTCTTTTCCCGGGGCACCAGCAGCCAGCCCGTGAGCGGGGGCACCAGCCGGTGGCCCTGAGCCACGTTCCGGCCGGTCATCCAGTCCCGGGCGGGCCAGGGCACCTCCAGCGCCGCGGCCTCCCGCCCGGCGTTGACGGCGGCCAGCGCCTCCTGCCCCTCCCACCGGCGGCGGAAGGAGAGCAGCCGGCCCTCTGCCCGCTCCCAGGCCAGCTCCCCCTGGCGCAGGGGGGCCAGCTCCTTCCGGGCCCGGCCCAGGGCTCTGTACCAATCCAGCAGGGCCTGGTCCTCCCTGCCCCAGGGGAAGGTGCGGCGGTTGAAGGGGTCCTCAAAGCCCTCCATGCCGGCCTCGTCCCCGTAGTACACCGTGGGGGAGCCGGGGAAGGCGAAGAGCACCAGGGCCCCCAGCATCAGCTTGGTGCGGCCCAGCAGGTACTGGCCCTCGGTCATGCGGTAGGCAGCCCGCCAGTCCTTGTCGTGGTCCTGGCCGTCTCCGCCCACCCCCAGGAG
>CALXEB010000111.1 GCA_944387215.1 uncultured Flavonifractor sp. | reverse complement strand
ACCATGAAGCCTCTGGACTAAACAGCAGACCTGGCATACCGAAGGGCGCTCTGCCTTCGGTATGCCTTTCTGCGTATGAATATGTGCCTCCGGCTGACGCCGGAGGACTTCGGGAGGTCCAACTGTGCGCAAAAAAGTAATTCTTCTTCTGGAAACGTTGCTCCGCCGCCGGGGGCTCAACGCCACCCGGGTGGTGGCCATTTCCTTTGCCCTTATCATTCTGGCGGGGGCGCTGCTGCTCACCCTGCCTGTCGCGTCCCGGGACGGGGAGAGCGCGGGCTTTTTCACCGGGCTGTTCACCGCCACCTCCGCCACCTGCGTCACCGGGCTGATTCTGGTGGACACCTGGATCCAGTGGTCCTTTTTCGGCCAGGTGGTGGTTCTGCTCATGATCCAGATGGGCGGCCTGGGCTTCATGACGGTCATTACCCTTGTTTCCTTTGCCCTCCACCGGCGCATCGGCCTGTCGGAGCGGCTGGTGATGGTGTCTACCTTCAACCTCAACGACCTGGACGGCGTGGTCCGGGTGGTCCGCCATGCCCTGATGGGCACCTTCCTGCTGGAGGGGATCGGGGCGGTCGTCCTGGCCTGGCGCATGATCCCGGAATTCGGCGTCCTGGGGGGCGTCTGGCGGGGGATCTTCCACTCCGTGTCCGCCTTCTGCAACGCGGGCTTTGACCTGCTGGGCGGGCGCTTCGGGGCCTTTTCCAGCGTGGCGGGGTATAACGACGACCCGGTGGTCCTGCTCACCATCGCCGCCCTCATCGCCATCGGGGGCCTGGGCTTTTTCGTGTGGGAAGATATCCTGCGGACCAGGAGCTTTCACCGCCTGTCCCCATACAGCAAGCTGGTGCTGGCCATGACGGCGGCGCTGATTTTCTTCGGAGCGGTATTTTTCTTCGTGGAGGAGTATGCAAACCCCGCCGTCTTTGGAGAAATGCCCCTGGGCCAGAAGATCTATAACTCCATATTCCAGTCGGTGACCCTGCGCACCGCGGGGTTTGACGCCATCGGCCAGGGCAACCTGAGCGACAGCAGCAAGGCTTTTTCCTCTATCTGGATGCTCATCGGCGGCTCCTCCGGCTCCACGGCCGGCGGCCTGAAAACGGTGACGGCGGCGGTGCTGCTGCTCACCCTGCGCGCCCGGCTCACCGGCAGGGAGCAGGTGACCTTCCGGGGCCGCGCCGTACCCTATGCCCAGGTGCTCAACGCCATGACCCTGGTGCTGGTGATGGGGCTCATTTTCCTGGTGAGCTCCATGATCATCTCCACCCTGGAGGGCCTGCCCTATGTGGACTGCGCCTTCGAGGTGGCCTCCGCCATGGGTACGGTGGGCCTGACCACCGGCATTACCCCCACCCTGAGCATGTTTTCCCAGAGCCTGCTCATTCTGCTCATGTATACCGGGCGGATCGGGCTGCTCTCCTTCTCCATTGCCCTGGCCGTCCGCCATGGCCGGCCGGCCAAACTCAGATACCCTGAGATGAATGTAATGATCGGATAAGCGGAAGGACGTGTCTGAATTGAAGACTTTCGTTGTAATCGGCCTGGGGCAGTTCGGTACCGCCGTGGCCCTGGAGCTCAGCCGCCTGGGCCACGAGGTGCTGGCGCTGGACGAGCATGAGGACGCGGTGCAGGAGATCGCCGACGAGGTGACCCACGCCGTCACCGGCGACGCCCGGGACCCCGCCGTCCTGCGGGCCCTGGGCGTGCGCAACTACGACTGTGCCGTGGTGGCCGTAGGCGGCGACATCGGCGGGTCGGCCCTCATCACCCTGAACCTGAAAGAGCAGGGGGTCAAGCGGGTCATCTGCAAGGCCCAGAGCGACGTCCACCAGAAGATGCTCATGAAGATCGGGGCCGACCGGGTGGTCTTTCCCGAGTACGATATGGGCCTGAAGGTGGCCCAGGGCCTGTCCAGCTCCAGCGTGCTCAATTTTATCGAACTCAGCGAGGACTATGGCATCGTGGAGACCGAGCCCCCCGCCTCCTGGCGGGGCAGGACCATTCAGGAGCTGAATGTGCGGGCCAAGTACAAGGTCAACCTCATCGCCGTGCGCAAGGACGGGGCGGAGGAATTCAACGTGACCCCCGGCCCCGACACCCGCATCGAGCCGGGAGACACGGTAGTGGCCGTGGGCCGCACCGAGGACATCAATCACCTCCAGGACCTGTGAGCGGAGGCGGTATGGAACACATCACCAGCCGGACCAATCCCCTGATGGCCCACCTGCGGAAGCTGGGCTCCTCCCACAGCTACCGGGCCAAAACGGGGGAATACCTGGGGGACGGGGGCAAGCTGCTGGAGGAGGCTTTGCGCTGGGGGGCGGAGCTGAAAACGGTGGTCTGCACCCCTGATTTTGCCCTGCCCGCCCTGCCGGAGGGCGTGCGGACAGTGGAGGTGCCGGAGGAGCTGATGGCCTATATCAGCCCCATGGAGGCGCCCCAGGGCGTGCTCTTTTCCGCCCGCCGGCCGCCATGCGCCCTGCCGGAGCGTCTGGCCGGCCGGCGCTACCTGGCCCTGGAGGGCGTCCAGGACCCGGGCAATGTGGGCACGATCCTGCGCACCGCCGACGCCTTTGAGGCCGACGGGCTGTTCCTCCTGCCCGGCTGCGCCGACCCGTACGGCCCCAAGACCCTGCGGGCCTCCATGGGGGCGGTGTTCCGCCGGGCGGTGTGGCAGTGCGGCCTGGAGGAGCTCGGCGGGCTGGCGGAGGGGGCCGGCCTGCCCCTGCTGGGGGCCGCCCTGCGCGCGGACACAGTGGACGCCCGCCAGGCGCGGCTGGACCGCTGCGTCCTGCTGATCGGCAGCGAGGGCCGGGGGCTGAGCCCCGCGGCCCTGGCTGCCTGCGGGCAGACCGTCCGCATCCCCATGAGCCCCCGGTGCGAGTCACTCAACGCCGCCGTGGCCGCCGCCGTCCTGCTGTGGGAGGGCTGGCGGCAGGAATAGAACGGAAGGGGGCAGAGCCGTGGCCGCCCTGACCTATCTCATCTGGCTGTCCACCCGGGAGGGGCTACGGCCCGACCTGGCTGTGGAGCTGCTGCGCCGGTTCGGCACGGCGGAAGCGGCCTACTATGCCGACCGGGGCGAGGTGGAGCTGCTGGAGCTGCCCGGCCGCCTGCGCCAGTCTCTGCTGGACAAGGACCTGGACGGGACGCAGCGGGTACTGGAGGCCTGCGACCGGGAGAACATCTCCCTGCTCACCTGCCTGGACGCGGCCTACCCCGAGCGGCTGCTCCAGCTGGACGACTATCCCCTGGTGCTCTACATGAAGGGCGCCCTGCCCCGGACTGATGAAGAAGTGGTCCTGGGCATGGTGGGCAGCCGGAAATGCACCCCTTACGGGAAGATGATGGCCGGCCGCATCGCCATGGATCTGGCCCGCAGCGGGGCGGTGGTGGTCTCCGGCCTGGCGGAGGGGGTCGACGCCGCGTCCCTGAAGGGGGCCCTCCAGGGCGGCGGCCGCGTGATCTCCGTACTGGCCGGGGGCGCGGACGTGGTCTATCCCGCCTGCAACCGCTGGCTCTACCAGGACGTGCTGGCCGCCGGCGCGGTGATCTCGGAGAACCCGCCGGGCACCCGGCACGACGGCTGGCGCTTTCCCATCCGCAACCGCATCATCAGCGGCCTGTCCCTGGGCGTTGTGGTGGCGGAGGCCGCCGAAACGCGCAGCGGATCTTTGCTCACCGCCCGG
The DNA here is from genome assembly GCA_944387215.1 of uncultured Flavonifractor sp. Classification (GTDB taxonomy): domain Bacteria; phylum Bacillota; class Clostridia; order Oscillospirales; family Oscillospiraceae; genus Flavonifractor. Next base: position 2,050 of record CALXEB010000111.1, on the reverse strand, counting down.
AAGGCCCTGGACCAGGGACGGGACGTATTCGCCGTCCCCGGCCCGGCGGACGCCCCCATGAGCGGGGGCACCAACCTGCTCATCTCCAGAGGAGAGGCCAAACTGGTCCGCTCCGCCTGGGACATTTTGGAGGAGTATGCCGGCCGGTTCCCGCACAAGCTCTCCAGCCCGCCGCCCCTGCCGGCGGAAGCGGCTGCCGCCCGCCTGGCCCCGCAGCCGGAGTTGCGGGCGGAGGACGAGGGGGCTTTGCAGGAGCCCCGGACGGAACAGGCCCCTTCGGAGGAGCGGGCGGGGCGGCTGCCCCTGCTGAGCGCCGCGGACCTGGCCCGCCTGGGCGACGAGCAGCGGGACATCCTCCAGCTGCTGGCAGAGCACAAGCTCACCGCCGACGAGCTGGTGGGCCGGACGGAGATCCCCGCCCGGCGGGTGAACACCGCCCTGACCATCCTCCAGGCCCAGGGCTATTTGGAAGAACTTCCCGGCCGGCGTTTCCGCGCCGCCGTCCGTTTGGAGCAAGACCGATAAAAGGAGTATGACACTGTGGCAAAATCTGATCTGGTGATCGTCGAGTCTCCGGCCAAGGCCAAGACCATCGGCAAGTATCTGGGCCCCGGCTACGAGGTGAAGGCCTCCATGGGCCATGTCCGCGATCTGCCCAAGAGCAAGATCGGCGTGGACGTGGACCACGGCTTCGCCCTGGACTACCAGCCCATCAAGGGCAAGGAAGAGATCATCGGCGAACTGAAAAAAGCCGCCAAAAAGAGCGGCAAGGTCTACCTGGCCACCGACCCGGACCGGGAGGGGGAGGCCATCTCCTGGCACCTGAAGGAGCTGCTGGACCTGCCCGACGACAAGACCTACCGGGTGACCTTCAACGAGATCACCAAAAAGGTGGTCAACGACTCCATTGCCAATCCCCGGGCCATTGACATGGACCTGGTGAACGCCCAGCAGGCCCGGCGGGTGCTGGACCGCATCGTGGGCTACCAGATCTCCCCCCTGCTGTGGAAGAAGATCCGCCGGGGCCTGTCCGCCGGCCGGGTGCAGTCGGTGGCCGCCCGCCTGGTGTGCGAGCGGGAGGAGGAGATCCGCGCCTTCGTGCCCCAGGAATACTGGACCATCGAGGCCGACCTGGCCCGGGTGGCCCCCAACCAGGGCCGCTTCAAGGCCGACTTCTACGGCCGGGAGAAGAAGCTGGAGCTCCACAGCCAGGAGGAGGCCCAGGCGGTGATAGACGCTGTAAAGGGAGACGCTTTTACAGTGACCGGGGTCAAGCGCCAGGACAAGCAGCGCAACCCCGCGCCCCCCTTCACCACCTCCACCCTCCAGCAGGAGGCCAGCCGCAAGCTGAACATGACCCCCCGCCGCACCATGTCCATCGCCCAGCAGCTCTATGAGGGCGTGGACATCGCCGGGGAGGGCACCGTGGGTCTCATCACCTATATGCGTACCGACTCCCTGCGCCTGTCCGACGAGGCCACCGCCGCCGCCCGGCGGTTCATCCTGGCCCGGTACGGGCAGGACTACTACCCCGGAAAGGCCCGGGTCTACAAGACCAAGTCCGGCGCCCAGGACGCCCACGAGGCCATCCGCCCCTCCAACGTGGACCTGACCCCGGAGGACGTGAAAAAGGACCTGACGGCGGAGCAGTACAAGCTCTACAAGCTGATCTGGAGCCGTTTCCTGGCCTGCCAGATGTCCGCCGCCGTGTACGACAGCGTGTCCATCGACGCCCAGTCTGCCGGGTATACCTTCCGGGCCACCCACTCCGCCCTGAAGTTCTCCGGCTACACCGCCGTCTACGTGGAGGGGAAGGACGAGGAGGAGGAGGTCAGCCGCTCCCCCCTGCCCGACCTGAAGGAGGGGGAGAAGCTGGACCTGAAGGGCATCCAGCCCGACCAGCACTTCACCCAGCCCCCCAGCCGCTACACCGAGGCCACCCTCATCAAGGCCCTGGAGGAGAAGGGTATCGGCCGCCCCTCCACTTATGCCCCCACCATCTCCACCATCCTGGACCGGGAATACGTGGTGAGATCGGAAGAGCGTCGTG
>CALXEB010000110.1 GCA_944387215.1 uncultured Flavonifractor sp. | reverse complement strand
TCCTGGAGGGCGTGGCCCAGCTTCTCCAGGAAGGAGGGCGGGTTCATGAACACCGTGCGGTGCTGCCAGTTCAGGGTGCCGGCATCGTAAGAGGCCAGCTCCGGCAGCAGCTGCTGCAGCGGATAGATGCGCTCCTCATCGCCGAAATCCACGGAGCCGGAGCTGGTGATGTTGATGCAGACGTCGCAGTCCTTGTGATCCCGGATGCGCTCCACCGCCTCCTTATATTTGGCGAAGTCCGTGGAGGGGGTCCCGTCATCGTTGCGCACATGGATGTGGACCACGGCGGCGCCGGCCTTCCAGCACTCGTAAGCCTGATCGGCGATCTCCTTTGGAGTAAAGGGCACGTTGGGATTGTCGTCATGGGTGGGCCAGGACCCGGTGAGGGCGGCCGTGATCACGCGTTTTCTCTTTAAATCAGACATAACATTCGCCTCCTGAGTCTCCTCGGTTTGTTGGTTCACTGATGTGTCTTGCAAAGTTCATGCCAAAATCCGGCCACCCTGGCCGGCGCGAAACTCTATATAGTGACGAAGCTGAAAAAGACCAAGTCGGAAACGGTTCATAAACCGTTTCCGACTTGGTCTTTGAATCATTTCCGACTTATCGGGCCGTCTAATCCAGGCCGTACTTCCGCTTCCTGCGCATGATGGAAGACTGGCTGGTCCCAAGGGCCTCCGCTGCGGCATAGGAGCTTTTGTAGGTATTCAGGGCGTATTTGATATACTCCCGCTCGCAGCGGTCCAGGTACTCATGAAGGGTCAGGTTTTTCCCCCAGAACCGCTGATACATGGGGGAATGCTCGTTGTAGCCCCGGTGCAATTCCGGCTGCGCGGCAAAGTCCGCCCGCTTGTCGTGACTGGCCGCAATGCCCTGAATGTTGGTCATTTCGATAAAATCGCCCGCGCTCATGACCACGGAGCGCTCCACAAAGTTCTTCAGCTCACGCACATTGCCCGGCCAGTCATAATCGAGCATGGATTGGATGGTCATTTCCGCAAAAGCCTTGCTTTTGTTGTACTTTTTGTTATAGTGAGCCAGGAAATGAAGCGCCAGGGGGACAATGTCCTCCCGCCGGTCCCGCAGGGGGGCCAGTTCCATGGGGATCACATTGAGCCGGTAGAACAGGTCCGGGCGGAACCGCTTCTCCTCCGCGGCCTTCCACAGGTCCTCGTTGGTGGCCGAAATGAGGCGGAAATCCACCTTTTTCAGGGCGGTAGAGCCAATGCGCTGGATGGTTTTGGTCTCGATGGCCCGCAGCAGCTTGCCCTGAAGGGCCAGGGGCATGGAGTTGATCTCATCCAAAAAGAGCGTGCTGCCGTCGGCGGCTTCGATCAGCCCCTTTTTCCCCGTGGTGGAGGCGCCGGTGAACGCCCCCTTTTCATAGCCGAAAAGTTCCGCTTCCAGCAGGTTTTCCGGCAGAGATGCGCAGTTGATGACCACCATCTCCCGCCCCGCCCGGTTGCCGTGGCTGTGGATATACTGGGCGATGATCTCCTTGCCGGTACCCGACTCCCCGCTGATGAGCACGGAGGTATCAAAGCTGGCGATCTCCCGGGCAAGGCGCAGCAGCTCCTTCATGGCGGGGCTTTCCGCCACGATGTTCCCGCCGGCCACAGGCGCTTCCCTGTTCCAGGTATAGGCGGCCACGGTGGAGACCGTGCCGCTGTCCATGGCCTTGTTATAGAAATCGTTGATGGTGCTCAGAGGCCGGCAGACGGCGATGATGTTCTGCACCTCCCCGTCCGGGCCGAAGACCGGGTTCGATACGATCAGCTGCCGGAAGGGCTTGCTCAGCCGGCTGTTCCCGATCTGTACGTCCTGAAAGATGACCACCTGCCGCTTTTCGCGGTAGACCACGTCGGAAACGCAGAAGTCCAGCTGCTTGTTGGTGATGAAGTCGTGGACGTTGAAGGCCAGCAGTTCCGCCTTGCTCATGCCGATGATGTGGACATAGGCGCTGTTGACAAAGAGATAATTGCCCTTGTCGTCCAGGATGTAGATGCCATCCGGGATGTTGTCCAGCATCAGTTCGTAAAACTGCGCGTTGAAGTCCATAAAAACCCTCCTTTTCCCGCAGTACAGGAAGATTTCTGTGCAAATTCTATGCCAAAACGGGGCCCTTTGCCCGGTTTTTTGTATTATAGCACAATCCACCGCTCTGCACAAGGACACAGGCGGCCGAAAAAATTGGCACAGAATTTGCACCAGTCATGAGACAAATCCAGAAAGGAGGGAAAAATTTTTATGCGGATCGCGATCTTAGGCTGCGGAGCCATGGGCACTGTCATGGGCGCCTTCCTGACTGCCAACGGCTGCCCGGTGGACATGATAGACAATTATCAGGCCCATGTGGACGCTCTGAACAAGGACGGCGCCCATATCGTGGGCATGGTGGACAAACGGGTCCCGGTCCACGCCCTCACCACCGACCAGATGGAGGGGCTGTACGACCTGGTGTTCCTCTTCACCAAGCAGACTGCCAACGACGAGGTTTTGCCCGCTCTGCTGCCCCACCTGAAGGAGGACAGCACCGTCTGTACGTTGCAAAACGGCGTGCCCGAGCCCTATGTGGCAAGCTATGTGGGCGAAAAGCGCACCGTGGGCGGCACCGTCCTCTGGGGAGCCACCTTTGTAGGGCCCGGCGAGTCCGAGCTCACCCAGAACATCGAAAAAAACGACCACCTCTTTGAAATCGGCGAGATGGACGGCCATATCGGAGATCGGATCAACATGGTGGCGGAGGTCCTGGGACACATGGGCCGGCCGGCCAAGGTCACCGACAAGCTGATGGCCTCCCGCTGGGGCAAGCTCATCAACAACGCCTGCATGAGCGGCATGTCCGCCGTGTGCGGCGCCACCTTCGGACAGGTGTTGGAAAATCCCACGGCCCGGGCCTGCCTGAGCTATCTGGGCCGGGAGGTCAAGCAGTGCTGCCAGGCGGCCGGCTATCAGCTGCCCCTGCTGCTCAACGAGCAGTCTCCCGATACGCTGGACATCAAGGATCAGGCCATGTACGAGGCGGACCAGAAGATGTTCCAGGTCATGTATCAGGACATGCACACCGCAAAGGCCAGTATGCTCCAGGACCTGGAAAAGGGCAAAAAGACTGAAGTCACCATGATCAACGGCTTCGTCTGCCAGACCGGGGAGCAGCACGGCATCCCCACCCCCTTCAACCACAAGGTGGTGGAGATCGTCACCAAGATCGAGCAGAAGGAGCTGCCCCTGTCCATGGAGAACGTCAAGCTCTTCCCCAAAGAGTGGTTCACCTACCCGATCTGAGGAGGTCTTGCCATGAGCCGCACCTATGAGGTGGGTCAGAGCGCGTCGGTCAGCAAAACCATTTCCGAGAGCGACGTGTATCTCTTCGCCGGCATCACCGGCGACATGAATCCCGCCCACACCAATGAGGAGTACGCAAAGAACACCCGCTTCAAGACCCGTATCGCCCACGGCATGCTCTCCGCGGGCCTGATCTCCGCCGTGCTGGGGATGCATCTGCCCGGCCCGGGGACCATCTATATGGGCCAGACCCTGAAGTTCCTGGCCCCCGTCCACATCGGCGATACCATCACCGCCACGGCGGAGATCAAAACGCTGGATTTGGAGCGGGGCCGCGTCACGCTGACAACGACGTGCACCAACCAGGACGGCGCGGTGGTGACCACCGGGGAGGCTATGGCGCTCCTCCCCCGGGACTGACCGCCCTGCAAAGGTCGTGCAAGTCGTTGGAAAATAGAGTACAATCAACATAACAAGAAAGAGAGGTATTGCTATGGTATCAATGTTCCCCTTCATCGCCTGGGTCGCCGTGCTCATCATCGGCCTGATCGCCTACCTGATCGTAGCCGTCAAGATCGAGAAGTCCGGCCTGGAGCGGCTGGGCGCCACCGGCAACCTGTTCACCTGCAACCCCGAGGCCAAGAAGAAGAAAAAGTAAAGGGCCCGGACAAAGCGCCATCAAGCAATCTGAGGTAATGAGGAGGTTTTACGTGATATGGACGGAAAAAGCATTATTTATCTCGTTGTTTTCGTCATCTATTTCGGCTTTATCATCATCACGTCCATCCAGAGCTCCAAGAAAGTGGAGACCATGAGCGACTTCACCAGCGGCGGCAACAAGATGGGCCTGATCCTCGGCATCGGCACATCCATGGCCACCTGGCTTTCCGTGGCGTCGGTCATGGGCGTGCCCGGCAACATCTATTCCCGCGGCGTGTGCGCCGTGTTCGGCTGGGTGGCCGGCTGGTTCCTGGCCACGGGCCTGATGCCGCTGGTAGCCTATAAGATCCGCCGCCCCGAAGTGCCAAACCGCACCTTCCCCGAGTTCATGCACAGCCGTTATGACCCCTTCACCGAGAAGAGCCCCATCCAGATCTTCTCCGCCGTGATCGAGCTGGTCGGCTATTTCGTGTTCTCCTACATTCAGATCCAGGGCTTCGGCATCGTGTTCTCCACCCTCACCGGCGTGCCCTACTGGGCCGCCTGCCTGTTCTTCATGATCCTGCTGATCTTTACCTGCATGGGCGGCTTTGAGTCCGTGGCCGCTACCGACACCCTCAACGCCGTGCTGATCATGGTGGGCGTCATTGCCGCTATGATCGCCGTGCTGGGCGAGACCGGCGGTTATGCTGCCATCTTCCAGAACTTCGGCACCACCACCGCTCCCACCAATGTGGGCGGCGAGCCCCTGGTGGCCGGCATCCTGGGCACCAACTGGGGCACCCTGGGCGCCAGTGTCTGCATCTCCTACTTCCTGTCCAACTGCTTCGGCTCCACCGTGGCGCCCCACTGGGTGGCCCGCTTCATGGCCCCCCGCAACGCCAAGACCGCTGCCCTGCAGATGTTCCTGGTCATGGTGCTCCTGGTGGCCGTGTTCGTCCCCCTGATCACCATCGGTATGGGCGGCAAGCTGATGATGCCCAGCCTGCCTGAGGGCATCACCTCCGACTATATGTTCCCCCGCCTCATCATGGACTACCTCAACCCCGTCATCGGCGCCCTGGCGCTGACCGCCATCTGCGCGGCCGCTGTGTCCACCGCCAACTCCATGCTGCTGCACTGCGCCACCTCCCTGATTTATGACATCGTGCGTGTGCTCAAGGGCGGCGAGGCCTCTGAGGAAGAGGACGCCAAGACCACCAAGCACCTGCGCGTCACCATCCTGTCCCTGGGCGTCATCGCCGTGATCTGCGCCATCGGGCAGTTCTCCCTGCTGGCCGACGGCTTCACCTATGTGTACGGCGCCTTCGGCTCCATGTTCTTCGCCTCCATCTGGCTGGGCATCTATATCAAGCGGATGAACAAAGAGGCCGCCTTTGCCTCCATGCTCGTGGGTCTTATCTCCTATGCCTATTGCATGGTGGCCGGCGCTCCCTTCGGAATGCCTGCTTTCATCTTCTCCTGCGGCTTGTCCCTGATCGCTGCCGTCGCCGGTATGCTGATCGGCAAGAAGCCCCCGCTGGAGGCCTACGAGAGCTACTTCAGCGATCACGTCAGCCCCAGCACCATCGCCATCGCCCACAAGATCCGCAAGGACGTGGTGTAAAGATCCCGTGTCCCCCGGCTTTATCTGTCGCGCATCCTCCCCTATTGATGCAACCTCCCAACGGCAGATATGCCCCATTGATAAAGAGGCCCGGCCGCCTGCGCGGCCGGGCCTCTTTTCCCCCTTTCTCCCGGGGCGACAAAGAGCGCATTGCAGTTTGAGAAACGCGCTCCATGTCGTTATCATGGACGCGCCTGCACACAGAGAAGGGATACTGCGGCAGCTCTAAAAGTGCCGCCTTGTCCTCTTCCCAAAGTTCCCGGATGGGAACCTTG
>CALXEB010000109.1 GCA_944387215.1 uncultured Flavonifractor sp. | reverse complement strand
GTCCAGATGGCGTAGGAGGTGCCCAGGGGCAGGACCTTGGTGGCCTGGGACAGGCAGAGGAAGCTGAACACCATGCCCGCCACGGTGAGGACCGTGAATTTGGGCACGGTGAAGCCCTCGGAGTACTTCAGGCAGGTGGACCAGAACACCTCCAGCCCCCCGGCGACAATGAGAAAGAACCAAGCCATGACAGAAAACTCCCTTCCGCCGCCGGACAGACAAAAAGCGCCGGCTGCCGTACCTTCAAGGCCTATCGGTACGGTCGCCTGCGCTCTGTTTACCCGGCGGCAAACCATGTATTCATTTGCAGAAAGAATCATAGCACCGCCCGGGCCGCCTGTCAAGCCTCCCCGGCCGGGCGGATGGGCCGGCAGGGACAGCCTGCCGCCAACATCCCGGCGGGGATGTCCCGGGTTACCACGCTGCCCGCGGCGATCACCGCCCCGTTGCCGATGGTGACCCCGGGGAGCACGGTCACATTGCCCCCGAACCACACGTCGTCCCCCACGGTGATGGGTTTGGCAAATTCCACGCCCTGGCGGCGGGTGGAGACGAGCATGGGGTGCCCGGCGGTATAGAAGCCGCAGTTGGGGCCGACGAATACATGGCTGCCAAAGCGCACCGGGGCGCAGTCCAGGATGACCAGGTTGTAGTTGGCGTAAAAGCAGTCCCCCACGGTGATGTTGCTGCCGTAGTCGCACCAGAAGCCGGGGCGGATGGACAGATCCTTCCCCGCCGCCCCCATCAGCTCCCGCAGCAGGATCTGCCGCTGCTCCTCCTGGTGGGGGGAGAGGAGGGAGAGCTGGTGGCACAGGGCCTCTGCCCGCCGGCGCAGCGCGTCCAGCTCCGGGTCCTGGGCGTCATAGTTCTGGCCGGAGATCATTTTTTCCCACTGGGTCATCTCGTTTCCTCCCCAAAGAGCGGGCAGCCAAATAGCTGCCCGCTCCGAACGGTTTCTGCTGCCTTTGTTCAGACGCTCCAGGTGTGGTCCGGCCTGCGCCGGCCGGAGATGAACTGCCGGGCGGCGATGATGGCGTGCTCCATGAACAGGTCCAGAAAAGCTGTCCGGGTTGTGGCTGCGTCCGGGCCGTCACTGGCTCTGCTCCTGGGGCCGCTCGCCCTTGGGCTTGCGGTGATAGCGGCGGCGGGGGCGCTTTTTCTCGGCGGGCTTTTCGCCCGGGGCCTGGCCGCCTTCGGCCTTTGCCTGCTCCGCCGGCTTTGGGCGCTCCTCCCCCTTGGGCTGGCGCTGGGTGGCGGGCTTTGCCTGCTGCTCCTGGGCGGGCGGCTCTGCCTGGGCCCCCGCGGATTTGCGGCGGCGGTTCCGGCTGCGGCGGCGGGAGGCGGGCTCCTCCTCGGCGGCGGGGGCGGATACGCCCAGATCGGCCAGGGAGGCGTTCAGGCTCTCCGTCAGGGTGCGGGGCTCTTCCGCGGGGGTCACCTTCCGCAGCTTGGCCAGCTCCTCCGGCGGGGGGGCCACATAGCCCTCCGGCCGCTTGCCCTTGCCGTTGCGCACCACGCAGATCTCGCAGTTGTGGAAGCACTTGGGGGAATCGGGCTGCTCCTCCAGCCGGACGGTCACCGTCTCCTTCAGCAGGTTGACCTGGGACACGGTGCCCACCCCCTCGGGGGTCTCCACAAAGGACTCGTTTTTGGGCATGCGCTTGGCCGCGTCCTCATAGGCCCCCTGCTCGTACTTCAGGCAGCACATGAGCCGGCCGCAGGTGCCGGAGATCTTGGTGGGGTTGAGGGAGAGGTTCTGGGTCTTGGCCATTTTGATGGACACGGGCAGGAACTCGTCCAGGAAGGAGGCGCAGCACAGGGGCCGGCCGCAGATACCCAGCCCGCCCAGCATTTTCGCCTCGTCCCGCACGCCGATCTGCCGCAGCTCGATGCGGGCGTGGAATACCCCCGCCAGGTCCTTCACCAGGGCCCGGAAGTCCACCCGGCCCTCGCTGGTGAAAAAGAAGAGGATCTTGTTGCCCTCAAAGCTGTACTCCACCTCTACCAGCTTCATGTCCAGGCCGTGGGCGGCGATCTTGTCCTGGCAGATGGTAAAGGCGGTCTTTTCCTTCTCGCGGTTGCGCGCCACTGTGTCCAGGTCCCGCTGGGTGGCGATGCGCACCATGGGGCGCAGGGGCTGCACCACCGCCTCGTCCTCCACCATGGTGTTGCCCTGGGCGCAGGTGCCGAACTCCAGGCCCCGGGAGGTCTCCACCACCACACCGCAGCCCTCTTCCACCTGCTGGCCCCTGGGATCGAAATAGTATTGTTTTCCGCCGCTTTTGAAGCGGACGCCGATGATCTCGGTCATAATTTCCTCCGAATTTCATGTAGGGGCCGATGCCCACATCGGCCCGCGTTCACAGGGTGCGCCACCCGTATCCTTACCGCCCGCTCAGCCCTGCGGCCAGCCAGCCCAGCAGGTGCCCCGCGCCCAGATTGAAGGCCAGGGCGCCCTGCATCCGCCTGGTCAGGTCCTGGGCGTGCATGAGCCGCCCGGGGGAGAGGGCGCCGGCGGCCCGTTCGGCCAGGGCCCGACGCCGGGGGTCGGCCTCGCGGCAGGCGCCGCAGGCGGCGGCCTGGGCGTCCCGCAGGAGGAGGGACAGCTCGTCCAGCAGCGCGGCCAGGGCGTCCCGGTCCCATTTCTCCCGTTCCAGCCGTACGCAGAAGGCCATAAGGTCGGCCTCCCGGCCGCCGCACAGGATCTCCAGCAGCGCTTCGGCGGCCTGGGCCTCCTGGCGGAGGGTCCCGGCTTCGCCCTCCAGCTCCGCCACCGCCCGGCCCAGCAGCCCCTCGCAGTGCTCCGCGGCGGCCTGCCGCTGCTCCTGCGTGCGCTGGGGGTAGCGCCTGGCCAGCCAGGCTTCCGCCTCCGCCGGGGACACCGGCGACAGGGTCAGGGTCTGGCAGCGGGAGCGGATGGTGGGCAGCAGGGTGGCGGCGTTGTCCGTCAGCAGCAGGAAGGCCGCGTATGCCGGCCCCTCCTCCAGCAGCTTGAGCAGGGCGTTCTGGGCGCTGGCGTTCATGGCCTGGGCCTGATAGATGCGGTAGACCTTCCGCCGGGCCTCGTTGGGCCGCACATAGGCGTCGGCCCGCAGGTCCCGGATCTGGGCCACGGTGAGCTCTTTCCCCTGGGGCTCAATGGTGATGACGTCGGGGTGGATGCCCGCCAGGGCCTTTTTGCAGCTGGGGCAGCTCCCGCAGGGGATCTCCCCGCCGCCGGAGCACACCATGGCGGCGGAGAGCAGCCCTGCCAGGGTCCGCTTTCCGGACCCGGCGGGACCGGCCAGGATGTAGGCGTGGGAGAGGCCGCGGTGGGCCTGCTCCCCCTCCAGCTGCCGTTTCAGCGGGCCGTTGCCCGCCAGGGCGCGCAGGTCCACGGGGCTATACCCGCTCAAACCGCTCGATGTCCACCACAAAGATGGTGGCGCCCCCCACCACCACCTCCACAGGCATGGAGGGGTAGTAGCCGTAGCTGGTCTCCGCGGTGGTGGGGATCATCTGCTTGCGGGAGTGGGAGTGCTCCTTGACGGTGTCGATGACGGTCTGCACCTTCTCCTCATCCACGCCCACCAGAATGGTCACGTTTCCGGCCATGAGGAAGCCGCCGGTGGTGGCCAGCTTGGTGGAGGAGAAGCCCTTTTTCGTCAGGGCCTGGGTGACGGTGTTGGCGTCGTCCCGATTGATGATAGCAAGGATCAGTTTCATTCCAATTCCTCCTGACTCGGGCTCCCTTCCGCCCGGCGTCACACAAGGGTCAGCCCCGCCGGGCGCACACCCGGCACAGGCTCTCTCCATTATACCCTATTTCCTTCAAATATGCGATAGTTTTTTTCCCGATCCGCTCACCCGGCGCCACCACCGGCACGCCGGGGGGGTAGGGGGCGATGGGGGCGGCGGCGGTCTCCCCCTCCGCCTGGTCCAGGGGCAGGTCTTTTCCCGGGGCAAAGAGGGCCTGCCGGGGGGTGAGGACCCGCTCCGGCAGCTCCGGCGGGGGCGGGAAAGCGGGACAGGGACCCAGCCGGGCCTTCTCCAGGGCCCGCCGCAGCCGGGAGAGATCCTCCGCCGTGTCGGCGCAGGTGGGGATGAGCACCACGTGGCCCGGGTCGGCCATCTCGGGCCATACGTTCCGCCCCTCCAGCTCTGCCTGCGCCTCCGGCCCGTCGGGGGAGAGGAGGGTGAGCCGGGTGGGGTCCAGGGGGGCGTCCTCCTCCGTCAGGGCGGGGAAGTCCCGCCGCAGGGCGGCCACGGCGCGGACGGTCTCCCGGTAGGCGGCGGCCCCCTCCTCCTCCATGCGGGCCCGGCACAGGTCCAGGGCCGCCATCAGGGGGTAGGAGGGGCTGGAGGATCCGTAGATGCTCCCCGCCCGCCGCAGATCGGCGTGGGAGAACCGACCGGAGGAGAAGAGCAGGGCGGTCTGCCCCGGGGCGGGCAGGGTCTTGTGGGCGGAGACCACCGTCAGATCGGCGGCGGAATAGTGGTCCATCCCCAAAAAGGGCAGGTGGGCCCCATGGGCCCCGTCCACCACCAGCACCCCGCCCCGGCGGTGCATCACCGCCGCCAGGGCAGGGATATCTGACAACACACCGTAATATGTTGGCGAAGTAATACAAAACACTTTCACATTCGGCCGGGCGTCCAGCAGGCGCTCCACCGTCCCGGGGGAGACGGGCCCCGTGACCCCCGGCCGCGCCAGCCAGGGCCGGGGGACGTAGACCGGCTCCAGACCCAGCAGGGCCAGGGCGTGGAACACCGAGCGGTGGCACCCCCGGTCCACCAGCACCGCCGAGCCGGGGGGGCAGGCCAGGGTGAGGGCGGAGAGCACCCCCTGAGTGGACCCGCCGGTGAGGAAGAGGCAGCTGTCCATGTGGAAGGCCGCCGCCCACAGCGCCTCCGCCGCCCCGATAGCGCCTCCGCCGTCAAACAGGTCGCCGGTGGGGGGCAGCTCGGTAAAGTCGATGGCGGCCAGGCCGGCCAGCTCCGGGCCGGGCAGGGGCCTGCCCTTGTGCCCCGGCATGTGCATGCGCAGGGGCTTCTGGGCGGCAAAGTCCCGCAGGGCGGTATAGAGCGGGGTTTTTTCCACAAAACGCGCCTCCCTTGGGGAAAGTTTCTATGAGTATATCAGAACGGAGGGAAAGAAACAAGAGCCCCGGCCGATTGGCCGGGGCTCTCCTGCCGGTATAAATCTTAGAACTTCACGCGCTCAGCGATGTAGTTCTTGACTTCGGACATGGGAATGCGCACCTGCGCCCCAAAAAATCTTATTTTTTGGGGGCCCGGATTTGGAGATTGTGCGGCCGAAATGAATTCGTCCGCACCAAGGTTTTGGCTGACAGCCAAAACGCTTGAAACGCCGTAACCGGCGGGATGGAGCAGGTGCGCGGGAATGCTGGACAATACTTAGAACTTCACGCGCTGGGCGATATAGTCCTTCACCTGGTCCATGGGAATGCGCACCTGCTCCATGGAGTCCCGCTCCCGGACGGTGACGCAGTGGTCGGCGGGGGTGTTCTCGTCCCCCACGGTCTGGAAGTCCAGGGTGATGCAGAAGGGGGTGCCGATCTCGTCCTGGCGGCGGTAGCGCTTGCCGATGGAGCCGGCGTCGTCGTAGTCCACCATGAACTCCTTGGCCAGCTCGTCCCGCAGCTGCTGGGCGGGGCCGGAGAGGACCTCCTTCTTGCTCAGGGGGAGCACGGCGCACTTGAAGGGGGCCAGGGCGGGGTGCAGGCGCAGCACGGTGCGCACGTCGTCGTTGCCCTTCTTGTCCTGGCCCACCACCTCCTGGTCGTAGGCGTCCACCAGGAAGGCCAGGGTCACCCGGTCGGCCCCCAGGGAGGGCTCGATGACGTAGGGGATATAGTGCTCG
>CALXEB010000108.1 GCA_944387215.1 uncultured Flavonifractor sp. | reverse complement strand
TCCAGCCCCACGTTGTAGGGGTTCTCCTGGACGAACTTCTTCCACCAGGCGCGCTTCACGTTGTTCTTCAGCTCCACCCCCAGGGGGCCGTAGTCCCAGGTGTTGGCCAGGCCGCCGTAGATCTCGCTGCCGGCGAAGATAAAGCCCCGGCCCTTGCACAGGGTGACGATCTGCTCCATGGTCTTGTCGGTGTTTTTCATGTGCAAAACTCCTTTTTAAGTGGATTTGTCTGCTGCGGCGGAACGGCGGGCGGCTGATAGCCGCCCCTGCAAAGGACCTGTCACGAAAACCTGCGTAGGGACGATTATCAATCGTCCGCCCGACCCCGGCCCCGCGGCGGCACAAAAAACGCCCTGAGCCGTTCGGCTCAGGGCGAACAGTTGTCACGCTCCGTCTGCTCACGACGCAGCCTGAGCCGCTCCAACTGCGCAAGCCGGCCGGCGGCCCTCCGGGCCGGCAGTCCGTTTGCTCCGTTGCGCGTCTTAGTCTGCTGTTTGCGGCGACTCTGCGCTTCCTTGTCCGTGGTTCCACCTGAATTTCCCCCTATGGGGGACACTCTGCCCGGTAACGGCGGGGGCCGTTGGGGCATTTCCGCCCCAAAGCTCGCGGGCGCCTTCCCCTGCCTCCGCCGGAGCCTTGCACCAGACGGCTCCTCTCTCAGGACGGTGGGACGGGGTACTCCTCCCGGTCATTGCCTGTCGCTGGGGGGTATTTTACCACGCAAAATCCCCGCCGTCAAGGGAAAACGGGCGTTATTCCACCAAAATCAGGCCAAAATGGTCGTGGAGCTCCCCCATCTCCCGCAGGGTATGGACCTCCAGGCCGTGGGCGCGGGCGGTGGCGAACACGTCGATGCCGCAGCCCTCCATGGAGGGGATGGCTTTCCCGGGAAACCGGCACCCCGCCGGGTCGCAGCTCTGGCAGAGCTTGCACGGCCCGCTGCCGAAGGCCAGGGCCTTGTAGTACCCGTCCAGAAAGAGCAGCCGGGCCCCCTCCCGGGCCATGGCGCTGGCCCCGTAGTGGCGGATGCGGAACAAGATGGCGGTGGAAAAGCTGTCCAGCACCGCCCGGGTGCGGTCATAGTCCGGGGTCTCCGGCGGGCAGCAGTGGTTGTGCCCATAGCTCTCGCACCCAAACTGGCACCGAAGGCGGGGCCAGGGGGCGGTGACCACGGTGCGGGGGTCGATGACCAGGGCCGGGTCGGCCTCGTGCTCCTTCAGATAGGTCAGGCAGGCCTCCATGGGGATCCCTCCTCTCCCGTTTATCACCATCAGTGTAGCCCCGGGAGAGGCGCTTGTCAAGTTAGCTGAGCAGCAGGTCGATATCCTCAATGGTCAGATCGGGCTGGAGGGCCAGATTGATCCCATACCCGATGCCCCATTGGATTTTATCCAATGGGGACCCCATATTTTATTTTTATATCGCCTGACGGAAATGAATTCCGCCAGGCTCCGCCGCAAAAGCGGCGGCCCGCTGACGCGGGCGGTCATCGGCCTAGAAAGTCAGCTGAGCAGCAGGTCGATGTCCTCGATAGTCAGATCGGGCTGGAGGGCCAGATTAATCCCATACCCGATGACCTTGGCCAGGTCCGCCACCCGCTGGTCGATGTCCCGGGGGGTGACCAGCAGGCCGTCCCCCGCCCCCCGGAGGGCGTCGGGGTCCAGGTTGTCCCGGCCTGCCTGAGCCAGCACGTCGGCGGCCAGGGTGGCCGCGTCCACCACCGTTGGCACCCCCACGGCGATGACGGGCACCCCCAGCGTCTCCTGATTGAGGGCGAAGCGGGCGTTGCCCACCCCGGAGCCGGGGACGATGCCGGTGTCGGACAGCTGGACGGTGGCGCACACCCGGCTCAGGCTGCGGGAGGCCAGGGCGTCCACCGCCACCACCCGGGCGGGGGAGATGCGGTCCGCCACCGCCCGCACCAGCTCCCCGCTCTCCACCCCGGTGCTGCCCAGCACCCCGGCGGCCAGGGCGGCCACCGGGCGGAAGGAGGCGAAGTGCTCCGGGACCTGCTCCACCAGGTGGCGGGTGGCCAGGGTGTGGTCGGCGGCCCGGGGGCCGATGTCGTCGGGGGTGATGGCCCGGTTGCCCAGGCCCACCACCAGCACGCTCTCCCCCGGCTCCAGCTTCAGCAGGGCGGACAGCTCGGCGGCCACCGCCCGGGCCGCCCGGCCGAAGGCGTCCTTCTCCCGCCGGGCCAGGCCGGCCAGGGAGAGGGTCACATAGTTCCCCTCCGGCTTACCCAGGGCCTCCGCCCCCCGCTGGTTCAGGATGCGCACCGTCTCCACCTGGAAGCCCTCCCGCACCGCCTCCTCCTGCGTTACCCCCGGCAGGGCCCCCGCGCCGCCGCTTTCCCGCCAGAGCTGGGCCGCCTCCACCGCCAGATCCGTCCGCCGCCGCTGATCCACCACAAAAGTCCCCTCTCACCGCCACAAGATATGGTGGCTGATCGTTTTTGTGGAACTATTTTTCGTATTTTGCCCGTTGATATGCAGAAAAGCAAAAAAATTTGAAAAAAAGAGTTGCAATTTCCACCGGCGGCTGTTAAAATAAGAATCTGCACGGGCAAACTGTGTGAAAAATCATCGTCATCGGAGGAGGTGTTTGGTTTGCCGAATATTAAGTCTGCCAAGAAGCGTGTCCTGGTGAACAAGACCAAGGCCGCCCAGAACAAGGCCGCTAAGTCCGCGCTGAAGACCGACATCAAGAAGTTTGAGGCCGCGGTGGTCGAAGGCAACCGCAACGAGGCCGAGGGCGCTTACAAGGTGGCCGTCAAGGCGGTCGACAAGGCTGTGGTCCGTGGCCTGCTGCATCGGAACAACGCCGCGCACAAGAAGAGCGCCATGACCATCAAGCTCAACAAGCTGGCCTGAGCTCTGACAGGACAAGACCGTCTGCATAGCAGGCGGTCTTCCGCTTTTTCAGAGCGCCTGACTGCGTTTGCGCCTGCAGGCGCGAAAAAATCAAGATCCGTTTTCCGCCGCGACATGCGCGTGGCGGAAAACACTGCTCGGCCCGCAAGTGTGAGGTCTGGCCGCCTCAGCGGGCAGAGCTTGCGCGCGGCGGGCCGTAGCCCGTTCAAAAAAGCGGCCCGGCCGCTTTTTTGACAGAGGCAAGACCGTCTGCATAGCAGGCGGTCTTTTCATTTTCCGGCAGGATCCCCGGGTTTTTCCGGGTCCGCCGGGGTATGCTGTGGAGGGGAGGTGGAGCGCGGCATGAAACGGCTGTGGAACAGCGCGGGGGTGCGGTTCGCCCGGGAGATGGCGGCCCTGTTTTTTGACAAGCGGGGGCCCCAGTCGGCGGCGGAGCTGGCCTATTTCCTGGTGCTCACCTTTTTCCCCGCCCTCATCTGCGTCAACGCCATCGTGGGCCTGCTGGACCTGGATATCCAGTCGGTGGTGGACGCCGCATCCCCCTTCCTGCCCCGGGAGATCCTGGGGGTGCTGGGAGACTATATCGGCTACATCACCACCAACCAGTCCGCCGGCCTGCTGTGGGCGGGAGGGCTGGCCACCCTGTTCACCGCCTCCGCCGCCTTCCGGGTGCTGATGCACGTGATGGAGGAGATCTACGGCCGCAGGAGCTACCGGGGCCTGAAGCGGCTGGGAGCCAGCCTGGTCTTCACCCTGCTCTTCCTGCTCACCATCTACCTGTCCCTGGTGGTGCTCCTCACCGGCGACTGGCTCTTCCAGGCGGCGGAGCGGCTGCTCCACCTGCCGCCGGGGCTCCTGCCCTGGCACTGGCGGTGGATGCGCTTCCTGCTGCTGTTTTCCCTGGTGCTGCTCTTCGTGCTGCTGGTCTACCGCATGGCCGCCCCCGGGGGCAGGCCCCGGCCGCCGGTGGTGGCGGGGGCCCTGGTGGCGGCGGCCTCCCTGGTGGTGGCCTCCATGATCTTCTCCTGGATCATCAGCCTGTCCTCCCGGTACTCTCTGGTATACGGGTCCCTGACCTCCGTGGTGGTGATGCTGGTGTGGCTCTATCTCTGCGGGAACATCCTCATCATCGGCAACGTGTTCAACTGTGTCTGGTACCGCTGGAAAAAGGCCCGCCTGCTCCGCCGGGAGGGAAGGGGATCCTGAGCGCTCTCGCTGAAAAAGCTCCCGCCGCGTACACGCGGCGGGAGCTTTTTGTGTTTTCATTACCCCAGGTAGGACAGCGGGTTCACCGGGGTGCCGTTGATCTGCATCTCGAAGTGGCAGTGGGGGCCGGTGGTACGTCCGGTCATGCCCACCTTGGCGATGGCCTGACCCTGATAGACGTGATCCCCGGCGGAGACCAGCAGGCTGGAGCAGTGGGCGTAGAGCGTGCGCACGCCGTTGCCGTGGTCAATGACCACATACTTGCCGTAGCTCCAGTAGCCGCCGGTGCCGGTGCCCGCCCACACCACCGTGCCGCCGTCGGAGGCCTTGATGGTGGTGCCGTAGGAGGCGGCGATATCCAGCGCGTCATGATAGCTGTAGGAGCCGAACACGGAGCGGTAGCCGAAGTAAGAGGTGATGTTGCCGTACAGGGGCCAGATATAGGTGCCGGTGGGGTACCAGCTGGGCCGCACCTTGGTGCCTACGGCCACCACTTTGTTGGTGGCCTCACGGGTGACCTGGGTGGAGAGCACGGTGCGCTCCTGCTCCACGCCGTTGAGGTAGGACACATTGGCGTTGACCACCTGCTCGCCGGGGACGCCGGCGTCAACGACCCGGGACTCGCCCTGGTACATGGAGTCGTCCTCCACCTCCACCACCGGGCAGGCGATCTCCTCGGTGTAGGTCACGTTGTCCACCGTCTTGACGGAGAGGAAGGGGATCTCTTCCTTCACGTTGATGAGCTGGCCGATGTAGATCTTGTTGATGTCCACGTCGGGGTTGAGGGCCTCCAGCTCCTCCAGGCTCATGTCGTTGTCATAGGCGATCTGCATGAAGGTGTCGCCCTTCTGCACCTCGTATACCGTCTGGCCGTTGGTGTTGGCGGTGAGGGCGGTGAGCATGGCCTCGGCGTCCTGATTCACGTCGGAGGGGGTGTATTCGTGGGTGATGGAGACCTCGCCCACGAAGGAGGATTCCACGGTGTTCTCATTGACGTAGGGAGCCTTGATCTGCTCCAGCACCCCGTCCAGCACCGCCCGGTCCTGGGCCGCGCCGATGAACTGGCCGTTTACCGTCAGAGTGTAGTTCTTCATCACCTCGCCGATCTGGTCGAAGAGATAGGTCTCGAACTGGGCGGCGGGGGTGATGTTGTCCGGCTCGGTAAGGGCGAAGTCGTAGCTGGGCGTGCCCTCCAGCGTGTACTCATAGCCCAGGATCTCCGTGGCCCGGGCCTCCACCCGGTCGATCACGTCCTCGAACACCTGGGGGTCAGACACCGTGCCCAGCACCACGCCGTTCTGAGAGACCACGTAGGCCGGGGTGTACACCGTGGAGACGATGGCCGCCAGGCCGATGACCGCGGCGGCGGCGAAGAAGTTCAGCGGGCTGATGAGCCGCCGCTCGCCGGCGGTGGCGGTGTCCAGCCAGCGCTGCATCTGTTTGGTTTTTGTCCGTACCCGGTCCACGTAGGGCTGAAAGCGTTCCAGCTTGCCTTGCAGGCCCGCCAGGTCCGGCCGGGGAAGATGTAGGATCTGGTCCATATGAGGGATGCCTCCCATCCTGTGCGATTATCATATGGTTACAGGTTAGCGTCTGAAAGTAACAATTCTGTAAGAGTGGTTACAAATTGTTACAAACCGTATGATACACGCTTTTTACCGAAAAGTCAAGAGGGAGATGGAGAAAAGGGTGAAATCCGCCGATTTCCGGGCAAAGAAGTAGTGAAATACAACATATTGTGGTGTTTTTCTGCAAAATGGGCAAAAGAACGCCCCGGAGCGCGTCAGACATGCTCCGGGCCAGACTAAGGGCGCGGGCGGCCACACGGGGCCGCCCCTACACACGTTCAGCATTCTCCGTAGGGGCGGCTATCAGCCGCCCGTATCTCCGCGCC
>CALXEB010000107.1 GCA_944387215.1 uncultured Flavonifractor sp. | reverse complement strand
AACGCCGAGAAGGCCGTCCTCACCGGCAAGAAGCTGGAGCAGAAGTACTACCGCCGCCACTCCGGCTGGGTGGGCGGTCTGAAGGAGACCCCTTACCGCCTGCTGATGCAGCAGAAGCCCGAGCTGGCCATGTTCCTGGCCGTCCGCGGCATGATGCCCCGCAACATCATCACCAAGGATTCTCTGACCCGCCTGCATGTCTACCGCGGCGCCGAGCATCCTCACAACGCCCAGAAGCCCGAAGCCTGGGCCGCCAACTAAGCAGGAGGTAGGAGAAGCATGTATAAGAGCAAGAAGCCTTATCTGTACGGCACCGGCCGCCGCAAGTCCTCCGTGGCCCGCGTGCATCTGTTCCCCAACGGCACCGGCGCCATCACCATCAACGGCCGGGATATCGACGACTACTTTGGCCTGGAGACCCTGAAGCTCATCGTCCGCCAGCCCCTGGCCGCCACCGGCACCCTGGGCAAGGTGGATATCGAGACCACCGTGGTGGGCGGCGGCGTCACCGGCCAGGCCGGCGCCATCCGTCACGGTGTGGCCCGCGCCCTGCTGCAGGTCAACCCCGAGTTCCGCGCCACCCTCAAGGCCGCCGGCTTCCTCACCCGCGACCCTCGTATGAAGGAGCGCAAGAAGTACGGCCTCAAAGCCGCTCGTCGCGCGCCTCAGTTCAGCAAGCGCTGATTATCTGCCGACGCTTCAAAAATCCCGCCGCTTCTGCGGCGGGATTTTTCTTGCGCTCCTTCGGGGCCCCACAGAGTGGGGCGGCGCTTTTTACCGGCTTTTTTGCCTGGGAGATGCAGAATAAATTGCTTTTTTTGCCTGCGGGGTGTAAAATACCATCGTATGCTTTCAACGGGACAAAAGGAGGACGAACTTTATGCAGTACGCCTTTTCCGACTATCAGCGCAGCGCCGGCGCCATCCGGGCCAAGATCGGCGATTTCCAGCCCCAGGTGGCTATGATTCTGGGCTCCGGCCTGGGCTATCTGGGCGACCTGGTGGAAAACGCCGTGGTCGTGCCCTACGGGGAGATCCCCAACTTCCGGGTGTCCACCGCCCCCGGCCACAAGGGCCAGCTGGTGTTCGGCACTCTGGAGGGGAGGAACGTGGCCGTCATGCAGGGCCGCATGCACCACTACGAGGGCTACTCCTACGAGGAGGTGTCCTACGCCGTGCGGGTGCTCCGCCTGCTGGGCTGCACCACCCTCATCGTCACCAACGCCGCCGGCTGCATCAACAGGGACTGGAAGGCCGGGGACCTGATGCTCATTTCCGACCAGATGAAGTTCTTCATGGAGTCCCCCCTGCGGGGGGAGAATATCCCGGAGTTCGGCGTCCGCTTCCCCGACTCCTCCCACCTGTACACCCCCGCCCTGCGGGACATGGCCCGGCAGACGGCGGCGGAGCTGGGCATCGGGCTGCGGGAGGGCGTCTACATGTACTTCCCCGGGCCCCAGTACGAGACCCCAGCCGAGATCCGGGCCGCCCGGGTGCTGGGGGCCGACGCGGCGGGCATGTCCACCGCGCCGGAGGTCATCACCGCCGGCCACTGCGGCATGCAGGTGCTGGGCTTCACCCTGCTGAGCAACATGGCCGCCGGCATCCTGGACCAGCCCCTCAGCGAGCAGGAGGTGCTGGACGCCGCCGAGGCCGCCAGGGACAAGTTTTCCCGGCTGGTGCTGGCCTGCCTGAAAAAGATCGACTGAGAAGGAGTCTGACATGTCCATTCTGATCCACAACTGCACCGCCGTCCTCATGGACGAGGCGGGCACCGTTCTCCCCGGCGCCTATGTGGCCGTGGAGGGGAGCAAGATCGTCTCCGTGGGGGCCCAACGCCCGGCGGGGGACTTTGAGACGGAGATCGACGGGAAGGGCGGCGTGCTCATGCCCGGCTTCGTCAACGCCCACACCCACGTGCCCATGACCGCCATGCGGGGCTATGGGGACGGAAACAACCTCCAGGACTGGCTGAACAATTATATCTTCCCCGTGGAGGCACGCTGGGACGACCGGGCCATCCGAGCCTGCACCGACCTGGGCCTGGCGGAGATGATCGCCTCGGGCGTCACCTGCATCGCCGACATGTACGGCCACTCCCCGGCCATCGCCCAGTCCGTGGCGGACAGCGGGATCAGCGCCAACCTGTCGGTGGGGGGCGTGCAGTTCTCCGATGATTTTGACCCCGACACCCACAACGACTGCCGGGTGCAGCGGGAGCTGACCGAGACCTGGCACGGCTACAACGACGGCCAGATCCTGGCCGACGCCTCCGTCCACGGGGAGTACACCTCCCACCACCAGCTGTGGCGGTGGATGGCCGGCTACGCCCGGGATCACGGCCTGGGGATGCACGTGCACATCTCCGAGACCCGCAGCGAGCACGAGGCCTGCCTGGCCCGCCACGGCAAGACCCCCATCCAGATCCTCAACGACTACGGCGTGTGGGACACCCGGGCCATCGCCGCCCACTGCGTGTATACCACCCCGGAGGACTGGGCCATCATGGCGGAAAAGGGGATCTCCGCCGTCCACAACCCCATGAGCAACCTGAAGCTGGGCAGCGGTATCGCCCCGGTGCCCGCCATGAAGAAGGCGGGAGTCAACGTGGCCCTGGGCACCGACGGGGTGTCCTCCAACAACTGCACCGACTTCTTCGGGGATCTGAAGCTGGCCGCCATCCTCCACAACGGGGCGGGCTGCGACCCCCTGGCCCTGCTGCCCATGGACGCGCTGCGCATGGCCACCTGCGACGGGGCCCGGGCCCTGGGCCGCCGCACCGGCGTCATCGCCCCGGGGTACACCGCCGACCTGATCCTGGTGGACTTCTCCCACCTGAACCTCACCCCCTGCCACAGCGTGGTCTCCAACCTGGCCTACGCCGCCCATGGCAGCGACGTGGCCATGAATATGGCCCGGGGCAAGGTCATATACAAGGATGGGGAATTCCTGACCATCGACCTGGAGCGGGTGCGGCGGGAAGTGGCGGACTACGCCCTGCCCCTGCTGTTCCCGGAGAAATAAGGAGGCCTATCCTTGCCCAGCCAGAAGAAAAATACCTTTTACGGCGCCGCGGCCGTCCTGGCCATGACCACCATTCTGGTGAAGGTCATCGGCGCTCTCTACAAGATCCCGCTCACCGCCTTGCTGACCGCCGAGGCATACGCCGACTTCAACGCGGCCTACAACATCTATACCGTGTTCCTCACCTTCTCCACCGCCGGCCTGCCGGTGGCCCTGTCCAAGACGGTGAGCGAGTGCAACGCCCTGGGCCGGCACAACCAGAAGGAGCGGGTGTTCCGGGTGGCCCTGGCCGCCTTCCTGGTGCTGGGGAGCATCAGCTTTGTCTGCATGTCCCTGTTTTCGCCCATCGTGGCCGAATATGTGCTCCAGAACGAGAAGGCGAACTTCGCCGTGCTGGCCCTGTCCCCGGCGGTGCTGTGCACCTGCTGCTCCGCCTTCCGGGGGTATGCCCAGGGCCACATGAACATGGTGCCCACCGGCGTGTCCCAGGTCATCGAGGCCCTGTGCAAGCTGGTGCTGGGCCTGGCCCTGGCCGTGTTCATCCTCCACGCCGCCCTGCCCATCGACCAGGACACCAGGGAGCGGCTGTCCGCCGCCGGGGCCCTGGCGGGGGTGTCCATCGGGGCCATCCTCTCCCTGTGCTACCTGATCGTCAACCACATCCGCACCAAGCGGCGGGAGCATGTGACGGCCACAGACCGGGCGGACAGCAGCCGGGACATTCTGGGGCAGCTGCTGCGCATCGCCATCCCCATCTCTCTGAGCTCCTGCACGCTGTCCATCGTCAATCTGATCGACACCGGCCTGGTGAACGCCCAGCTCCAGAGCGTGTTCGGGGCCATTCAGGGCGGGCTTTCCGATGTGTCCAACAGCTTTATGGACATCTTCCCCAAGGCGGTGGAGATTTTCCAGAGCAACCTGGCCGACCCCCAGGCCGACCCGATCCTGGACTCCGCCCGCAGCCTGTACGGCACCTACGGCAAGACCATGAGCGTGTACAATCTGCCCTTCAACCTGATGGTGCCGCTGACGGCCTGCATCGTCCCCGGCGTGTCCGCCTGCATCGCCCGGCGGGATCGGGTGGGGGCCGGGCGCACCACCGAGTCGGCCATGCGCATGGCCGCCCTCATCGCCCTGCCCTGCGGCGCGGGCCTCTTCGCCCTGGGCGGGCCCATCGTGAAGGTGGTCACCCTGGGCAATGTGGACGCCTCCATCGCCGGGCCCCTGCTGTCCATCCTGGGCATCGCCTCGGCCCTGGTGTGCATCCAGACGGTGGCCACCGCCATCCTCCAGGCCAACGGCATCGTCAACCTGCCCATCCTCACCATGATCATCGGCGGGGTGTCCAAGGTCATCGTCAGCTACACCCTGGTGGGCAACCCCAGGTTCATGATCTACGGCGCCCCCGCCGGCACCCTCACCTGCTTTGCGGTGGTTGTGGCGCTCAACCTGCTGCTCATCAAGCGGATGGTGCCCCACGCCCCACGGTATCACCTGGTATTCCTCAAGCCCCTGCTGGCCTCTGTCGTCATGGCGGCGGCGGCCTGGGCGGCCCACGGGCTGCTCTCCCGGTTCCTCGCCGGGTCCTTCCTGCTGGAGACTGCGGCCACCGCCGGGGCCATCCTGGTGGGCATAGCGGTCTATGCGGCGATGGTCATCCTTCTGAGAATTATTTCCAGGTCTGACTTGGAAATGATGCCCAAGGGCGACAAGATCGCAAAGATCCTGCATATTCGTTAAACTTTCTTGGAAAAAAAGGTTGCAGGAGGCCTGGAAATATGGTAGATTTTCAGTACAAGGATTCCTACGATGTCAAGGACCTGGCGGACATCGTGGCCATACTCCGCGCCCCCGGGGGCTGCCCCTGGGACGCGGAACAGACCCATCAGTCCATCCGCCGCAATTTCCTGGAGGAGGCCTACGAGGCCGCCGAGGCCATCGACGAGGACAGCCCCGAGCACCTGAAGGAGGAGCTGGGCGACGTGCTGCTCCAGGTGGTGATGCACGCCCGGATGGAGGAGGAGGCCGGCCGCTTCGATTTAAACGCCGTGGCCGACGGCATCTGCAAGAAGCTCATCTACCGCCACCCCCATGTGTTCGGGGACGTGCAGGTCTCCGGCACCGGGGAGGTCCTCTCCAACTGGGAGGAGCTCAAACGGAAGGAAAAGGGCCAGGCCACCAATACCAACGCGCTGGAGGCGGTGGCCCGCTCCCTGCCCGCCCTGTGGCGGGCGGAGAAGGTGCAGAAGAAGGCGAAAAAGGCCGGCTTTGACTGGCCCGATGTGGCCGGGGCGCTGGACAAGCTCTCCGAGGAGCTTCGGGAGCTGCGCCAGGCCGTGGCCGACGGCACCAACGTGGCCGAGGAGCTGGGGGACCTGCTCTTCTCGGCGGTGAACGTATCCCGTTTCCTGGGCGTGGACTGCGAGGACGCCCTCAACGCCGCCACCGACAAATTCATCGCCCGCTTCCGCTACGTGGAGGAACTGGCGGGGGACAAGCCCATGAAGGATATGTCCCTGGAGGAGTTGGACGGGCTCTGGGAGCGGGCCAAACAACGGGACTTACAGGCGGAAACGCCTTAAGTACAAATAAAACACGGGACGCTGTCCCGCGACACACAGGAGGAATGTTCCATGAACAAAGCTGAACTCATCAACGCGGCCGCGGAAAAGGCCGGCCTGTCCAAGAAAGATACCGAGAGCGCCATCAACGCCGCCATCGATGTGATCTCTCAGAGCCTGGCCGACGGCGACAAGGTCCAGCTGGTGGGCTTTGGCGCCTTTGAGGTCAAGAGCCGTGCCGAGCGCATCGGCCGCAACCCCAAGACCAAGGAGAGCATCAAGATCCCCGCCTCCAAGGTGCCTGTGTTCAAGCCCGGCAAGGCCCTGAAGGACACCGTCTCCAAGTAAGGCGAAGCGCGGAGGCGCGCGGAGCAGCCCGGATGGACCGCAGCGAGGGCGAGCGGAGGCCCGCAGAGCGGGCCGCAGACCAGCCCGAGACGGAG
>CALXEB010000106.1 GCA_944387215.1 uncultured Flavonifractor sp. | reverse complement strand
TCCGATCTGTGCTCATCCGCAACGTCATCCCCAAGCACCTGGAGTGCATCACCGCCAAGCTGGTGGAGATGGGGGTGGAGGTGGAGGAGCGGGACGACGCGGTGCTGGTGCGCCGCACGGGCAAGCTCCTGCGCACCAACGTCAAGACCCTGCCCTACCCCGGCTTCCCCACGGACATGCAGCCCCAGATCGCCGCGGTGCTCTGCCTGGCGGAGGGGACCAGCGTACTGACCGAGGGCGTGTGGGACAACCGCTACCGCTATGTGGACGAGTTCCGGCGCATGGGCGCACAGATCCAGGTGGACGGCAAGATCGCCGTTATCGAGGGTGTGGGCCAGCTCACCGGGGCCAAGATCCAGGCCTGCGATCTGCGGGCGGGCGCGGCCATGGTCATTGCGGGCCTGGCGGCCCAGGGGGTCACCGAGATCGGCCACATCCACCACATCGAGCGGGGCTATGAGGACATCGTGCGCAAGCTCTCCGGCGTGGGGGCCGACATCCGCGTGGTAGTGACCCCGGACGAGGACAAGCAGGCGCAGGTGGGCTGAGGCCCCGTGGGGGCGGCGGCCAAGGCCGCCCTCCGGCAGCGCGCCCGGCCAAGCCGCTCTGCGGCTTGGCCGCATATCCGCGTCCCGGGGCGCGTGCCGCTGGAGACCCGGCGCCGCTTTTCCGCCGCCTGAGGGCGGCACAGTTCGGCAGGACCTTTGAACAGGGGGCGCGGCCCCCCTTTTTTATGCCATATTACATAGCGAGGAGCGAGACCTGTGCTGGAAGTGTGTACCCTGGCCAGCGGCTCCAGCGGCAACTGCCTGCTGGTGCGCGCCGGCAAGACCTGCCTCCTGGTGGATGCGGGCATCTCCTGCCGGCGGATCGTCAGGGCGCTGAGGGAGCTGGGCGTGGAGGCCAAGGATCTTTCGGGGGTGCTGGTCACCCATGAGCACTCTGACCATATCGCGGGGCTGGCCACCCTCACCAAGCAGTTCCGGCTGCCGGTGTACGCCAGCCGGGGCACCGGGTGGGAGCTCTGCCGCCGCATCGCCTTTGTGGAGGAGCTGATCCGGCCCGTTGAGCCGGGGGCGCGGTTCCAGGTGGGAGAGCTGGAGGCGGAGAGCTTCCCAACCCCCCACGACGCGGCCCAGAGCGTGGGCTATGTGCTCACCGATGGGGAAAAGCGGGCCGCCGTGGCCACCGACCTGGGCTATGTGACGCCGGAGGCGGAGCGGGCCGCCCGTGGGGCCGACCTGCTGGTGTGCGAGGCCAACCACGACGTGGAGTGGCTGCGTTCCGGGCCCTATCCTTACGCCCTAAAGGCACGCATACTGGGGGACCGGGGCCACCTGTCCAACGAGGCGGGGGCCGAGCTGGCCTGGGCGGCGGTGGAGGGCGGCGCCCGCACCGTGGTGCTGGCCCACCTGTCCCACGAGAACAACACCCCGGCCCGGGCCTTGGAGGTGGTGGGTTCCACCCTGGCCCGTCGGGGCGCGGCGGTAGGCCGGGACGTGGTGCTGGAGGCCGCCCCCAGAAGCGAGACGGGGAGGGTGTACCGGCTGTGAAGGGCGTGAGCATCCACGTGATCTGCGTGGGAAAACTGAAGGAAAAGTTTTACGCCGACGCCGCAGCGGAGTACGTCAAACGGCTGGGGGGCTACTGCCGGTTCCGGCTCACCGAGCTGCCGGAGGAGCGGCTGCCGGCGTCTCCCTCCCGGGCCCAGATTGACGCCGCCCTGGAGAAGGAGGGGGCGGCCATCCGGGCCAGGCTGCCCGCCGGGGCGGGGGTGACGGCCCTGTGCGTGGAGGGGGAGCTTCTGTCCAGCGAGGCCCTGGCGGAAAAGCTGGGGCGGTGGAGCGCCGGGGGGACCGGGACCCTGGCCTTCGTCATCGGCTCCTCCTACGGGCTGCACCCCTCGGTGAAGGCGCTGGCCCGGCTTCGGCTGTCCATGTCCCCCATGACCTTCCCCCACCACCTGGCCCGGGTGATGCTGCTGGAGCAGCTCTACCGATGCTTCAAGATCGAAGAGGGGTCTGGGTATCACAAGTAGGGGAAATTGTTGAAAATTGTGTATGGATACACTGGAAATTCCGGGAAGTTTGTGCTACAATCACAATGGAACCCTGTCCACCCTGAATTTTGAGAGATGGAATGGAGGTAAGTCCCATGTCCTATCGTGAGGTATACGAAAAGTGGCTCAACAGCCCCGCCCTCAGCCAGGAGGAGAAGGCGGAGCTGCAGAGCATCGCCGGGGATGAAAAGGAGATCGAGAGCCGCTTTTTCGCCCCCCTGGAGTTCGGCACCGCCGGCCTGCGGGGCACCATGTGCGTCGGCCTGCACCAGATGAACGTCCACGTGATCCGCCACGCCACCCAGGCCTTTGCCGAGGTCATCAAGGCCGAGGGGCCCGAGGCGGTCAAGCGGGGGGTGGCGGTGTGCTATGACTGCCGCAACCACTCCCAAGAG
This sequence comes from uncultured Flavonifractor sp., assembly GCA_944387215.1. Lineage (GTDB taxonomy): Bacteria > Bacillota > Clostridia > Oscillospirales > Oscillospiraceae > Flavonifractor. The sequence goes on along the minus strand of CALXEB010000106.1, from coordinate 3,626 downwards.
TTTGCCCGGGAGACCGCCTGCGTCATGGCGGGCAACGGCATCCCCGTGCGCATTTTCGACGCGCTGCGGCCCACGCCGGAGCTGTCCTTCGCCGTGCGGGAGTACCGCTGCATCGCCGGCGTCAACGTCACCGCCAGCCACAACCCCAAGGAATACAACGGCTACAAGGTCTACTGGCAGGACGGGGCCCAGCTGCCCCCGCGCCACGCCTCCGCCATCGCCCAAAAGATGGAGGAGCTGGACCTCTTCGATTCCATCCGGCGCATGGACTATGACGCGGCGGTGAAGGCCGGGCTCATCACCCTGATGGGGGAGGAGACCGATGAGAAGTTCCTCTCCAACGTCATGGGCCAGGTCAACGACAAGGCGGCGGTGGACAAGGTGGCGGACACCTTCAAGATGGTGTACACCCCCTTCCACGGCACCGGCTACAAGCTCATTCCCGAGGCCCTGCGCCGCCTGGGCATGAAGCACGTCATCTGCGTGCCCGAGCAGATGGTCATCGACGGCAATTTCCCCACCGTGGTCTCCCCCAACCCGGAGAATCCCGAGGGCTTCTACCTGGCGGTGGACCTGGCCAGGAAGGAGGGGGCCGACTTTATCCTGGGCTCCGACCCCGACGCCGACCGGGTGGGCATCATGGTGAAAAACGACAAGGGCGAGTACGTCACCATCACCGGCAACCAGACCGGCGTACTGCTGCTGGATTACCTCATCGGCGCCAAGAACCGCACGGGCAAGATGCCGGACAAGCCCGTGGCCCTCAAGACCATCGTCACCACCGAGATGGCCCGCAAGGTGGCCGAGGTCAACGGCCTTGCCTGCTACGACACCTTTACCGGCTTCAAGTTCCTGGCCGAGAAGAAGGACAAGCTGGAGAACGCCGGGGAGGGAAAGGTCATCTTCGCCTACGAGGAGAGCTACGGCTACATGCTGGGCGACTATGTCCGCGACAAGGACGCCGTCACCGCCGCCCTGTGCCTGACCGAGATGGCCGCCTGGTACGCCGGGCAGGGCATGACCCTGTACGACGCGCTGCAGAAGTGCTATGAGAAGTACGGCTTCTACGGCGAAAAGACCCTGAACCTGGTAATGCCCGGCCTGGACGGGCTGAAGAAGATGGCCGCCCTCATGGCCGGCCTGCGGGAAAAGCCCCCGGTGGAGATCGCCGGGACGGCGGTGGCCCAGCAGAAGGACTACCAGGACGGCAGCGTGGTCAACGTCCACGACGGCGCCAGGAGCGCCATGGAGCTCTCCGGCTCCAACGTGCTGCGCTATGAGATGACCGACGGCACCAGTCTCATCGTCCGTCCCTCGGGCACCGAGCCCAAGGTCAAGGTCTACATCCTGGCCCAGGGGAAGGACCGGGCCGAGTGCGACGCCAAGGTGGCCGCCTACGCCGCCTGGGCGGAGGGCCTGAAGAACTGAATCCAAAAGACACGAGAGGGGCGGCCCCGCGCAGTGCGGGGCCGCCCCTTTTCGCCTGTGGGGAAGTCAGGCCGCGCCGGCCTTTCTCCGCAGCGCGGCCTGCGCCAGCTTTGTCCCCAGATAGCCGGCCATGACGCCGAGCGCGGCGCCGGCCAGAACGTCGCTGGGGTAATGAACATACAGGTACAGCCTGGAAAAGGCGATCAGAACGGCCAGGACAGCGGCCGGGATCCAGAGCCGGCTCCTGCCGGCAAAGAGTGCGGAGACGGCGGCGAAGGACGCGCCTGTGTGTCCGGAGGGGAAGGAGAAGTCGTCCGGCCGGGCGATGAGGAGCTGGACCGCCGTATTCACATCGCAGGGGCGGATGCGGGCGACCAGGGGCTTGAGCACCAGATTGCAGCAGACGACCTCCAGCGCGAGCCCCGCCAGCACCGCCGCCCCAAGCCGCCTGTGCTTCGGCAGGAGCAGGAGGAGCCCGGCCAGCAGGAGCCAAACCAGTCCGCCGCTGCCCAGCGCGGAGACGGCGGGCATCAGCAGGTCCATGACGGGACCTTTCAGATCTGCCTGGATCCGATCCAGGACCGCAAACTCGAAGGAGAGCATAGTCGTCACCTGACCTTGTCAAAAACTTCCCGGCGCTTTCGGGATCGGAGCGCCTGCCTTCAGTGTAGCGTTCCGGCGTAAACAGAGGGGAAACGCGGGATAAACAGAGCATAAAAATCAGCGTGTCGAAAAAGCCGCGCAGAGTTCCGCGAAAAATATGCCGCCGGCACATTTTCTTCACGCTGCGGCGTCGGAAAAACATTTTGCGCGGAGCGCAGCGAATCCCCTTTGTCGAAAAAGGCAGATGCCTTTTCGACAGGCTCAAATGCGGCCGGAGCACAGCTCCGGCCGCATTTTCGATCTGTCGCTACCCACCATAGCCGGGCGCAAAGGGGACGCGGCCGCCGTAAGCCTGCCCGGCCTGGCTCCGGCTGCCCTGCGGAACCGCCGCGGCGGAGGCGGGCTCGGCCCCCCATGTCACGGGGATCTCCAGGGTCTGTCCGCCGCGAACCACGGTGAAGCGGGCGGTATCTCCCGCGGAGTAGGTCTTTTTCGCCGCAGACAGGTCCGTCATGGAGCGGATGTCCATTTCATCGATCCGGGTGATGACGTCCCCGGCCTGAAGCCCGGCCCGCCGCCGGGGACGAGGAAGCGCGGCGGCGGGGCGACGACCGTGCAGTGATCGGGGACGTCCCGGGCCACCACGGCCCCCGCCCCCACCTTGACGCCGCGCCCCAGCCGGATGCCGCCCACCAGCACGGCTCCCGCGCCGATCAGGCAGTCCGGCCCGATCCTGGGGGCCCGGCCCGCCGCTTCGCCGATGGTCACGTTTTGATAGATCCGGCAGTTTTCACCGTATTGGGAGATGAAAATGCCGTGCAGGCCGTGGGGGAGGACCGGCCGGCCCCGGATGACCGCCCCCGGCCCGACATAGCCGCCGTGGCGGCGGGCCGCCCTGAGCAGCAGAAAGCTCAGCACGCCGCGCCGCAGCCCCGGTCCGGCGCGCTGCCGCAGGCGGTAGAGCATCCAGAAACCAGACAGGCCGTCGCCTTTAGCCCGGTTGATCAGGGCAAACCGCAGCTTCATTCACTGTGCACGCTCCCTTTTCTGCGTGTGCTCCCTGTTTGCCCGTTCCGCCCCGATCTCTGTGCAGAAATAATCCACGCTCAGATAGATCTGGAGGATGACCTGGGCAGGGGAGAACTGCGCGTAGTTGTAGTCGCACCGGCCGGGCGATCAGCGGGATCAGCGCCGCGTCGCTCTCCCGGCGCAGCCGGTAGCTTTTCCGCTGGTCCACATGCGCGCTCCGGCGAGGTGCGCCTGGCGCTCCGGCTCCATCCTGCGCTCCGGCGCGGCCAGGCCGGGACCGTGCTCGGCCTGCCGCAGGGCGGCCGGCAGCTCCCGTGGGGCGTCCGCCGGTTCCCGCCGCATTGGGCCGGGTCCTGTTCGGAAGGCGGGACGGGCAGACATATGCTTGAGTCAGGTTGAAGTATGCTCGCGAGGTGTACTGAAATCCCTGGTCGCTGTGGAGGTGCAACTCCGCAGCGGCCCTCTTTTTCTCCTTGCGCATAGCCAGCTGAATGGTGTCCAACACCAGGCTTACCGTTTGCTCTGTGCCAGTCTTGTAGGCCACGATGCTGTTGTCATAGAGATCC
>CALXEB010000105.1 GCA_944387215.1 uncultured Flavonifractor sp. | reverse complement strand
AGAGGGGCGGCCAGCAGGTAGCACAGCCACCCCAGCGCCCCGCCGCCGGCGCAGATGAACATGCCCGCCCCGTGGATATTGAACAGCAGGGAGAACCCGATGCAGGCGAAGAAGGCGTATATGCAGGGGAGAAAATAGGTCAGTCCGTCCATACCCGTCAGCCTCCCCCGAACACGCGGATGAGCCCCAGGGCCAGGGCGGTGCCCAGGGCCATGGCCGCCCCGATGAGCAAAGCCTCGGCCCCCTTGCTGATGCCCGCCACCATATCGCCGGCCATAATGTCCCGCATGGCGTTGGTGATGGCGATGCCGGGCACCAGGGCCATGAGCGCGCCGATGATGATAAGATCCTGGTTGTGCCCCAGGCCCAGGGCCGTGAGGGCCACCGCCGCCAGGGCGGCGGACGCCCCGCCGGCCGCCGTGCGGAAGAACAGGTTGGCCCCCAGCCGGACCGTGAGGGTGAGGCACAGCCCGATGGCCACCCCGCACAGCCCGCCGCATACCCCGTCCATGACCGTGCCGCCGTAGAACAGGGTGAACATGCCGCAGCCCAGGAAGTAGGCCAGCAGCTCTACCCACAATGGATAGGCCAGCCGCTCCCGGCCGATGCGCTCCAGCTGCTCCAGGGCCTGGTCAAAAGGGGGGGCCTGCCGGCACAGGGCCCGGCACAGCCCGTTGTACTTCTCCAGCAGGTAGATGTCCGTGCCGTGGGCGGGCATGCGCCGGATCTGGGTCAGGGGCTCCCCCTGGGGAGAGGTAAGGCTGATGATGATGCAGTTGGGAATGGCAAATACCTCGCCCTCCTCCACGCCGTAGGCCCGAAGGAGCCGGTGGACCGACTCCTCTACCCGATAGATCTCCGCGCCGCTCTCCATGAGCCGGTAGCCCAGCTCGCCGGCCAGCAGCAGCAGCTTGTTGTAGTCCAGCTCCAAACAGCGTACACCCTTTCATATTCGGAAGGGACGCCCCACAGATGGACGACCCACAGACGGCGGGACCGGGAAAAAAGTTGCCGGAAAAAGCAGAAAAGAGAGAAAAAAGCATGTGGTATAATAGCCGCTCCGCGGCTATTATACCACATGCTTTTGCAAAATACGATACCAAGTTGAGGGGAAAATCCCCCCTGTTTTTATGATTTTTTCCGCCATGCCAGCAGGAGCGCGGAGTTGACGATCACCGCCACCGACCCGGCGTTGTGGACCAGGGCTCCCACCACCGGGTTGAGCACCCCGGTGATGGCCAGGGCGATGGCCGCGAAGTTCAGGGCCATGGAGAAGGTCAGGTTGAGACGGATGGTGGTCATCATCCGCCGGGCCAGCCGCAGCAGATGGGGCAGCTCTTTGATGTCGTCGTTCACCAGGGCGATGTCGGCGGCGTCCACGGCGATGTCGCTGCCCACGCCCCCCATGGCGACGCCCACCCAGGCCTTTTTCAGGGCGGGGGCGTCGTTGATGCCGTCCCCCACCATGCACACCTGCCGCCCCTCCTGCTGGCTGCGCTCGATCCAGGCCAGCTTGTCCTCGGGCAGGCACTGGGCCCTGTAGGAGCCGATGTCCAGCGCCCCGGCGATGTGCCGGGCGGCGGCTTCATGGTCGCCGGTGAGGAGCACAGGCTCCGCCCCGGCGGCCCGGACGGCCCGGACGGTCTCCGCCGCGTCGGAGCGCAGCGTGTCCGCCAGGGCCAGGAAGCCCGCCGGCTGCCCGTCCGCCGCCACATAGATGATGGTGCAGCCCTCCTCCAGGGCGGGGGCGGCGGCCCGGAGCAGCCCCTCCCAGGGCACCCCGCGCTCTGCCAGCAGCTCCCGGTTGCCGGCGATGATGCGGCGGCCCTCCACCGCCGCCTCCACCCCCCGGCCGGGGAGCATTCGGAACCCGTCCTCCGGCGGCAGTTCGCCGCCCCGCTCCCGCCAGCCACGGACCACCGCCTTCCCCAGGGGGTGCTCCGACCGGGCCTCCGCCCCGGCGGCCCAGGCGTAGAGCTGATCCTCCGTCACGCCGGGCAGCAGGCTCACCGCCTGGGTCACCTGGGGCCGGCCGAAGGTGAGGGTGCCCGTCTTGTCAAAGGCGACCCGGCGCACCGCCGCCAGCCGCTCCAGGGCGTCCCCCTCCCGGACCAGGAAGCCGTGGCGGGTGGCGTTGCCGATGGCCGCCATGATGGCCGTGGGGGTGGCCAGCACCAGGGCGCAGGGGCAGAACACCACCAGGATGGTCACCGCCCGGATGATCTCCCCGGTGATCAGCCAGGTCAGGGCCGCGGCGGACAGGGCGATGACCACGATCCAGGTGGCCCAGCGGTCGGCCAGACCCACGATCTTGGCCTTGCCCGCGTCGGCGGACTGGACCAGGCGGACCATCCGCTGGATGGAGCTGTCCTCCCCCACCTTCACCGCCTGCATGTCAAAGGAGCCGAACTGGTTCACCGTGCCGCTGGACACCGGGTCCCCCGGGCCCTTGTCCACCGGCAGGGACTCGCCGGTCATCACCGACTGGTCGATGGAGGTCTGGCCGGCGGTGATGACCCCGTCCACCGGCACCGTCTCCCCCGGCAGCACCCGCAGCAGGTCGCCCACCGCCACCTCCTCCGCCGGAACGATTTCCTCCGCTCCGTCCCGCAGCACCCGGGCGGTGCGGGGGGTGAGGCGGACCAGCTTTTCGATGCCCGCCCGGGCCCGGGCCACCGTCAGGTCCTCCAGCAGGGCCCCCAGCTGCATGATGAAGGCCACCTCCCCGGCGGCGAAGGTCTCCCCAATGGCCACCGAGGCGATCAGGGCCAGGGACACCAGCACATCGGCCTTGATGTCAAACGCGGTGACCAGGCCGATAAAGGCCTCCAGCAGGATGGGCACGCCGCACAGGAGGATGGCCAGCCACGCCGGGTCAAAGGGGAGGGCGGAGACCGGGCCGAACATGCTGACCAGCAGGGCAATGCCGGAGATAGCCAGGCAGGCGATCTCCCGCCGCAGGCCGCCCCACTCCAGGAACCGTTCCAAAACCGCCATGACAGCGCCTCCTTTATACATATGGGGGTATGGGTAGATTATACCCTGGTGGGTATTCCCTGTCAAGGGGGGCCTTGCAATCGGGCCGCGGATGTGGTATACTTTCACACAAGAAACTGTAAAGAGGAGACGGTGAGCCCTCGTGGACGAACCCCCGCCTAGTAACAGCCGCATAGGGAAACGGTTCAGGGACAGCCTTACCCGAAAGGGATAGGGTTGTCCCTTTGCGCGTTTCTGCACACAGAACAGTAGGAGTTGATCGGGTTTTTATGTTGGAAAGTGCCAGTATCGGGATGATCGCCGCCATGGTGGTGATGGTGATCTGCTCCGCCTATTTCTCCGCCACCGAGACCGCCTTTACCTCCCTGAACCGCATCCGGCTCAAGAGCAAGGCCGACGCCGGCAACCGCCGGGCCGCCCGGGCCCTGGAGCTGGTGGACAAGTACGACAACCTGCTGTCCACCATCCTGGTGGGCAACAACATCGTCAACCTGACGGCGTCCTCCCTGTCCACCCTGTTTTTCACCGTGGGGCTGAAGCTGCAGAACGGCGCGGTCATCGCCACGGCGGTGATCACCGTGGTGGTGCTCATCTTCGGCGAGGTCTCCCCCAAGAGCATGGCCAAGGAGGCCCCCGAGCAATTTGCCATGTTCTCCGCCCCCATCATCGGCGCCCTCATGGTCATCCTTACCCCGGTGAACTGGTTCTTTGCCGGGCTGAAGCGGCTCCTCTCCCGCATCATGCGGGGGGGCGACAAGGAGGGCATCACCGAGGAGGAGCTGGTGACCATGGTGGACCAGGCCGAGAGCGAGGGCGGCCTGGACCAGCACGAGAGCAAGCTCATCCGCGCGGCCATCGAGTTCCATGACCTGGAGGTGGAGGAGATCCTCACCCCCCGGGTGGACATGGTGGCGGTGGAGGATACCGATACCATGGAGCAGATCGCCCGCGCCTTCGCCGAGAGCGGCTACTCCCGCCTGCCCGTCTACCATGAGGATATCGACGACATCATCGGCGTCATCCACGAGAAGGACTTCCACGCCGCCCGCTACCGGGGCCTCACCGACGTAAAGACCTTCCTGGGCCCCGTGCTCTACACCACCGGCAACACCAAGATCTCCGAGCTGCTGCGCATCCTTCAGGACGAGAAGGCCCATATGGTCATCGTGGTGGACGAGTACGGCGGCACCGAGGGCCTGGTCACCCTGGAGGACATTGTGGAGGAGCTGGTGGGCGAGATCTGGGACGAGCATGACGAGGTCATCGAGGAGTTCAAAAAGCAGGCCGACGGCAGTTATCTCATCTCCTGCTCGGCGGACCTGACCGATCTGTTCGACCTGTTCAAGATCAAGGGGGAGTGCGACGCCAACACCATCTCCGGCTGGGTGATGGAGCAGATCGGCCGCATCCCCGAGGAGGGGGACCACTTTACCGCCGAGGGCCTGGACGTGACGGTGACAAAGGTGGACCACCGCCGGGTGCTGGAGATCCGGGTGGTGGAGCTCCAGCCCCAGGCGACGGAAGAACCCGCCGGCCGGGAAAAGGAAAAGGGCAGGACGGGCTGAGCGGCCCGCGCCCGAACACAGGAGGAGAAGACACATGGCAAATACACTGGAGGACCTGAAAAACCGCCGCAGCTGCCGCAGCTACCAGCCCCGGCAGATCACGGAGGAGGAGCTGCAGCAGGTGCTGGAGGCGGGCATGTACGCTCCCACCGGCATGGGGAAGCAGTCCCCCGTCATCGTGGCGGTGCAGGATAAGGACGCCATCGAGACCCTGCGGAAAATGAACGCCGCCATCCTGGGCGCGCCGGAGGCCGACCCGTTCTACGGGGCGCCCACCGTGCTCATCGTCCTGGCGGACCGGAGCCGCCCCACCTATCTGTACGACGGCAGCTGCGTCATGTCCAATCTGCTCAACGCCGCCCAGGCGGCGGGCCTGGGGGCCTGCTGGATCCACCGGGCCCGGGAGGAGTTCGACTCCGACGAGGGCAAGGCCCTGCTGGAGCAGTGGGGCGTGCGGGGAGATTATGAGGGCATCGGCCACTGCATCCTGGGCTACCGGGCGGACGCCGTGCCCGCCCCCGCCCCCCGAAAGGACGATTACGTGTATTACGTTCGGTAAAGCGGAGAAAAATGCGCTGAAATTTCCGTATGAGGCTTTACAACAGGGGGAAAATGTGATAGTCTATCAAAGCCTGTGTGACGCAGGCATACCCCGGACTTCGTCTCCCGGCTCACACCGGCCGGTCACGCAGCCCGCGGGCACATGAAAAGAAAGGTGGAACTACCATGATCCGCAAAGACGAAAAGACGGCCGTTATCGAGGCCAACCGCACTCATCCTACTGACACCGGCTCCCCCGAGGTGCAGATCGCCATTCTCACCGCCCGCATCCAGGAGCTGACCGAGCACCTGAAGGTGCACACCCACGACAACCACAGCCGCCGGGGCCTGCTGAAGATGGTCGGCAAGCGCCGCAAGATGCTGGATTACCTGATGGCCAAGGACATCGAGCGTTACCGCGCCATCATCGCCAAGCTGGGCATCCGCAAGTAAGGCGAAGCGCCCGAGCCGTCGGGAGCAGCGCGGATGGACCGGAGCGAGGGCGTAAGGCAGGGCCGCTGGAGGCGGCCCCCCTGGAGCCCGAGACGGAGGGAAGCCGCGCGTCGCGAGCAGGCGAGGCGTGACAACAACCACATAGGGGTGGCGCGCCAGTCGCGCCACCCCTTCTTCCCATCCGTCAGAGCACGCTTTTTAGCAGTTGAATATGCGCCCGGGTCTGTCCGGGCCTGTATTCAAGTGCTAAAAAGGCTCCGGCTCTGATGTGTGGGATCCACTCATGAAAAAAGGAGGAATCCCCCGCATGTCAACCATCATCAAGCACAAGGAATTTACCAGCCGCCATGTCTACAAGACCGAAGTGGCGGGCCGCCCCCTGACCATCGACGTGGGCAAGGTGGCAGAACTGGCCACCGCCTCCGCCATGGTGACCTACGGCGAGACCACCGTGCTGGTGGCCGTCACCGTCTCCCCCCGGCCCCGGGACGGGGTGGACTTCTTCCCCCTGAGCGTGGACTTTGAGGAGAAGCTGTACGCCGTGGGCCGCATCCCCGGCTCCTTCATGCGCCGGGAGGGCCAGCCCTCCTTGCCCGCCGTGCTGGCTTCCCGCGTCATCGACCGCTCCATCCGCCCCCTGTTCCCCTATGACTTCCGCAACGACGTGGTGGTCACCGCCACCGTCATGAGCGTGGACCGGGACTGCTCTCCCGAGTTTACCGCCATGGTGGGCGTGTCCGCCTGCCTGGCCTTCTCCCCCATCCCCTGGGCCGGCCCCATCGGCTGCCTGGAGGTGGGCTATGTGGA
>CALXEB010000104.1 GCA_944387215.1 uncultured Flavonifractor sp. | reverse complement strand
AAGGATTTCCGCTCCATCTCCAACCTGTTCGACGCCGACGTGTACCAGGCCCTGGAGCTGAAAACCTGCGTCAACGGAAGGAAAGTGTACGGAGGCCCGGCCAAGGAGGCCGTGGAGCAGCAGATCGCCAGCATCAAGGCATTTGTGGAGGCCCGGGCACAATGAGAAGGCCCAGGGTATTCATCGACGGCCAGGAGGGCACCACTGGCCTGCAGATCCACCAGCGGCTGGCCCGGCGTACCGATATCGAATTGCTGTCCATCGATGCTGACAAGCGAAAAGACTTGACGGAGCGGCGGCGGCTGTTGAACGGGGCCGACCTGGTTTTCCTCTGCCTGCCCGACGCCGCGGCAGTGGAGGCGGTGGGGCTCATCGAGTCCCCGGATACCCGGGTCATCGACGCGTCCACCGCTCACCGCACCGCTCCGGGCTGGGTGTACGGCTTTTCGGAGCTGTATAAGGACCCGGAAAAAACCATTGGCGGGGCGCGATTCGTTGCCAATCCAGGCTGCCACGCCACCGGCTTTATCTCCATCGTCTATCCGCTGGTGGCCCTGGGCCTGCTGCCCAGGGGCGCCGCCCTGAGCTGTTTTTCCCTCACCGGCTACTCCGGCGGCGGAAAAAAGATGATCGCCCAGTACGAGAGCGGAGAGAAAGGAAAAGAACTTTACAGTCCTGCGCTCTACGCCCTGGGCCAAGGGCACAAGCATCTGCCTGAAATGGCGCGGGTCTGCGGGCTGGAGCGGCTGCCGGTGTTCTGCCCTGTGGTGGATGACTACTACAAGGGCATGGCGACCACCGTGCCCCTGCACCTTGACCAGCTGTGGGGGGTGGAGCGCCCGGCGGATCTGCGGCGGGCTTTTGAGGAGTTCTATGCCGGCCGGCCGCTGATCCATGTGGCGCCGGATCCCGAGGAGCAGGGCGCGGGCGCAAAGATCTACAGTAATGCCGCGGCGGGACGAGACGATCTGACCCTCATCGTGGCGGGCAGCGGCAGCCGGTGTACCGTCACCGCCCTTTTCGACAACCTGGGCAAAGGCGCTTCCGGCGCGGCGGTGCAGAATATGAACCTGATGCTGGGCTTTGAGCAAACCAGAGGCTTGGCGCTGTAGGGACAGACGGCGGGGGCAAGCCCCCGCCCTACGACAGGATGATAGACCAATTCTCATGAATCATGGACCCTGTAGGGCGGGGGCTTGCCCCCGCCGCCTGGTCCGGCAAGGAGTGAAGGATATGAAACAGATCACCGGCGGCGTCACCGCCCCAAAAGGCTTTACGGCCTCCGGCGTCCACTGCGGCGTGAAGAAGGGCAAGGGGGATGGCAACCAGCCCGCCGCCAGCGGCATGCCGGAGGTTCTGGCGGGTAAGAAGGACCTGGCCCTCATCGTGTCGGAGCAGCCCTGCGCCGCCGCGGCGGTGTACACCATGAACCGGGTGAAGGCCGCCCCCATCTATGTGACCATGGACCACCTGGAGAACGGGGAGGCCCAGGGTATCGTAGTCAATTCGGGCAACGCCAACGCCTGCGCCCCCAACAGCCACGAGCACGCCGAGGAGATGTGCGTGCTGGCCGCCGGGGCCACAGGGCTGAAGCCGGAGGACTTCGTGGTGGCCTCCACCGGGATCATCGGCCAGGAGCTGAACATGAAGGCCATCGAAAAGGGCATCCCCGAGGCCGCCGCCGCCCTGTCCTCTGACGGCTCCGGCGCCGCGGCCGAGGCCATCATGACCACCGACACGGTGAAAAAGGAGCTGGCCTTCACCTGCTCCATCGGGGGAAAGACGGTGACGCTGGGGGCCATCGCCAAGGGCTCCGGCATGATCCACCCCAACATGGGCACCATGCTGTGCTTTATCACCACCGACTGCGCCATCACCCAGGAGCTGCTCCAGGAGGCCCTCCACGAGATCGTCCCCCGCACCTTCAACCGGGTGACCATCGACGGGGACACCTCCACCAACGACATGTGCGTGGTGCTGGCCAATTCCATGGCGGGCAACCCCCTCATCGAGTGGAAGGACGACGGCTACACCGTCTTTACCAAGACCCTCCGCCACCTGTGCGAGCAGCTCTCCCGGGCCATCGCCGCCGACGGGGAGGGGGCCAGCCGGCTGATCACCTGTACCGTGAAGGACGCCCGCAGCGAGGAGAGCGCCGAGCGCCTTAGCAAGGCGGTGGTGGGTTCCTCCCTGGTGAAGGCGGCCATGTTCGGCGCCGACGCCAACTGGGGCCGGGTGCTGTGCGCCATGGGATACTCTAAGGCCCCCTTCCGCCCCGAGTTTGTGGACGTGACTTTCTCCTCTGCCGTGGGGGACATCCTGGTGTGTAAGGACGGCGCCGGGGTGGACTTTGACGAGGAGGCCGCCAAGAGCATCCTCTCCCAGGACGAGGTGGTCATCCGGGTGGACCTCCACGAGGGGGAGTACCAGGCCACCTGCTGGGGCTGCGACTTGACCTACGACTACGTGAAGATCAACGGCGATTACAGAACGTGACGGGGAGGAGGCGCCCCGCGCCCCGTTTCCCATTCCCAAGGAGGCAGTTTCCATGTCCGAACTCCATGTGACCCAGCGGGCCCAGGTGCTGGCCGAGGCCCTGCCCTATATCCAGAAGTACAGCGGCAAGACCGTGGTGGTCAAATACGGCGGCAACGCCATGATCTCCGAGGAGCTCCGCCGGGCGGTGATCTCCGATATCATCCTCCTGCGCCTGGTGGGGGTGCGGGTGGCGGTGGTCCACGGCGGCGGGCCGGAGATCACCGACATGCTCAAGCGCCTGGGCAAGCAGTCCCGCTTTGTGGACGGCCTGCGCTACACCGACCGGGAGACCATGGACGTGGTGCAGCAGGTGCTCTGCGGTAAGGTGAACAAGGACCTGGTGGCCACCCTCAACCGCATGGGCGGCCGGGCCATGGGCCTGTGCGGCATGGACGCCGGGCTGTTCCAGGCCAGGGCGCTGGACGAGAAGTACGGCCTGGTGGGGGAGATCACCGACGTGGATCCCCGGCCGGTGGAGGACTGCCTGGAGGGGGGCTATATCCCCGTGGTGTCCACCGTGGCCCAGGGGGTGGACGCGGACACCGCCTACAACATCAACGCCGACACCGCCGCCGCCAAGCTGGCGGTGGCCCTGAAGGCGGAGAAAATCCTCCTTCTCACCGACGTGCGGGGCCTGCTGCGGGACCCGAAGGACGAGAGCACCCTGCTGCCGGTGGTGCGCCTGTCCCAGGTGCCCGGCCTGATCCAGGAGGGGGTCATCCAGGGCGGCATGATCCCCAAGGTGGACTGCTGCGTGGAGGCGGTGCGATCCGGCGTGAAGAACGCGGTCATTCTGGACGGCCGGATCCAGCACTCCATCCTCATTGAGCTCTTATCCGACGCCGGCATCGGCACCATGCTGCTGTAAGCGTGCGAAAACCGCGGACTCCGTAGGGCGGGGGCTTGCCCCCGCCGCCGGGCGGCGCGGTATGCGGTGGAACGGCGGGGGCAAGCCCCCGCCCTACGAGCCTGATCTTCAAGACCATAAGGGGTGAGAGATACCATGACCCATGAGGACCTGGTGGCGCTGGACCACCAATACACCATGCAGACCTACGGCCGGTACGACGTGGACATCGACCACGGGAAGGGGGCCACCCTGTGGGACCTGGCGGGGAAGGCGTACATCGACTTTGCCGCCGGCATCGGGGTGAACGCCATCGGCTACGCCAACGAGAGATGGGTGGAGGCCATCTATGACCAGGCCTCCAGGCTGGGCCACGTCTCCAACCTGTTCTACACCCAGCCTTACGCCAAACTGGCCGAGACCCTCTGCCGGCGCTCCGGCATGGCGGCGGCCTTCTTCGGCAACTCCGGCGCGGAGGGCAACGAGGGGCTCATCAAGCTGGCCCGGAAATACTCCTTTGACAAGTACGGCAAGGGGCGGGGCACCATCCTTACCCTGAAAAACTCCTTCCACGGCCGCACCTCCGCCACCCTGGCCGCCACCGGCCAGGAGGTGTTCCACAACTACTTCCATCCCTTCCCCGACGGGTTCCGCTGCGCCCGGGCGGGGAGCATGGACGCCCTCCAGGAGGTGGCGGGCCACGACGTGTGCGCCGTCCTGCTGGAGCTGGTGCAGGGGGAGGGGGGCGTCTACCCCATGGACCAGGACTACGTCCACGACCTGGCGGTGCTGTGCGCCGAGCGGGACTGGCTGCTGCTGGTGGACGAGGTGCAGACCGGCATCGGCCGCACCGGCACCCTCTTCGCCTTCCAGCAGTACGGCATCATCCCCGACGGGGTTTCCTTCGCCAAGGGGATCGCCGGCGGCCTGCCCATGGGCGGCTTCCTGGCCAACGAGCGGTGCCGGAACGTGCTGGGCCCCGGCACCCACGCCTCCACCTTCGGCGGCAACCCCGTCTGCGCCGCCGCCGCCCAGGTGGTGCTGGACATTCTGGACGAGGACGCCCTGGCCGCCGTCCGGGAGAAGGGCCGCTACCTGCGGGCCTCCATCGAGGCCATGGGCCTGCCCCCCCTGGGGGCCACCCGGGGCCTGGGCCTGATGATCGGCGTGGAGGTAAAGGAGGGCTGGGACAACAGGGACCTGGCCGCCCGGCTTATCCAGAACGGCCTGCTGGTGCTCACCGCCGGCCCCGCCCTGCGTCTGCTGCCCCCCCTGACCATCACCCGGGCGGAGCTGGACAAGGGGCTGGAAATTCTGAAATCCACTTTGCAGTCACTGTGAGGAATGAGGTGCAATGATGAAAAAGGACCTGCTCAAGCTGCTGGACCTGTCCAAGGCGGACATCGTCAAGATCCTGGATACCGCCGACCAGATGAAGTACAACCAGAAGCACAGCCTGACCCACAGCTATCTGGCGGGCAAGACCCTGGCCATGATCTTCGAGAAGAACTCCACCCGCACCCGGGTCTCCTTCGAGACCGGCATGTTCCAGCTGGGGGGCCACGCCCTCTTCCTCTCCGGCAGGGAGAGCCAGATCGGCCGGGGGGAGCCCATTGAGGACACCGCCCGGGTACTCAGCCGCTACTGCGACGGCATCATGATCCGCACGTTCAGCCAGGAGGAGGTGGAGAAGCTGGCCCAGTACGCCTCCATCCCCGTCATCAACGGCCTCACCGACTTCTGCCACCCCTGCCAGGTGCTGGCCGATCTCATGACCATCCGGGAGCACAAGTCCCGGCTGGAGGGCCTGAAGCTGTGCTATATCGGCGACGGCAACAACATGGCCAACTCCCTCATCGTGGGCGGCCTGAAGGTGGGCATGGAGGTCTCCGTGGCCTGCCCCGAGGGGTACGACCCCGATCCCCGCGTGCTGGAATTCGCCCGGGAGAGCGGCGGCAAATTCACCCTCTGCCGGGATCCCAGGGAGGCGGCGGCGGACGCCGACGCCCTGTTCACCGACGTGTGGGCCTCCATGGGCCAGGAGGGGGAGGCCCAGGCCCGCCGGGCGGTCTTTGAGGGGGTCTACCAGATCAACGCCGAGCTGATGGCCCTGGCCCACCCCGGCTGCATGGTGCAGCACTGCCTGCCCGCCCACCGGGGGGAGGAGATCACCGCCGAGGTGTTCGAGGCCCACGCCAATGAGATCTTCGACGAGGCGGAAAACCGCCTTCACGCCCAGAAGGCGGTCATGTACCTGCTCATGGGGGAGCAGTAACGGCCTGCACAGAGCCGATACACCAAGGGACGCGGCATTGCCGCGTCCCTTGTTTGCCCCCGGAAAAAGTAAGCCCCTGACCCGCATATTTGCCTTGACAGGAGAGGTTTGTTCTGATAAACTAGCCTCACAGAAGAGGTTTCTTTAAACAAACCATGTGAAAGGCGGGCTGTTTATGGACGATTACAGGCTCTTTGACGCGGAGTACCGGCTGATGGATCTGGTTTGGGAGCGCCAGCCCATCAACTCCACCGCTCTGTCCAAGCTGTGCCAGGAGAGGCTGGAGTGGAAGAAGTCCACCACCTTCAACCTGATCCGCAAGCTGGGGGAGCGGGGAGTGCTGAAAAACGAGAACGCCACCGTCACCGCTCTGGTGGGGCGGGAGGAGGTGCTGCGCCGGGAGAGCGAGGCGGCGGTGGAGAAGTCCTTCGGCGGATACCTGCCTGGCTTCGTGGCCGCCTTCCTGAACGGCAAGACCCTCTCCCACCGGGAGGCGGAGGAGCTGCGCCGCCTCATCGACGAGAGCGAGGCCCGCCATGGGTGAGATTTTGCTGACCGTGGGGCGCATGAGTATCACCGCCGCCCTCACCGTCCTGGCAGTGCTGGTCCTGCGGTGGGCGCTGATCCGGCTGAAGGCCCCGGCCTTTGTGCGGCTGCTGCTGTGGGCGGTGGTGCTGTTCCGCATGGTGTGCCCCGTCAGCTTCGCCAGCCCCTGGGGGGCGGCGGCCCTGCTGGAGCAGGCCGTGCCCGCCCCTCAGACCCAGGCGATGGAGCCCGCTCCGGCGGAGACGGCGGCCCTGCCCGGCGGCATGGCCGGCGTGCCCGCCGTCTCCCCGGAGGAGCCCGT
>CALXEB010000103.1 GCA_944387215.1 uncultured Flavonifractor sp. | reverse complement strand
CTGTGCGGCCTGCGCCGCCGGGGCTACACCCCCCGCTCCATCCGCAATTTCTCCGAGCGCAACGGCGTGAGCAAGGCGGCCTCCACCGTGGAGTACGCCTTCCTGGAGCACTGCCTGCGGGAGGATCTGAACGAGACCGCCCAGCGCCGCATGGCGGTGCTCCGCCCGGTCAGGCTCACCCTCACCAACTACCCCGAGGGGCGCAGCGAGACCTTCACCGTGGAGAACAACCCCAACCGCCCCGAGGACGGCACACGGGAGGTGTCCTTCTCCCGCACGCTGTACGTGGAGGCAGAGGACTTCCTGGAGTGCCCGGTGCCAAAGTACAAGCGGCTCTACCCCGAGGGCCCCGAGTGCCGGCTGAAGGGGGCCTACGTCATCAAATGCACCGGCTGCGTCAAGGACGAGGCGGGCAACGTCACCGAGATCCTGGCCACCTATGACCCGGACAGCCGGGGCGGCGACCCCGCTGACGGCCGCAAGGTGAAGGGGGCCACCATCCACTGGGTGGACGCCGCCACCGCCGTGGACGCGGAGGTGCGGCTGTACGACAACCTGTTCTCCGACGCCGACCCTGACGCCGGGGACAAGAACTTCCTGGACTGCCTGAACCCCGGCTCCCTGGAGGTCCTCCCCCACGCCAAGGTGGAGGCCGGCCTGGCGGGCGCCCAGGCCCCCGCCTCCTTCCAGTTCCTGCGGCAGGGGTACTTCTGCGTGGACAATAGGGACTCCTCCCCGGAGCGCCTGGTGTTCAACCGCTCTGTGAGCCTGAAGGACTCCTTCAAGTTCTGACGGAAGGGGTGGCGCGCCGAGGCCGTCGCGCCCTACAAATCTGTTATACAGGGGCGGCCCTTGCGGCCGCCCTCTTTTATCTCATTAGGAGGTCATGACTATGAAGTATCTCTTCCGCAACGACTACTCCTTCGGCGCCCACCCCAAGGTCATGGACGCGGTGTGCGCCGTGAACCTGGAGGGCAACTGGGGCTATGGGGACGACGGGCACACCGCCCGGGCCAAGGAGCGGATCCGTCAGGTGTGCGGCCTGCCTGAGGCCATGGTGGAGTTCCTGGTGGGGGGCACTCAGACCAACGTGGTGGCCTGCGCCTTCCTGCTCAAGCCGTGGCAGGCAGCCATCTGCCCCGATTCCGGCCACCTGAACGGCCACGAGGTGGGGGCCTTCGAGGCCACCGGCCACAAGATCCTCCCCGTCCCCGCCGACGCTCAGGGCAAGATCGCCCCGGTGGACCTGGTCCCCGTGCTGGAGCGGCACCAGGACCCCCACCTCACCGAGCCCAAGCTGGTGTACATCTCCAACGCCACGGAGAACGGCGCGGTGTATACCAAGGCGGAGCTCACCGCCCTGTACGCCTTCTGCCGGGAGCACGGCCTGTACCTCTTCGTGGACGGGGCCCGGCTGGGGGCTGCCCTCACCTCCGAGGCCAACGACCTGACCCTGCCGGAGTTTGCCCGGCTGTGCGACGCCTTCTACATCGGCGGCACCAAGAACGGCGCCATGTTCGGCGAGGCCCTGGTCATCACCCGGCCCGAGCTGGCCGACGGCTTCTTCCGCATGAAAAAGCGCATGGGCGCGGTGATGGAAAAGGGCTGGATCCAGGGGGTCACCTTCCAGACTTTGTTTACCGACGACCTGTACTTCAACATGGCCCGCCACGCCAACCAGATGGCCAAGCGCCTCCAGGAGGGCCTGAAGGCCAAGGGCTGGCCCCTGTGGGTGGAGTCCCCCACCAACCAGGTCTTTGTCATCGCCCCCAACGACAAAAAGCCCATCCTTGACGAGGTGTGCGACTACGAGGACTGGTGCCCCTACGACGAGACCCACACGGTAGTGCGCTTTGTCACCTGCTTCCACACCGCCCAGGCGGACGTGGACGGCCTGCTTGCCGCCCTGCCCGATTTGAACTGAACGGAAATAACGGCGGGGACAAGCCCCCGCCCTACGGGCATCTGTCCCCCGATACCATAGGGACGCACCTGCGTGTGCGCCCGTGAACCTGTCCAACATACAAAAATGCCCCGGAGCATCATCGCTCCGGGGCATTTTGATCTCCGTTTTACATCAGCCGTACGGTGTAGTACACCGCCAGGATCAGCAGCCAGGCCACCAGCACCCCGTAGAGCAGGGTGAGGGAGCCCAGGGCCAGCGCGGCCGCCAGCACCGCCGCCACCACCGCGCAGGTGGCATAGAGCAGGGCATAATTGGCGTTCTTGGGAAGGATCTGCACCGGCGCCCCCTTCACCGCCATCCGGCCCTGGCCCTTCTGCAGGCGGAAGAAGAGGACCAGCGCGGCCAGAACCAGGACGGCCAGAACCACCGCATATCCGATGGCCAGCACCGGATGGCCCGCATACTGGGGCACCACCCGCACCGCCAGCAGGCCCAGGGCGCTGAGCACCGCCGCGCAGAAGAACTCCCGCTGATAGAGGTAATAGATGAGCGCCAGCACCGCCACGGCGGGCACCGCGATATAGAGGAAGCGGATGCCGGTCCCTGCAAAGAAATAGGTCACCACAGCGCACACCGCCAGGGCCAGGAACGCCAGGGTGAGCCCGGCGGTGAGCCTGACCAGCTTTCCCTTTTTCCGGGCGGCCAGCCACAGCAGCAGCGCCGCCACAAAGCACACGGGGAACGCAACGGCCAGCACCGGGATCACGCTCTTATGCAGGGCGTAGGCCAGGTCGATCTGGCTGACAGTATAGTTTACATAATATTTATTCAGCAGGAGCACCAGTACTTCCAGCACTACGCAGCCCACGATCCACCAGAGGACCTTGACCAGGATCTCGTCCTCCTGCTTGGCCCGCTGGGCCTGCTGTTCTTTCCTGTTCATCTGTCCATCTCCTGTAAGCGGCCGCACGTCCTGCCGGACAGCGTCCGCAGTATTCTTCATCAAGACCAATCTCGTATAGTTTAACAGAATTTACGCCACATTGCAAGCAAAAGAATCTTTCCTCCCTCCCTTTCCTCTTTCCCTGGGACAAAAAGTGTGGTAAACTAGGAGGACAGCCGGCCGTCAGGGCGCAGGGTCCAAATCAGGGGGCGCACGGCCTTTCCCCTGCTTTTTCGCGCGCCCGGCCCCGCTCTGGCCTCCCGCGGGCTGACAATCTCTCTTTTTTCTGGAGTATGCCATGAAACGTCTTCCTTTTCTCTTGATGGTCCCGCTCTTTCTGCTGTGCGCCGGCTGCGGCAGCCAGCAGGAGGCCAGCCGGCAGTTCTTCGCCATGGACACCGTGATGAACGTCACCGCCTACGGCCCCCACGGGGCGGATGCGGTCCAGGCCGTGCAGCAGACGGTGAGCCGGCTGGACGGCCTGCTCTCCCGCACCGATGCGGACAGTGAGATCTCCCAGCTCAACGCTCACGCCGGGGACGGGACCGCGGTGGCGGTGGAGGCCGACGTGGCCCAGCTCCTCCGTCTGGCCCAGGACGCCTCCGGCCTGCTGCCCGGCACCTTCGACGTGACCATCGCCCCTGTGATGGATGCCTGGGGCTTCACCACGGACGACCGGCACGTGCCCACAGAGCAGGCGCTCTCCGATGCCCTGGCCCTGGTGGACGGCAGCGCCCTTGTGGTGGACGAGGAGGCCTCCACCGCCCGGCTGGAGCGGCCGGGGATGGAGGTGGACCTGGGGGGCATCGCCAAGGGGTTTGCCGCCCGGCAGGCGGAAGACGCCTTCCGGGCCGCCGGCGCGGAAGCCGGGATCCTGGACCTGGGCGGCAACGTCACCGTCATCGGCAGCCGGCCCGACGGCGGCGCGTGGCGGGTAGCGGTGAAAGACCCCCAGGACACGGAGCGGTACCTCTGCGTCCTGTCCCTGTCGGACGTGACCGCCTCCACTTCCGGGGGGTACGAGCGCTATTTTGAAGAGGATGGGGTCCGCTATCATCACATCATCGACCCCAGGACCGGCTGGCCGGCGGAGAGCGGGCTGCTCTCCGTGACGGTGGTCTCGGCGGACGCGGTGCTGGCCGACGTGCTGTCCACCTCCCTCTTCGTGGCGGGCGAGGAGCAGGCCCTGGACTTCTGGCGGGGACGGGAGGATATCGAGCTGATCCTGTGTACCGCCGACGGCCGGGTGCTGGTCACCGAAGGGCTCTCCGACGGCTTCCAGCCGGCGGAGGACGGGGGGTATTCCTATGAGACCGTCCGCCGCTGACCGCCGCCGCCCCGTGTGGGGGGACGGCCTGGTGGCCCTGCTGGTGGCGGCGGCCGCTGTGGTCCTGCTGTTTCTTTTCCGCCCCGAAGGCGGCAACTTTTTGACGGCCACCGTCGTCTTAGAGGGCGAGACCATCGCCCGGTACGATCTGTCCGCCCTCGCCGGGCCGGAAGAGCTGGAGGTGGAGGGGGCGGCCTACCCCATCACCATCCAGGCCGAGCCCGGCCGCATCCGTATCCTGGAGAGCGGCTGTCCCGGCCGGGACTGCGTCCACACCGGCTGGGCCAGCCAGGCGGGACAGCAGATCATCTGCCTGCCCAACCGGCTGGTCATCTCCCTTTCGGGAGGCGCGTCTGATGATATTGACGCGATCACCGGCTGAAAGTTCCCTCTACCCGGGCAAAAATCCCCCATGATCGGAGGCGAAGCCCTTGTCCACATCCCTGCGGCGGCTCACCCGCTGCGCGGTGCTCACCGCCCTGGCCCTGGCCCTCTCGGTCGCCGAGGGGCTGGTGCCTCTGACGGTGCTCTTCCCCCTGCCCGGCCTGCGGCTGGGCCTGGCCAACCTGGTGACCACCTACGCCCTATGCCGCCTGTCCGGGCGGGAGGCCCTGCTGATCCTGGTGTGCCGCTGCCTGCTGGGTTCCCTGCTGGGGGGCAACCTGATGGCCCTGGCCTTTTCCCTCACCGGCGGGCTGCTGGCCCTGGGGACCATGGCCCTGCTGGTGCGGTGCAGCTGGCTCTCCCTGTTCGGCGTGTCCATCGCCGGGGCCGCCGCCCACAACACCGGGCAGGTGCTGGCTGCCATGGCGGTGCTGGGGTCCTCCGCCCCGCTGGTGTACCTGCCGCCGCTGCTGCTATGCTCCCTGGTCACCGGGGCGGTCACCGGGGCGGCCTCCACCCTGCTGGTCCACCGGGTGCCCGACCTGGGCGCCATCAAATCTTAAATATTTGTCACCGATTTGTAGTTGCTTTTCCCGATCACTGTCGTAAGATGGTACTCACAGAAAAAGAAGCAGGAGGTATTTCCCCATGAACCGTCTTTGGAAGCACGCCGCCGCCCTTGCTCTGGCCGGCGCCCTGATGCTCCCCCTGGCCGCCTGCGGCGGCGGGACCACTTCCCCGGAGCACAGCACAGAAAACAGCCCGGCCGCGGAGGTCTCTCCCACGCCCGAGCCCACCCCCACGCCCCCGGCGGACCCCTATGACGCGGTGCGCAATTACTGGAGCGAGGACCAGCTCACCCAGGCCTGGGGGCCCAACCAGGTGGTGGAGCACCTGTTTTTCCACCCGGTGATCGCCTACCCGGAGTTCGCCTTCTCCGACGCGGTGCCCCAGGACCGGCAGGAGGGCCTGGACGACTGGATGGTGACGGTGGACGAGTTCAAAAAGATCCTCCAGAGCGTCTATGACAAGGGATATATCCTGGTAAACATGGGAGACGTGTGGAGCGAGGTCACCGACGAGAGCGGCGTCACCCGCATGCAGCGCAACACCCTCATGCTCCCCGAGGGGAAAAAGCCCCTGATCATCTCCTTTGACGATGTGAACTACTACGACTATATGCTGGCCGAGGGCTTCACCTCCAAGCTGGTGCTGGGGGACGACGGGCAGATCTGGGCCGAGTGTACCGACCCCTTCACCAAGGAGACCTTCCTGACCCAGGACCTGGACGCCACCCCCATCCTGGACCAGTTCGTGCTGGAGCACCCCGACTTCTCCCTCAACGGCGCCAAGGCCATTTTCTCCCTCACCGGCTACCAGGGCATCCTGGGCTACCGCACCCAGAACGACATCGACATTGCCGCCGACGATCCCCGCCGCCCCGCCTTTGACGCCAACCGTCAGGCTGAGATCGACGCGGTGAAGCCGGTCATCCAGCGGCTGAAGGAGACCGGCTGGACCTTCGGCTCCCACACCTGGGGCCACATCCGTCTGGACAGCCGGCCCCTGGAGTCCATCCAGCGGGACACCCTCCGCTGGGCGGAGGAGGTAGGGAGCCTGGTGGGCCCCACCAACATCCTGTTCTACCCCCACGGCGGCCGGCCTGACGGCAACGACTGGCAGAAAACCGGCCCCGCCTTCCAGTATCTCCAGAGCCAGGGCTTCCGCATCTTTGCCAGCGTGGGCATCAACTCCTTCTCCTATATCAAGGACGATATCTCCGCCGTCATCTGCGACCGCCTCCACCCCGACGGCACCACCCTGCGCAACGGGAAGGCCCTGGAGTGGTACAAGCAGTTCTACGACGCCCGGGAGATCATCGACCTGGACGTGCGCCCCGACCTTGGCGTCACCTGGTGATCGTTTCCATGCTGCGTCCAGCCCGGCAAAATGCCGGGCTGGACGTTTTTTTGTATCCCAAAACCACTCGCTAGGCGAGTGGTACAAAAAAGCCTAAGGCGATAAAGAAGATAGAAAAACTCC
>CALXEB010000102.1 GCA_944387215.1 uncultured Flavonifractor sp. | reverse complement strand
CTCTGTCTTGGGCCGGGTCAGCTCCAGGGAGCCGTCCGGGTTGCGGACATACTGCCGGCTCACCGAGATGGTTCTGCTTTGGATGTCCACATCCTCCCACCGCAGGGCCACCAGCTCCCCCTTCCGCAGGCCGCTGGCCAATTCCAGGTAGAACATGGGGAGCAGTCCTCTGGTCTCTGCCGCATTTAGATATGCGGATGTGGACAGCGTCTCCGACTGGGCCGGCCAGGCCGTGGCCTGGGCGGTGGACGCCGGGCTCATCGGCGGCGTGGGCGGAAGCCGGCTCAACCCCGGCGGCTCCGCCTCCCGCGCGGAGATCGCCACGCTGCTCATGCGCTTCTGCCAGACCTATCCGGCCCAGTAAGCGCTGACGCCTGAACAGGCAAACAGGCTGCCGAACCGCTTTTGCGGCGGTTCGGCAGCCTGCTTTTTTGCGGCCGGGGCCGCGCCCCGGCGCTACATCCGGCGGGCGGCGTTCAATGCCAGGGCGGAGCGCTCGCACTCGTCAGGGCGCATGGTGAGCTGGATGCACAGGGGGCTGCCCCGCATGCGCTGGCTGGCATAGGTCAGGCCGTTGCTCCTGGCGTCCAGCAGGGGGTGGTCGATCTGTGCCGGGTCCCCCAGCAGGATCACCTTGGTCCCCCGGCCCACCCGGGTGACGATGCCCTTCATCTGGCGGGGGGGTGAGGTTTTGAGCCTCGTCGATGATGAGCCAGGTGTCCGTGATGGACCGGCCGCGCATGAAGTTCATGGCCTCGGCGGTGATGACCCCCGTGTCGAAGAGATAGTCGATGCGGCCCCGCAGTTCCTCCTCGCTGCGCTTTTCCTTTTTCCCCTCCAG
Organism: uncultured Flavonifractor sp.; assembly: GCA_944387215.1. Classification (GTDB taxonomy): domain Bacteria; phylum Bacillota; class Clostridia; order Oscillospirales; family Oscillospiraceae; genus Flavonifractor. The sequence goes on along the minus strand of CALXEB010000102.1, from coordinate 5,771 downwards.
ATCCAGCAGGATCTCCAGGTTGTCCGCCACGGGCCGCATGAGCGGGGAGATCTTGTCCCGTTCGCTGCCGGGGAGAAAGCCGATGTCCTGGTCGAACTGGGCGTTGGGGCGGCAGACCAGGATCTTTCGGTAGAGCCGCTCCTCCCGCTCCAGCACCTGTTCCAGCCCGGCGGCCAGGGCATAGAAGGTCTTGGCGGTGCCCGCCGGGCCCTGGACGATGACCAGGGGGGCCTCCTCGGGCAGCCGGTCGGTGGTGAAGTCCTCCGCCGGTACCCCCATCATCTGGGCGCGGATGCGGGCGACCATGTCCCGGGTGACCAGGATCACCGGCGTTCCGTCTCCCATAAGGCCGCGGCACACCTTCAGGACGCGGCCCGCCCGGCTGGCAGGGTCCAGCCCCGGGGGCAGAGGGATCTCCACGTGGTTGATCTCCAGCCGCAGCGTCCCGCCGCCGGGCAGGGATACCCCCTCCACCAGGCTGCCCTGCAGCCGCAGCCCCTCCAGGAAGCGGAGGACCTGCCGGGCGTTGCCCCCTGCCTCGCCGTCGGCGCCCTTCAGCCCGTCCAATTCCTCCAGCACCGCCAGAGGCAGCACGATGTGGTTGTCCTCAAAGGACTCCAGGGCGTAGGGAGCCTGGATGAGCACGTTGGCGTCCAGCACATAGGTCTTTTGCATAGTTGCTCCAGCCTTTCTGTTTGGTGTGGGGAGCCCGGGACAGACGCAAGACCGCGCCGGCCCGCGCCCTAAGGGCGCAAACCGGCGCGGAAGATCGGTTCCGCATATGGACTTGATGCGGGCGTGCAGATCGTTCGTTCCATACCACCGCTCCCAACGGGCGCGTCAGGGCGCCTAAGTCCAGTATAAGAGCAGGCCGGGGCGGGCGCCATCACGCTTTTGTAAAGAGTCGGTCAAGACCTTGTAGGTCTGCCGCGCCGGCATGGGGGCGGTACGTCTGCAAAATGAGAGCCCCGGAGGACCGGCCGGTCAAAGCCGGTCCTCCGGGGACGGCAGGATCCGTGCAGGGGGCGGAGAGGCTCATCCGCCCCACAGCTCCGCCGGGTAGAGGCCCCCGGCGGTCATGTCCGCCAGGGCGCGCACCACGTCGGGGCGGTCCTCCCGATAGGTGACGCCATGCCACTTGTCGCCGCTGGTGAGCACCTTCACCCGGGCCCGGCCCTCCTCCAGCAGCTGCGTTACCACCCCGGGCAGGAAATACTCCCCCTTCAGGGGGTCCTCCGCCAGGGCGCGGTCCAGAAAGGCGGGGAACCGGGCCTGGGCCTCGTCCAGGAAGCTGCGGGTGAATCCCCACAGATTCATGGATACGATGCTCCCCCCGTCCAGATGGACCCAGGTGGCGCCGCCGTCCTCGGTAAAACGGGCGTCCGGCCCGTCTTTTTCAATGCGGGTGCGCTCGGTGACCTGCATCAGATAGCCGTCCTTGTCGAGCTGGCACACCCCCCGGGCCACGCTGCCGTGGCCGGTGACGGTGTTGCCCACCTTGTAGCCCACCATGGCGAACTCATAGCATCCGGGCGAGTCCGGGTGGGCGGACAGATAGTCGTAGATCTTCTGAAAGCCCTCGGGGCCATAGTAGTCGTCTGCATTGATGACGGCGAAGGGGCCGTCCACCAGAGACCGGGCGGCCAGGACGGCGTGGCAGGTGCCCCAGGGCTTTGCCCGGCCCTCCGGCACAGCGTAGCCCGCCGGCAGGTCGGAGAGCTCCTGGAAGGCGTACTTCACATCCATGGCCCGGCTCAGCCGATGGCCGATGGCGGACTGGAAGGCCTCCTCCAGTTCCCGCTTGATGACGAAGATCACCGTCTCAAAGCCGGCCCGGCGGGCGTCGTAGATGGAGTAGTCGATGATGAGCTCCCCGTGTCCGCCGACGGGGTCCAGCTGCTTGAGCCCGCCGTAGCGGCTGCCCATGCCGGCGGCCATGACCACCAAAACAGGCTTGTTCATTTCCATGCCCTCCCTTGAGATCGCGGGTCAGCCCCGCTTAGCCCCTATTATATATGCTGCGGCCCGTTTGCGCAACGCCGAAAACAGGCCCGCCGGGACGGACAGGAAAAGGGGCGGGCGCCGCGGCGCCCGCCCCCTGCGCGCCGGTCAGGCGCCGGCTTACCCCTCCATCATGCCGAAGCCTTCGGCGAGCAGCGCGGCCGCGCCGAAGTCGGATGGGTCGGGCGGCGGAGAACCGCGGGGGGATAAAACGCCGCCGCTCCCACTTCCGGGAGCGGCGGCGCGGTCCGTTCGGCGTCAGCCGGCTTTTTCGTCCGGCGTCTGGATGCCCTCCATCCAATAGGCCACCGCGAAGCCGGCAGCCAGGCAGGCCAGGGCGACGGCGGCCTGGCCCGGGCCGGTGAAGGAGACGGGCAGGATCGTCAGGGTGGAGGAGATGACGAAGCCCAGCAGCACCCGCAGCATCTGGGCGTAATGATGCTTCATCAGGTGGTCCACCCCTTTGGCGCAGAGCAGAAGGGTGGCCAAAAAGCCCGCCAGCATGGGCAGGATGACGGAAAAATCCAGGTGGCCCAGGCCCTTGGCCATGGGCTCATACAGCCCCAGGAACAGGAGCACCGAGGAGGAGCTCAGCCCCGGCAGGAGCATGCTGGTGGCCCAGATGGCCCCGCAGAACACATACCAGCCCCAGGTGGGCTCCAGGCTGCCAGGCAGAGAGGACTCCAGCAGGCAGAACAGCAGGAAGGAGAGCATCAGGGAGATGACGAAGCCGGCCCAGCCGGGGTCGCCGTTCCGGGATACTTTGGAGCCCGATTTCTTCATCAGGCCGGGGATGGTGCCGCAGATGAGCCCGGTGAACAGGGCTGTGGTGGCCACCGGGGCCAGCTTCAGCATCAGCTCCACCGCCCGGGCCAGCAGCAGAAAGCCGGTCCCGCAGCCCAGCAGGATGGGGATAAAGAGCTGATAATGCCGGCGCAGGGTGCGGAAGGGGTGGGCGAAGAGCGCCACCATGGGCTCGTAAAAGCCGAAGGCCATGCACAGCACGCCGCCGCTGACCCCCGGCAGGATGGCGCCGGTGCCCACCAGCATGCCCTGGAAAAACAGGAGCACCAGCTTCAGACGGGATGTAGGTCGTTGTTCCATAAACGCCTCCCTGGCGTGGATTTTGCGCGGGTCGGCCGCAGGACGGCCGACCCCTATTGTAGCGCATCAGGGCGGCGGACGCAACGCATTTTATATTTTTTTAAGAAATTTGCCGGGAAAACGGCGCGCTCCCGCCCGGTTTTCCGGCGCGGGAGCACGGCGGTCACTCAAACTGGCTGTAGTAGAGGGCGGCGTAGGCGTCCCCCTTGGCCAGCAGGGTCTTGTGGTCCCCCTGCTCGATGATGTTGCCGTGGTCCATGAAGAGGATGGTGTCCGCGTCCCGGATGGTGGAGAGCCGGTGGGCGATGACGAAGCTGGTGCGGCCGTGCATCAGGGCCTGCATGGCCTTGCCGATCTCCGCCTCCGTGCGGGTGTCCACGCTGGAGGTGGCCTCGTCCAGGATGAGCACCGGCGGGTCGCACAGGAACACCCGGGCGATGGTCAAAAGCTGCCGCTGGCCGGCGGAGAGGTTGCCCGCCTCGTTGTCCAGCACGGTGTCGTATCCCTGGGGCATGGTGCGGATGAAGTAGTCCGCCTCGGCGGCCTTTGCCGCCGCCACGATCTCCTCCCGGCTGGCCTCCGGCTTGCCGTAGGCGATGTTCTCCGCCACTGTGCCGCCGAAGAGCCAGGTGTCCTGGAGCACCATGCCGAAGTTGCGCCGCAGGCCGGAGCGGGTCATGGCGGAGGTGTCTGCGCCGTCCAGGAGGATCTGGCCGCCGTCCACCTCGTAAAAGCGCATGAGCAGGTTGATGAGGGTGGTCTTGCCCGCGCCGGTGGCCCCCACCACGGCGATCTTCTGGCCGGGCTGAGCGTCGAAGCTGATGTCGCGCATCAAGGGCCGGTCCGGCTGATAGCCGAAGCTGACGTGCCGGAAGGAAATGGCGCCCCGGGCGTTCTCCACCAGGATGGGCTGGGCCGGGTCGGGCCGCTCCTCCTCCTCGTCCAGCAGCTCAAAGGTGCGCCGGGCGGAGGCGAAGGCGGACTGGAGGGAGTTGATCATATAGGAGGCCTCGGTGAGGGGCTCGGCGGTCTGGTTGACATACTGGAAGAAGGCCTGCACCACGCCCACCGTCATGGTGCCGTTGAGCATGCCCCAGCCGGAGAGGACGGCGATCACCACCTGGGCCAGCCGGTTGAGCAGGCGGATGAGGGGGTTGACGCAGTTGGTGAGGAAGTCCGCCCGCTGGTTGGCGGCCCGGTTGGCCTCGGCGGCCTCGGACACCTTTCGGATGCTGTCGGCCTCGTGGTTGTAGGCCCGGATCACGTCCCGCCCGTGGTAATACTCCTCCACCACGCCGGTGAGCACGGCGAGAGTCTCCTGCCGGCCGGCGGCGCAGGCCAGGTTCTTCCGGGCCACCACCCGGGTGATGAGCATGTTGACCAGCATGAACACCAGGAACAGGCAGGTGAGGGGGACGCTGTAATAGAACATGACGAACAGGGAGCCGATGATGGTGCCGACGGCCACGATCAGCTTCAAAAGGCCGGTCTGCAGGGTCTCGGAGATCTTGTCCAGGTCGTTGGTGACCCGGCTGAGGATCTCCCCGGCCTTGTTCTGGTCGAAAAAGCGCAGGGGCAGGCGGCTGAGCTTGCGGGCCACCTGGCTGCGCAGGGAGAGCACCAGGCTCTCCGCCACGCTGGCCATCAGCCAGGACTGGAGATAGTAGAACAGCCAGGTGAACAGGTACTGGAGCGTGAGCTGGACCAGCTCCCGGCCCATGGTCTCGGTGACTGAGAAGGGGGTCCCGCTCTGCCAGGCGGCCTGGATGCTTCTCCACAGGTGGTCGATGACGATGGCGCTGTACATGGGGTTCCAGATACTCAGCGCCACGTAAAAGACAATGGACGCCGCCACCACGGTGAGGCGCAGCCGCTGGCCCTTCAGGTTGCCGAACAGGCGCACGACGGTGCCCGGCTGTTTTTTGATCTGGGCGCTCATGCCTCCTGAGCCTCCTTTGTCTGGGATTCGTAGATCTCGCGGTAGACCTGGCAGGTCTGCATCAGCTCCTCGTGGGTGCCGATGCCCGCCATGTGCCCCTCGTGGAGGACCACGATCTGCTGGGCGTGGCGGATGGAGCTGACCCGCTGGGCCACGATGAGCACCGCCGCGTCCTTCGTCTCCGCCGCCAGGGCCTTTCGGAGGGCGGCGTCGGTCTTGAAGTCCAGGGCGGAAAAGCTGTCGTCAAAGATGTACAGCTCCGGGCGCTTCACCAGGGCCCTGGCGATGGAGAGCCGCTGCTTCTGCCCGCCGGAGAAGTTGGCGCCCCCCTGAGCCACGAAGGAGTCCAGCCCATCGGGCAGGGAGCGGATGAAGTCCCCGGCCTGGGCCACGTCGGCGGCGTGCATCAGTTCCTCGTCGGTGGCGTCGGGCCGGCTGTAACGGAGATTGTCCCGGATGGTGCCGGAGAAGAGCCAGGCCTTCTGCTGGACATAGGCCAGGTGGGAGCGCAGATGCCGCTGGGTCATGTCCCGGATGTCGGTGCCGTCCAGCAGGATGGACCCGCCGGTGACGTCGTGGAACCGAAGGACGAGGGAGGCCACGGTGGACTTGCCCGAGCCGGTGCCGCCGATGACGGCGGTGGTCTCCCCCCGGCGGCAGACGAAGTTCAGGTGGCCCAGGGTGTCCTCCTCCGCGTCCTGGAAGCGGAAGGACACGTCCCGGAAGG
>CALXEB010000101.1 GCA_944387215.1 uncultured Flavonifractor sp. | reverse complement strand
TGGTTCTTTCTGGCGGTTGGCAGACCTCCACTATTCTACCAAAGGAGGATTCTTTTTTCGCATAGCTAAAGCTTTTTGGAACCACCGGCATTGCCGGTGGTTTTCTTTTACAACAAAGATAGGCGGGAAAGCCCTAAAATGGCTTCCCGCCCATTTCAATTTTGAGAGAAGAAACGCAAACTATTTTTCGAAAAATCCTTGACACTACCGGGGCGCAAAAACGGCCCCGCCGGTCTCCCGGCGGGGCCGCGTATTTTCTGCGGCAGGTCGGGCCTATTCCTCCGCGGCCCCGGCCTGCTCGGCCGCAGTGATGGCGCTGTCGATGGTGCGGCCCTCGGCCTGCTTGGCGTGGCGGTCCACGTCCCCCTGGTTCCTGGGGGAGCGGATGAGCTGGGCAGGGCCCTGGACGCAGCCGCCCTCACAGGCCATACCCTCGATAAAGTTGAAGTCGCCCACGCCCTTGGCCGCCTTCAGGAAGGCCAGCTTGCAGGCCTCCAGCCCGCTGCAGGGCAGGGGCTTGAGACTGAAGTCGCTGCCCCGCTCCTTCAACGCCTCGGCCACCGCGGCGGTGACGCCGCCGCTGCGGGCAAAGGAGCGGCCGAAGCCGCTGGCCTGGTCCAGGTCCGCGTCCTCCAGCTTGGACACGTCGATGCCCCGGGACTCGAACATGGCGTAGAGTTCCTCAAAGGTGAGGGCGCTGTCCACCGCCCGCATAGTCTTGCCCAGCTTGACCTCCTTCTTCTTGGCCACGCAGGGCCCGATGAAAATGACCTTGGCGGAGGGATCGCGCTTTTTGATGTACCGGCCGGCCATGACCATGGGAGACGGCGTCTGGGAGACCAAATGGGCCTGCTCGGGGAAGTTCTTCTCCACGTAATCCACAAAGGCCGGACAGCAGGAGGAGGCCAGCATCCCCTTCTCCTCCAGCTCGCCCGCCTCTTCCTTGGCGGTCATGTCGGCGCCCAGGGCCACCTCCACCACGTCGTGGAAGCCCAGCATCTTCAGCCCGGTCACCACCTGGCCCAGGTCGGCGGGGGCGAACTGGCCGGCGATGGAGGGGGCCACCGCCGCGTACACCCGGAAGCCCCACTTCTCCGCGCCCTGGAGCATCTGGATGGCGTCCACGATGAAGGATTTGTCCATGATGGCGCCGAAGGGGCACTGGTAGACGCAGGCGCCGCAGGAGGTGCACTTGGCCGGGTCGATGAAGGCCTTCTTGTCCGGGCCCATGGAGATGGCCCCGGCCTTGCAGCTGCGCTCGCAGGGGCGGGTCTTCTTTTCAATGGCCCCGTAAGGGCAGGCAGCCACGCACTTGCCGCAGGTGATGCATTTCTTATGGTCGATCTGGGCCTTACGGTCCACCACGGTGATGGCGTCCTTGGGGCAGGCGTGGACGCAGCGGGTGGCGATGCACCCGCGGCAGGAGGGGCCCACAGAGATCTCGGTCACCGGGCACTCGTCGCAGGCGATGTCCAGCACCTCCACCAGGTTGGGGTTGGTGCGGTCACCCCCCATGGCCAGCTTCACCCGCTGGCCGATGATGGCCCGCTCCTTATAAATGCAGCAGCGCATCTTGGCCTCGGGCCCGGGGATGATCTCCTCCGGTATGTCCAGGATGCCCGTCTGGAGATCGTCCTTCCAGGCCAGGCGCGCTACCGCCCGAAGCACGTCGTTTTTCAGTTCCTGTACATGAGTTTCAAATACCCGCATGATCGGTCCTCCCTTTCCGCGGACGTATCGTCAATTTTTTCACAATTTGATGATACCCGCTGAGCCTGTGCTCTGTCAACTGCAATTATTCCTTGTCTTTCCGAATTTTGCAAGGGTTTTTCTGAAAACCGTAAAGTTTATACGCTGTGGTCTGTGAAATTGTGATATACTGCTCTCAAAGCCCTGTGAAAGGAGGGTCCGCCGTGGCGGAAAATGAGCTGTCCCATCTGCCCAAAATGGACGCGCTGCTGGCCCGGGCGGAGCTGGCCGGGTGCGGCCTGCCCTATCCCCTGGTGCGCCGGGCCGCCCGGGAGACGCTGGAGGAGGCGCGGCGGGCCCTGCTGGCCGGGGAGGCCGCGCAGGCTCCCGCCGCCCCGACGCTGGCCGCCCGGGCCCTGGCCCGGGCCAGGGCTCTCTCCCGCCCCGGCCTGAGGCGGGTGGTAAACGCCACCGGCGTGGTGCTGCACACCAACCTGGGCCGGGCCCCCCTCTCCCCCCGGGCGGCGGAGGCAGTGCAGGGGGCGGCGGGGTACGCCAGCCTGGAGTACGACCTGGCCGGCGGGGGCCGGGGGAGCCGCACCGGCCGGGTGGAGGCCCTGCTGAAGGAACTCACCGGGGCGGAGGGGGCCTTCGTGGTGAACAACAACGCCGCGGCGGTGCTGCTGATGCTCAGCGTGCTTACTCCCGGCCTGGGGGTGGCCATCTCCCGGGGGGAGTTGGTGGAGATCGGCGGCTCCTTCCGGGTACCCGACATCATGGCCCGCAGCGGGGCCAGGCTGGTGGAGGTGGGCACCACCAACAAGACCCGCCTGTCCGACTATACCGCCGCCCTGGACTCCGGGGCGGCCCAGGCCCTGCTGAAGGTCCACCCCAGCAACTTCAAAGTAGTGGGCTTCACCCAGGCGGCTGAGCTGCCCCAGCTGGGGGAGCTTGCCCGGGAGCGATGCGTCCCGCTGCTGTGCGACCTGGGCAGCGGCGCCCTGGCCGCCGGCCCCTTCCCGGGGGAACCCACGGTGGAGGAGGCGGCAGCCTGGGCGGACGCGGCCTGCTTCTCGGGGGACAAGCTGCTGGGCGGGCCCCAGGCGGGCATTCTGCTGGGGAAGGCGGAAGCCATTGCCAAAATCAGATCAGACCCCCTGGCCCGGGCCCTGCGGCTGGACAAGCTGTCCCTGGCGGCGCTGGAGGGCACCCTGATGGACTGGCGGGACGGGGTCCTCCCCCCGGCGGCGGCCATGCTGGGTGCGGATGGGGAAACCCTGCGCAGAAAAGCGGAAGCTCTGGCGGCCCTGCTGAACCCCCTGTGCCCCTGTGAGACGATAGAGAGCCCCGGGGAAGCAGGGGGCGGCTCCATGCCCGGGGTATCCCTTCCCGGCTGGGCAGTAGCCCTTACCCCGGCGGAGGAGCTGGAACGCTTTCTCCGGGGGTGGGAGACCCCCGTCATCGGCCGCATCCACCGGGGAAAGCTGCTGCTGGATGTGCGCGCCCTGCTGCCGGGGGCTGAGGCTGTCATCGCCGCCGCCCTCGCCCGCTGGAAGGAGGGGGCGCCATGATCCTGGGCACCGCGGGCCACGTGGACCACGGCAAGACCGCCCTGGTGAAGGCCCTGACGGGTGTGGACACCGACCGGCTGGCGGAGGAGAAGCGCCGGGGCCTGACCATCGAGCTGGGCTTTGCCCCCCTCACCCTGCCCGGCGGGCGGGCGGTGAGCGTGGTGGACGTGCCCGGCCACGAGAAGTTCATCCCCACCATGCTCTCCGGCTGCGGCGGGCTGGACCTGGCGCTCCTCGTCATCGCCGCCGACCAGGGGCCCATGCCCCAGACCCGGGAGCACCTGGCCATCCTCTCCCTGCTGGGGGTGCGCGCCGGGGTGGTGGCCCTCACAAGGGCCGACCTGGGGGAGCACTCCGGGGTGCGGGAGCAGGTTGCCGCCCTGGCACGAGGCACCTTTCTGGAGAGTGCCCCGGTGATCCCGGTGTCTGCCCTGACCGGGCAGGGCCTGCCGGAACTGCTCTCCGCCATAGACGCACAGGCAAGCGCCCTGCCGCCTCCCGCGCTCACCGGTTCCCCTCGGCTCCACATCGACCGGGTCTTTTCGGTGGCGGGCAGCGGCACGGTGGTCACCGGCACCCTCACCGGCGGCTCCCTGGCAAGGGGCGCGGCCCTGGAGCTGTGGCCGGGGGCGCTCCCCGCCCGGGTGCGGGGGCTGGAGCGCCACGGCGTCCCAGCGGAGGAGCTGCCCCCCGGCGTGCGGGCGGCGGTGAACCTGGCGGGGGTGCGGCTGGAGCAGGTCCGGCGGGGCATGACCCTGGCCCCTGCGGGGGCGCTGGAGGTCACAGACCGGGTGGATGTGTCCCTCACCCTGCTGCCCGACGCCCCATACCCCGTGAAAAACAACTCCCAGCTCCACCTCCACCACGGGACGAGGGCGGTGGTCTGCCGGTGCGTCCTGCTGGGGCGGGACAAGCTGGAGCCCGGCGAAACCGGCTTTGCCCAGCTGCGGCTGGCCGGGCCCCTGGCCGCCCTGGAGGGGGATCGGTTCGTGGTGCGCTTTTTCTCCCCCCTGGCCACCCTGGGGGGCGGCGTGATCCTGGAGACCCATCCCCCCCGCCGGGGGCGGCACGACCCGGAGCGGCTGGCGGGCCTGGCCGTCCGGGCCGCCGGCGACCCCGTCGCCATCGCCCGGCGGAAGCTGGAGGAGGCGGGGGACCTGCCCCTCCGCCCCCGGGACCCGGCCCCCTACCGTGCCGCCGGCGGGGCGGAGGGTGCGGGCTGGTTCCTCTCCCCCGCCGCCCTGGCCGGAAAGCGGCAGGCGGCCCTGGATCTGCAGCGGCAGGGGCTGGACAGCCCCGCCATCCGGGACCGGCTCTTTCCCGTCCTGCCCCGGGGAGCGGCGGAGAGCTTCCTGGCGGCCCTGGCTCTGCCGGCGGCGGCCCCGGCTTCCGCCGCCCTGGAGGGGGCGGTGGAGGCCCTCTACCGCCGGGCGGGCCTGCAGGCCCCGGAGGACGGGGCGGCGGAGGAGGCATTCCCCGGCCGGGTGCGGGAGATGAAGCTGGCCCGCCGGGCCCTGACCGACAGGGGGACGCTGGTGGTCGTTGCCAAGGGCTTCCGGGTCCACGCCGCCGCCCTGGCGCAGGGGCTGGAGGCCCTGGAACGCGCCTTCGGGGCGGAGCCCTTTGCCCTGGGCCGGGCCCGGGACGTACTGGGCGTGTCCCGGAAGTACGCCCTGCTGCTGCTGGAGTACTGGGACAAGGCCGGCAAAACGGAAAAAAACGGGGAGGCCCGCCGGCTGCGGTGACCTCCCCCCCATATGAGGGCGGAAGGGTATCTGGTGAGCCCCGCGGTCTTCAAAACCGTTGGGGGCGGCGTTCCCGCCCCGGTGCGTTCGATCCGCACCCGCCCCCGCCATTGATTCAAAATCAGAAAGGAGCATTATCATGCAATTTCAGGAGACCGACGGCCGCATCTGGGCGGAGGACCAGGCGGGAAAGCTGGTGGCGGAGATTACCTTCCCGGAGACCCGCCCCGGCGTGGCCGACATCGACCACACCTTTGTGGACGCCTCCCTCCGGGGGCAGGGGGCGGCGGGCAGGCTGGTGGAGGCCGCCGTGGCCCAGCTCCGCCGCCGGGATATGAAGGCGGTCCCCACCTGCTCCTATGCCCAGCGGTGGTTCCAGGACCACCCGGAACAGGGCGACCTGCTGGCGGACAGTCAATAGCGGTCCGGCGGACACGGGCCTGGCGGCGCGCAGATAACGCCCCGCCAGGCCCGTTTTGCTTTTTCCCCTTGACAGGGGATCCCTGATGTGATATATTTCTCACACAAGAGACAAATATATCACATAGGAGGCCACTATGAAGACCCGAAAATTCCTTACTCTCACCCGCAGCCGGCAGATCGACGCCCTGTGCTGGGTCCTGATCCTGGCCGCCAGCCTGCTCGCCCGGCTCTACCCCGTGCGGAGCCTGCCCCTGCCCCTGCGCGTCGGGGCAGCCGCGGTGCTCCTGGCCATGGCGGCGGCCATCATCCTCATTGCCGCCGGCGTTTTTACGGAAAAAGGGGATGAGCGCTCCGCCGAAAACGAGCGCCGGGCCGACTCCGCCCTGTTTACCCTTCTGTTCGTCGCCATGGGCCTTCTGCTGATCGTGAGCGGGAAGGTAGACGGCTGGAGCATCACCCTGGGCCGGGAGGACGTGCTTATCCTCTTCTCCTCGGCCTGCCTGGCCAAGGACCTGCTCTTCCTGGGCTATGAGAGGTTCTCCGCATGAGGCTGGAGACCCGCCTGCGGGAGTTCCGTCAGGCGAAGGGGCTGGACCAGGCGGCCCTGGCCGCCCTGGTGGGGGTGCGGCGGGAGACCATCGGCCGGCTGGAGAAGGGGCAGTACAACCCCTCCCTCAAGCTGGCCATGGATCTGGCCCGGGTGTTTGAGGTGCCTGTGGAGACTCTTTTCGCCTTCCGGGAGGAGGAATAAATGAACGGCGCACGCCGGAGGGGGATCCCCCTCCGGCGTGCGCTTCTGTCTCCTATTCCAGCTTTTCCGCCCGCAGGGCGGGGCCGGAGCCGGTGACGGCGTAAAAGGCGTACTCCCCGGGCTCCAGCCCGCAGGCGACCAGGGCGGTCCGGGCCAACCCCAGGTCGCCGGGGGCCAGCCGCAGAGCGATGCCGCAGCCCAGGGAGATCTCCCGCAGCACCGGCATGGTGACGGCCTTCACCGCCGGCCGCAGCGCCTCCTGGGCCCGGATGGCCCCGTAGGTGGAGGCGAAGGTGACAAGGGCGTAGTCCATCACAGGGAGAGGACCTTGGCGGCCCTCTGCATCCGGGAGACGATGTCGTACATATTGCTCACTGTGCCCGCCTTCAGCTGGTCGGTGAGACCGTAGAAATTCAGGCAGGTGCCGCACACCTGGATCTCCACCCCGGCGGCCTCCAGGGCCTTCAGGTGCTCCGCGATCTGCTCGTCCAGGGTGGGCAGCTTCACCCCGGCGTTCATGAAGAGCACC
>CALXEB010000100.1 GCA_944387215.1 uncultured Flavonifractor sp. | reverse complement strand
CCGAAGGCGGCGTAGGAGTACACCACCTCGCCCCCGGGCAGGGGCAGCATGGGGATGGCCTCCATGTAGGCGAAGGCGAAGGGCAGCTCGATGAGGATGCACAGCACAAAGGCAACCACCAGGTTCAGCGGGCCCCCCGCCGTCTCCAGCCACGTACCCGTCAGCAGCAGCCAGCTGGTACCCAGCATGCACCCGATGCCCATGGCCACCAGCCCAAAGTAGCTGATGGACTTTCCGCCGTTGTTTCCCATCCCGATCCCCCGTTACTGTCAAGATGAGATCATTATAACATTTTACGCGGGATTTTCCTAGCCCCTGCGGCGCGGATAGGCCCCCGCCGCGTTGCCCAGCAGGGCGAAGGCGGCCAGCTCCAGGCAGATGGCGCCGGTCATGTGGCAGAGGCCCCGTGCAATAGGCAGCAGGCACAGGGCGCACTCCGCCACGCACCAGGGCAGCCAGAGGGCCGTGACCCTCAGTTTGAGGGGGACGGACCCGGGAGCCAGCCGCCGGATCAGGACCGGGCTGGCCAGGAGCGCCAGTCAGCACGCCAGGGCCGCCGGATTCACACCCCCGCGCCCCCCTTTCGTACCCGCCGGAGGGCGGCTCCGGCCAGGTCGCCCGCCAGGGAGCAGGCCAGGGCGATGGTCACCATGGGCCAGTCGTACATGTTGGAGAAGAGCCGGGCCAGGGGGATGAACACCAGAATCCCCAGCACGCATGCGGCGGGATAGAGGGGGCAGAACCCCCGCCGCCGCCCCAGGGACAGGGCGGAACAGAAGGCCCCGGCAGGCAGCAGGATATAGGGGTAGAGCAGGCCGGAGAGCACCGGCACATACCCCCCGTCAAACAGCCGCAGGGCCAGGGGCAGGAGCAGGCACAGCAGGGCGGCAAAGGGGAGGTAGGGCAGGGTCTCACGCCACTTCATGGGGGACGGGCCGGGAGAGAGGCCCAGCTTGGCCCGGATGGCGGAGAGCTCCACATACCACCCCACCCACCGGCCCAGCCACACCAGGACATAGACCACAGCCAGCAGAAAGACCAGCAGCGCCGCCCCCGCCGGGTCGAAGGTGAGCCCCGCCCACAGGGCCATGGTGCCCGCCGTGAGGGCGAAGTGGGCCAGGGTGCGGAGCACCAGGATCCGGCCCTCCCCGGCAAAGGGCAGGGTGGCGACGCCCACCTCCGCCCCCAGCAGGGCGAAGAGGGCGAAGGACAGGGCGACGCCCCACCCCTCCAGCTCGTCGGGGAAGCCGCAGTCCAGAAAACCGTACCCGGTGAACTGGTCCGGGCCGGCAATGGGAAAGTCCCCGGCCAGCCGGCCCATAAGGGCGTGGGCCGCCAGCCCCAGCAGGGCCCCGGCCAGGGCCCGGTGAAGGACCTGCTTTTTGTTATCAAACAGCATGGGTTTTCCCCCTTTCAAAGCCCCAAAGCCTCCTTGATCTTCTTCACATACCGCCGGGAGGCCCAGCACACCGTACCCCCGGTGAGCGTGATGCGGATGGTGCCGGTGAGGGAGAGATCCAGGGCGGTGATCTTCCGCAGGTTGACGATCTCCGAGTGGGAGATGCGCACGAAGGCGTGCCGGTCCAGCCTGGCCTCCAGCTCATAGAGCCGCTCCTTCAGGTCGTACACCCCGCCGATGGTCTGGGCCCTGACCCCCTTTTCCTCCCCGTAGCAGCGGAGCAGGTCGGCCTCCGCCAGGGGGACGGCCCGGCCCTCCGCCCAGCCGATGAGGGCCGCGCCCCCCTCTAGCCGGGCGGCCAGGGCGCGCACCTCCTCGGTCATGGCGGGAGCGGTGATGGTCACAGCCGGCTCTCCGCAGGCCGGGTCGATGCGGATCTCCACCTTCATGCCGTTTCTCCCCCTTTGGCCCCAATATAGCGAAAAAGGGGCCGCCTGTCCACTGTTTTCGGACAGGCGGCCCCCTTCGGGGGACAGGCGGCTCAGAAGATCCAGCCCAGCACGATGGACAGGGCAAAGGCCGCGATGGCGGGGGTAAAGTTTTCCCACCGCATGGGCTGCTCCAGCAGGGCGCGAATGAGCAACACCACCCCGGCGACGCGCAGCAGCCAGGGCACCAGCCCCAGCAGCATCAGCAGCGGCAGCCCGATGAGCAGCAGCACCAGCGGGATGAGTACCACCCCGGCCAGGCAGAAGAGCCCCAGGGTAATCAGCGTGATCATGAGGTCATTCCTCCTTTTGATGGCCCTAAGTGTACCACGCCCAGGTGAAACCGTCCTGAAGGACAGCTTAAAATTTCATAAAATCCGGCGCCCTATCCGCCCTCCCCCCGGGGCAGGGCGGCCAGAAGGCGCTGGAACTCCGGGTCGTCCCGCAGGAAGGAGAGGGACTCGTCGGCCAGCAGGGCGCGGGCCATGCCGGGCAGCAGAGGCGCGCCCACCGCCACCGGCGCCTCCCCCACCAGGTGGGGGTAGAGCCCGCCGCCGTCCCAGGGCCGCTCCAGGCCCTCCACCAGGGCGCGGAGGGCGGCCAGGGCCTCCGGCCTGTCCCCCTCCGCCGCCGCCTGCTGGAGCCGGCCGGCGGGGGAGATGTCGCAGGGCAGGGCGTATCGCGCCGCCGTCTCGCCGATGAGGGTACACAGGCGGGCCCCCCGGGCCGTATCCCCGGCCAGGAGGGCCAGCTCCTGGAGGCTCATCAGGGCCTCGTAGGCCTCGGTGGCGGCGTTGAGGAGCCGGCGTTCCCACAGCTCCGCGGCCTCCTCCGTCCGGCCGGTGCGGCGGAGCAGGCCGGCCCGCAGGGCGTCCCGGTGGGGCCAGCGCTCGGAGAGGCCCGCCAGCAGCCCCTCCGCCCGGCCGAAGTCCTCCCGGGCCATGGCCCGGCCGAAGAGGAAGTGGAGGGCCTGGTCCCGGACGTCCCTGTCTTCGCTGCTGGCCAGGGGGGTCATGACGGTCTCCAGCCGGGCCTCCCAGGGCTCCGATTCCTCCACCCCCAGGGCGAAGATCAGGGCGTTGAGGGCCATGGCCAGGTTGATGGTCAGGCTGTCGCACCCCGGCCAGCGCCGCCATTTTTCCTCGGCCCAGTCAAAGGCGGCGGCGATGCCCCGGGCCTGGCCCAGCTGGCAGAGCTGCTCCGTCATGCCGGCGATCTCCGCCCCGTCGGGCTGGGCCTGGAAGGCCAGCAGGCCGTTGAGGTCGGTGTCCAGCAGGCGGGCCAGGGGGGAGAGCAGGGCCAGGTCCGGACAGCTGGCGCTCCGCTCCCACTTGTTTACCGCCCCGGCGGTGACCCCCAGGGCCTGGGCCACCTGCTCCTGGGTCAGCCCCTTCTCCTTGCGCAGGCGGCGGATGTTATCACTCAGATCCATGGCGCTCCCTCCTTGTCTGTCTCTATCCTACCAGAGCGGGCGGCCGGGAACAAGGGCGCGGCGCTCAGCTTTTGGCGGGAAAAATCTGAGCGCCGCTCAAAGCGCTCCGGGCCGGGCTGCGGGAAGAGAAGGAGAGATTTGTACCGGAAAATACCAGAAACCCTTATCAAGGATGGACTGTTGTGATATAATGACCTAAAGTTTGGAAAAATCAAACCTGTTTGGAAAGGATGATCTCTATGACCAAGCGATTCCGGCGGGCGGCGGCCCTTCTGATCACCCTCTGCGTGCTGCTGTCTCTGCTCCCGGCGGCCCTGGCGGCGGAGGGGGAGCTCACCCGGGCGGAGCTGGCGGTGCTGGTTTACGGGAAGTTCCAGCCCGAACCTCCGGAGGAGGACCCCGGTTTCACCGACATCGGGACCTGCACCGGGGAGCAGCGGGAGGCCATCAACGCCCTGGCTGGGGCGGGGATCCTGGACGGCCGGGCCGACGGTACCTTTGACCCGGAGGGCTTCGTCACCCGGGTACAGGCCGCCCTTATCCTCTGGCGGGCCCTGGGCCAGCCGGCGGCCGGCAGTGAAGCCCCTTATGCCGACGTGCCGGCCTACGCCGAAATTGCCGTAAACGCCCTCTACGGACGGGGAATTTTGACGGAGGCGGACGCCGCGGAGGGCAAATTTCTGCCTGACAACCCGGCTGCGGAGGAGACGGTCTCCGCCTGGCTGGCCCGGATCGATCTGCTCACCCGGGCGGAGTTCGCCCGGATGGTCTACGAGAAGTTCCGGCCCGCTGCCCTGCCGCCCGAGGGAGAGACCGCACGGGAGGAGGACTTCCCGGACATCGGCCCGGTGGAAGCGGGGGAGAAAGACCCCTGCACCGACGCCCAGCGCGCTGCCATCGCAGCCCTGTACGCCGCCTATATCCTGGACGGGGAGAGCGACGGCCGGTTCCACCCCGGGGGCGCTGTTACCCGGGCGGAGGCTGTGGTGGTGCTCTGGCGGGCGGCCGGCCGGGGGGATCCCACAGGCAGCCCTTCGGATATCTTCAACAATGTCCCGGAAAATTACCGGCCCGCCTTCAATTATCTGGTCTCTCTGGGGGTACTCACCGGGGCCGACGCGGCAGACGGAGATTTTGGCCTTGATGTCCCCGCTTCCCGCGCGGATGTGGAACGCTGGCTGAGCCGTCTGCTCACCCGGGCGGAACTGGCGGAGCTGATTGCCGGGAAATTTGAGCTTGCGCCCCAGGAGGGGGAAAGCTCCCCCTTTATCGATATCGGGGAATGTACTGAGGATCAGCAGGCGGCCATCAACGCCCTGTATCAGGCGGGCGTTTTGTCCGGCGTCCAGGCTGACCGGTTTGCCCCCAACGGCCCCGCTACCCGCGGGTCGGCGGCTGTCGCGCTCTGCCGGGCGGACAGCGGGGATAAGAGGGTAAATGAGGTGGAGCTGGCCCTGGCCTATCTGGAGTCCAGGGAGGTTCTCTCTGATAAGGAGGCTGCGGACTTCCAGCCCGGTCTGGCCGCCACCGGAGCAGATCTGAAGGACTGGCTGGCGCGGCTCACGGAGCAGCCGGAAGGAGGGGAGCCCCCGGAGACGATGGAGGTGGGCGCGGCTTCGGGGGACAGGCTGGTGGTGCAGGTTCGGCTGGATTCGGAGGAAACGCCGGAGGTCATCCGGATCCTGGCGGCCCGGTATGACGGGGGGCGGATGACCGCCATTGACATAGTGGAGACCACTGAGGAGGGCCTGTATCTGCTGGTTCTTCCAGACGGCAGCGGCACCAGCTACCGGGTCTTTCTGCTGGATGGGGGGCAGAGCGGCCCCCTGTGCCCCGCCGCCGCCCTGGAGGCGGCCCACTGATTGAGACAAAAAGCGCGGGATCCGGATGTATCCGGATCCCGCGCTTTTATCAGCGAAAATACTCCGCCGCGCTTTCCAGCAGGGGCTGGTGCTTGCTGCCGGGGACGTTGACGGCCACGAAGGGGCCCCGCCGCTCGGAGTGGCCCATCTTGCCGAACACCCGGCCGTCGGGGGAGAAGATACCCTCGATGGCCTCCACGGAGCCGTTGGGGTTCACGTCGATGTCCATGGAGGGCAGGCCGTCGGCCCCCACGTACTGGGTGGCCACCTGGCCCCGGCCGATGAGGTCGGCCACCACCACCGGCGGGGCCACGAAGCGGCCCTCCCCGTGGGAGATGGGGACGGCGTGCAGATCCCCCACATTGGATTTCAGCATCCAGGGGGAGTTGACGCTGGCCACCCGGGTGGTGACGTACCGGCTCTGGTGCCGGCCGATGAGGTTATAGGTCAGGGTGGGGCAGCCCTCGTCCATGGCCCGGATCTCCCCGTAGGGCACCAGGCCCAGCTTCACCAGGGCCTGGAAGCCGTTGCAGATACCCAGCATCAGGCCGTCCCGGTTTTTCAGCAGATCGTGGACCGCGTCGGTGAGCCGGGGGTTGCGGAAGAAGGAGCAGATGAACTTGGCCGAGCCGTCGGGCTCGTCCCCGCCGGAGAAGCCGCCGGGGAGGAAGACGATCTGGGCCTTTCGGATGGCCCCCTCCAGTTCCACGGTGGACTGGAGCAGGTCGTCGGGGGTGAGGTTGCGGATGACCACCGTCTCGGCGGTCATGCCCGCCCGCAGGCAGGCCCGGACGCTGTCATACTCGCAGTTGGTGCCGGGGAACACGGGGATGACCACCCGGGGCTTTGCCACTCTGGACTTGCACACCGCCGGGGAACGGCCGTCAAAGGAGATGGGCCGGAGAGGCTCCGGGCTCCCCGCCTTCGTGGGGTATACGTCCTCCAGCACGGCCTCGTTCAGGCGCAGCAGCTCGTCGATGGGGGCGCTGTCGCCGCCCAGGTCGATGGCCGGCTCGGCGGTAGTGACGCCCAGCTTGACGGCCAGGGGGAAGTCGATCTCCTCGGTCAGCTCTGCCACAATGGAGCGGGGCCAGGGGCTGTACCAGTCTGTTTCCACCTCCGGGTCCATGGCAAAGCCGATCCTGTTGCCAAAGGACATCTTCATAACTGCCTCGGCAAAGCCGTGCTCCACGGCCCAGGCGGCCTTGACCTTGCCCGCCCGGTGCAGTTCGCGGAACTTGTCCCAGGCCGCCAGAGGGCGCTCGGCCAGGGCGTCGCCCGCAAAGAGATATACCGGGTGGCCCGCCTCCTTGAACTCGGGGGTCAGTACCTCGCCCGCCTGGATGGGGGCGATGGCGAAGGAGATGAGGGTGGGGGGCACGTCCAGGTCCAGGAAGGAGCCGGACATGGAGTCCTTGCCGCCGATGGCCGCCGCCCCCAGCTCCAGCTGGGCGTCCAGGGCCCCCAGCAGGGCGGCGAAGGGCTTGCCCCACCGCTCCGGCTCGGTGCGCAGTTTCTCAAAGAACTCCTG
>CALXEB010000099.1 GCA_944387215.1 uncultured Flavonifractor sp. | reverse complement strand
TGGCCAAACGCCCCGGCGGGGCGGTCTACGCCGGCACCGTGGTGGAGGAGGGCGAGTGCGTCCTGGAGGTGAAGCAGGCCTCCGGCCAGAGCCGTTACGACCAGATCGTCCAGATGATCGAGCGGTCGGAGCAGCTCAAGTCGGCCGCCGAGAGCAAGGCGGCCCATCTGGCCGACCGGCTGGTGCCCTACACCTTCGCCGGGAGCATCCTGAGCTACCTCTTTACCCGGAACGTGGCCCGGGCCCTGTCGGTGCTGATGGTGGACTTCTCCTGCGCCCTGAAGCTGGCCATGCCCCTGGCCGTCCTCTCCGCCATGCGGGAGGCGGGCCGGGCCCACATCACCGTCAAGGGCGGCAAATTTCTGGAGGCCGTGGCCGCCGCCGATACCATCGTTTTCGACAAGACCGGCACCCTGACCCACGCCTGCCCCCGGGTGGCTCAGGTGGTGTCCTTCGGTGGCAAAGAGGAATCCGAAATGCTGCGGCTGGCTGCCTGTCTGGAGGAGCACTTCCCCCATTCCATGGCCAACGCCGTGGTGGAGGAGGCCAAGCGCCGGGGCCTGCGCCACGAGGAGTACCACTCCAAGGTGGAGTATCTGGTGGCTCACGGCATCGCAAGCACCGTCGATGAGGAGCGAGTCCTCATCGGCAGTGCCCACTTCGTCTTTGAGGATGAGGGCTGCGTCATTCCAGAGGGCGAGCAGGAACGCTTTGATGCCCTGCCGCCGGAGTATTCCCACCTGTATCTGGCAGTAGGGGGGCAGCTGGCCGCTGTGATCTGCATCTCCGACCCGCTGCGGGAGGAGGCGAAGGAAGTTCTGTCCACCCTCCGTGCTCTGGGGGTCACCAATACCGTCATGCTCACCGGCGACAGTTACCGCACCGCCGCAGCCATTGCCGCCCAGGTGGGAGTGGATGACTTCCGCGCCGGAGTCCTTCCGGCGGACAAGGCGGAGTATGTGGCACGGCTCCGCCGGGAGGGACACACCGTGTTGATGGTAGGCGACGGCATCAACGACTCGCCGGCCTTGTCCGAGGCGGACGCGGGCATCGCCATCAGCGACGGCGCCGCCATCGCCCGGGAGATCGCGGACATCACCATCGCTGCCGACAGTCTCTGGGAACTGGTAGAGCTGCGCCGGATCGCCATGGCGCTGATGGCGCGCATCCACTCCAACTACCGCTTCGTTATCGGCTTCAACGGCACCCTGATTGCCCTTGGTGTGGCCGGTGTTCTGCCGCCCGCCACCTCTGCCACGCTGCACAATCTCTCCACCCTGGGCGTCAGCCTGCGGAGCATGGGCCGGCTGACTGCTCAGACGCAGTCCGCTCGGGGCAACAATTCGCATAATGGATAAAAAAAGAATCCTTTCCGCTTGGTAGCTTGTGCTTTTTGCGTGGTTGCACATGACTAACTCCGTGTGCTATAATACACTCACGATGCGCAGTGCGTGATGCATGGTAAGTCCAATCGCCGCTGCGCATTGCTTATGGGATGCGGTTAGCTATCGCTAACCGCCAAAAAGAAGGGAGAGGATTTTATCAGACCGTATCGATCTACCATTGTTCTTTCTGTTCTGCTACTTATATTGTCCGGCTGTTCACTGTTTGTGGGCGTGATTGACCTGACACCCGGTGAGCTACTCGCAGGCAATTTTGAGCAGCTGGAGATTTTCCTGATCTCCCGGCTGCCGCGCCTGCTGGCCATCCTATGCACCGGCATTGGTATGAGTGTGGCGGGACTCATCATGCAGCAGCTGTGCAGCAACAAATTTGTGTCCCCAACCACCGGCGCCACCATCTCCTCGGCCCAGTTCGGCATCCTGCTGGCTCTGCTGTTTATGCCGGCCTCCACACTGTGGAGCCGGGCCATTTTTGCCTTTGCCACGGCGATTCTGGGCACCTGGATCTTCGTCTGGTTCATTCAGCGTATCCAGTTCAAGGATGTGGTGATGGTCCCTCTGGTGGGCATCATGTTCGGCAATGTCATCGGCGGCATTACCAACTATCTGGCTTACAAATATGAGATGACCCAAGCTCTGTCCTCCTGGCTGGTGGGCCACTTCTCGCTGGTGCTGAAAGGCCGGTATGAGATCGTCTGGCTGACGGTCCCGCTGGTGGTGCTGGCCTTTCTCTTTGCCAACCACTTCAACATCGTTGGGCTGGGCAAGGATTTTTCCAAGAACCTGGGGGTCCCGTACAATCTGGTGCTCTTCTCCGGCCTCACCATTGCCGCCATGATCACTGCCTCCATCGTGGTGGTGGTCGGCTCCATCTCCTACATCGGCCTCATCGTCCCCAACGTGGTGGCCATGTACAAGGGGGACAAGATCCGGGGCACCCTGGTGGACACCGCCCTCTTCGGCGCGATTTTCGTGCTCTTGTGCGACATGATCGGCCGGGTGGTCATCTACCCCTACGAGCTGCCCATCGAGCTCATCGTGGGCATCCTGGGGAGCCTCATCTTCATCGCCCTGCTCTTCTACCGCCTCAAGCACGGCCGGAAGGCCATCCGCCTGGGCACTCCCGCCCAGAGCGGCTGCGCCGCACCCCTCCACACCATGGAAGGGGGTGGAGAGCGGTGAACGCAGCCGCCGTCCGGGCCAACCGGAAAAAACTCCTCATCCTGGCCGCGCTGGTGCTGCTGTGCGCGGCAGGCTACCTGCTGGTGGAGGTGAACTTCTCCAACCCCAAGCTCTTCGCCTACGCCATGAAGCTCCGCACCCCCAAGCTCATCGTCATGCTCATCACCGCCTTCGCCATCGGCGGGGCCTCCATCGTGTTCCAGTCCATCATCAACAACACCATCGTCACCCCCTGCCTGCTGGGCATGAACTCCCTCTATACCCTCATCCACACGGCGGTGGTGTTCTTCCTGGGGTCCTCCAGCATCGTGGCCACCAACGCCAACCTTTCCTTCGCGGTGGATGTGGTCCTCATGGGGATCGCCGCCACGGTGATCTACAGCTGGATCTTCCAAAAGACCAGGCACAACGTGCTCTATGTGCTCCTGGTGGGCACGGTGCTCACCTCCTTTTTCGGCAGCATCCAGACCACCCTCACCCGGGTCATGGACCCCAACGAGTACGACAGTCTCCTGAACACCCTGGTGGCCAGCTTCAGCAACATCAACTCGGAGATCATCCTGTTTTCCGTAGTACTGCTGGCGGGTATCGTGTTTGTCCTGCGGAAGGAGCTGGCCCTGCTGGACGTGCTCACCCTGGGCAAGGAGCAGGCCATCAACCTGGGGGTGGACTACGACCGGTGCATCCGCCGGCTGCTGCTGGGGGTGACCCTGTGCATCGCCGTGGCCACCGCCATGGTGGGCCCCATCTCCTTCCTGGGTCTCATCATCGCCAACCTCTCCCGGCAGCTCCTCCGCACCTTCCGGCACAGCCAGCTGGTGCTGGGCTCCGCCCTCTTCGGCATGGTGGTGCTGGTGGGCGGGCAGCTCATCGTGGAGCACGTCTACTCCTACGCCGTGCCGGTGAGCGTGTTCATCACCGTGGGCGGCGGGCTCTATTTTCTCTATCTGCTTCTCACAAGAAAGAAGGTGTAACGATGCGCATCCAGGAACTGACCAAGCAGTACGACGGCAAGACCGTGGTGGACGGGGTGAGCTTTTCCATCCCCAAGGGGAAGGTGATCTCCCTCATCGGCCCCAACGGGGCGGGCAAGTCCACGGTGATGGGCATGATCTCCCGGCTCATCGCCCACGACAGCGGCCTGGTGGACTTTGAGGGGAGGGACATCGGCAAGTGGAAGAGCAAGGAGCTCTCCAAGCGCCTGGCCATCCTGACCCAGAGCAACAACATCCAGATGAAGCTCACCGTCCGGGAGCTGGTGACCTTCGGCCGCTTCCCCTACTCGGGTAGCCGCACCACCCCGGAGGACGAGAAGATCATCGACCGGGCCATCTCCTACATGGAGCTGGAGGACTTCCAGGACCGCTTCATCGACGAGCTCTCCGGCGGGCAGCGCCAGCGGGCCATGATCGCCATGGTCATCGCCCAGGACACGGAATACGTCCTCCTGGACGAGCCCACCAACAACCTGGACATCTACCACGCCACCAACATGATGAAGATCGTCCGCCGCCTGTGCGACGAGCTGGGAAAGACGGTGATCCTGGTCCTCCATGAGATCAACTACGCGGCCTTCTACTCCGACTACATCTGCGCCTTCAAGGACGGGAAGATCGCCAAATTCGGCACGGTGGAGGAGGTGATGACCAAGGAAAATCTGTCTCAGATCTACCAGGTGGACTTCGAGATCCTGACCATTGCGGGAAAGCCCCTGTCCATCTACTATTGACCCCATTTTCAGTACTTTTTTAGAAAAGGAGTTACAGCATGAAAAAAATCCTCTCTCTTGCCCTGGCCCTGGCCATGAGCCTGTCCCTGGCCGCCTGCTCCGGCGGCGCCGCCACCGAGAGCTCCGCGCCTGAGAGCTCCGCCCCCGCCCAGACCGAGGCCGCCCCCACCTCCGTCACCATCACCTCCCTCAACGGCAGCCGGGAGGCGGTGGAGCTGGCCGTCCCCTACGACCCCCAGCGCATCGCCATCCTGGACATGGCCTCCCTGGACATCCTGGACGCCCTGGGCGTGGGGGACCGGGTGGTGGGCGCCGCCTCCACCAGCCTGGACTACCTCCAGGACTACATCACCGATGACATCGCCAACCTGGGCACCATCAAGGAGGCCGACCTGGAGGCCGTCATGGCCTGCGAGCCCGACGTCATCTTCATCGGCGGCCGCCTGGCCAGCTCCTACGACGCCCTGAGCGAGATCGCCCCGGTGGTCTACCTGGCCACCGACACCGAGCTGGGCGTGGTGGAGAGCGTCCGGAAGAACGCCGGGATCATCGCCTCCATGTTCGGCCTGGAGGACCAGGTGGACAGCCTGATGGCCGGCTTCGACAGCCGCGTCGCCGCCCTCCAGGAGTTTGCCGCCGGCAAGACCGCCATCGTGGGCATGTGCACCAGCGGCAGCTTCAACGTGCTGGGCAACGACGGCCGCTGCTCCATCATCGGCCGGGAGATCGGCTTTGAGAACATCGGCGTGGACGCCGAGATCGACACCTCCACCCACGGCAACGAGGCCTCCTTCGAGTTCATCGTGGAAAAGGACCCCGACTACATCTTCGTCATGGACCGGGACGCCGCCATCGGCACCGACGGGGCCCAGCTGGCCCGGGAGATCGTGGAAAACGAGCTGGTGATGGGCACCGACGCCTATCAAAACGGCAGCATCGTCTACCTGGCCCACCCCGCCGTGTGGTACACCGCCGAGGGCGGCATCACCGCCCTGGGCCTCATGCTCTCCGACCTGGAGACCGAGCTGCTGGGCTGAACCGGCGCTCCCCCGTATCCCCTCTCCCCGGCGGGCGGCAAGCCCACACTTGCCGCCCGCCGGGACTTTTTTCCACAAACCCTGCTTTACCCCCTTGACAGATCGGTCGAGGGGGCTTATTATAACAGCGTTATATCACACTGTTATATGGAGGCCGACATGGAGGAGAAGTCCACCGCCACTCTGGAGAAGATCCAGCGGGCCGCTATGGAGGAATTTTTGGAGAAGGGCTTTCTGGGGGCCTCCCTGCGGCAGATCGTGAAAAACGCCGGGGTGACCACCGGGGCCTTTTACGGCTATTTTTCCAGCAAGGAGGCCCTCTTCGCCTCCATCGTGGAGCCCCACGCCGCCGCCCTGATGGGGCCCTTCATGGAGTCCCAGGCCGCCTTTGCCCAGCTGCCCGAGGCCGAGCAGCCCACCCACATGGGGGAGGCGTCCAACGAGTACCTCAACTGGATGGTGGAGTACATCTGCACCCACCGCTCGCCGGTGAAGCTGCTCATCTGCCGGGCGGAGGGGACCTCCTATGAGCACTTTGTCCACAACATGGTGGAGGTGGAGGTGGACGCCACCCTGGCGTACATAGAGGTCCTCCGCCGCCTGGGACGCCAGGCGCCCCAGTTGGACCGGCAGCTCTGCCACATCGTCGCCAGCGGCATGTTCAACGGGATCTTCGAGGTGGTCATCCACAACATATCTCTGGAGATGGCCCGGCGCTATGTGGAGCAGCTGCGGGACTTCTATACCGCCGGATGGCTGAAATGGATGGGGGACTGACCCCCGTCTTTTTTGGATATAAGTTAGCTTAAGCTAACCTTTGAGGAGGGATACCATTGAAGGAAAACAAGCAAAGCAGCCTGGGGCGCATCCTGGGCTGCGCCGGGGGACACCGGCGGCTGACGGCGCTGGGCTGCCTGCTCTCCGCCCTGTCGGCGGTGCTGGGGCTCGTCCCCTATGTGTGCGTCTGGCTGGCGGCCCGGACGGCCCTGGCCGCCTGGCCCGATCTGTCCGGCGTCACCGGGCTGGAGCGGTGGGGCTGGACGGCGGTGTGGTTCGCCGTGGGCAGCATCGCCCTCTACTTCGCCGCCCTGATGTGTACCCACCTGGCCGCCTTCCGCACCGCCCGGAACATCCGGAAGGCGGCCATGGCCCATGTGCTCACCCTGCCCCTGGGCTTTTTCACCGGCAATCAGTCGGGCCGCCTGCGCAAGCTCATCGACGACAACGCCGGACTCACCGAGGACCTGCTGGCCCACAAGCTGCCCGACCTGGCGGGCACGGTGGTGACCCCCATCGCCGCCATCGTGATGCTCTTTCTCTTCGACTGGCGGATGGGCCTGCTCTGCCTCCTGACCATGGTGCTGGCCCTTTTGAGCATGTGCATGATGATGGGGGGCAAGAACGCCGGCTTCTTCCACCGCTACCAGCGGGAGATCGAGCGGATGAGCGGCGAGGCGGTGGAATACGTCCGGGGCATCCCGGTGGTGAAGATGTTCCAGCAGACGGTCTACTCCTTCAAGGCCTTTTACGCCGCCATCCAGGATTACAGCGATCTGGCCAGCCAGTACGCCATGAGCTGCCGGGTGGGGCAGACCTGCTTCCT
>CALXEB010000098.1 GCA_944387215.1 uncultured Flavonifractor sp. | reverse complement strand
CCTCCAGGGCCTTCAGGTGCTCCGCGATCTGCTCGTCCAGGGTGGGCAGCTTCACCCCGGCGTTCATGAAGAGCACCACCCCCGGCTTGTCCTCGCTCTGGGTCAGGGTGTAGAAGAACATGCGCATCAGGTTGGCGCCCAGCTCCCTATCCCC
Organism: uncultured Flavonifractor sp.; assembly: GCA_944387215.1. Taxonomy (GTDB): domain Bacteria; phylum Bacillota; class Clostridia; order Oscillospirales; family Oscillospiraceae; genus Flavonifractor. The sequence goes on along the minus strand of CALXEB010000098.1, from coordinate 6,817 downwards.
GTCGCCGATGATGTCCCGGCCCACGAACACGGCCCAGTCCGCCCCCGGGGCGGGCAGGGGGGCGCTCACCGCCTCTTCACAGGCCTGGCAGCCGGCGCGGGTGAAGGCCAGGGAGAATTCCCCCTCCCCTCCCGTGACGGCGGCGTCAAAGCCCTGGTTGGCGGCCAGGCGCTTCAGGTTCTCCACCGCCGTGGGGTTGTCCACCAGGACGGTAAAGGTATTCTCCCCGGCGGCCATGACTTTCTTGGCCATGATGACGGGGGTGGGGCAGGCCTTGCCCCGGGCGTCCACGATCTGAGGCATGATCTCACGTCCTTTGTCTTGATTTTTGGGTGTTTCTATTATACCGCCGGCGAAACGGCGTTGTAAAGAGGGCGTGTGCGCCGCGCGCACCGTCCCCTTGAAATTGTGAAATTTTCTTTAAAAATGGGGGCTTTGGCAGGGCATTCGCTTTTTTATCGGGGTGGTTTGTGCTATACTGCATGTTACAGCTTTTTGGAAAGGAGGGACGGATATGGACGGGCTGATCCTGTGGATGGGGGAGCATCAGGTGGCCTGCGCCTGGTTCACCGCCGTGGTGCGCTTTGTGTTCCCGGTGCTGGCCCTGCTGATCCTGGTCCGGGTCATCCGCTCCCTGCTGACGGTGCCCTGCCTGCCGGAGGTGTGGGCCTATCTCACCCTGCCCAACGGGGCCCAGGAGCCCCTGACCCACTGGGAAAACATCCTGGGCCGGGGGGAGAGCTGCGACGTGACTCTCAACTACCCGGTGGTCTCCCGCCAGCACGCCGCCCTCATCCGCCGGGAGGACGACACCTGGACGGCTTACGATCTGGGCTCCAAGGGCGGCGTGACGGTAAACGGCAGGCCGGTGGAGGGGGAGGCCCCGGTGCGTTACGGCGACGTGCTGGGCCTGGGGGGCGTGGAGACCGTGCTCCTCCCCCTGCCCCCGGAGGAGCAGGCCCGCCGCCGGCGGCAGTCCGGCCGGCCCGTGTCCCCCTGGCTGGGGCTGGTGCTGCTGACGGTGTTCCAGGTGCTCTGCGGCCTGCAGCTCACCATCAGCGAGGGGGAGAACGCCACGCTGCTCATCCCCCTGACCTTCCTGCTGTTGACGGGGACCATGTGGCTTTACTTCCTGTCCCTGCGGGCCATGGGGCAGGTGGGCTTCGAGATGGAGACCATCGCCTTCTTTCTGTCCACCCTGTCCCTGGCGGTGACCAGCTCCTCCAACACCCCCGCCCTGCTCAAGCAGTTTTTGTGCGTGGCGCTGGGGCTGGCGCTGTTCCTGGTGCTGGGGGTCTTTCTCCGGGACCTGGACCGGGCCAAGCGCATCCGCTGGATCATGGCGGGGGGCGCCATCGTCCTGCTGGCCGCCACCGCCCTGCTGGCCCAGACCCGGTACGGCGCGGCCAACTGGCTCACCATCGCCGGGGTGTCGGTCCAGCCCTCGGAGATCGCCAAGATCTGCTATATCTTCGCCGGCGCGGCCACCCTGGAGCGGCTCTTCCGCAAGCGGAACCTGGGGCTGTTCATCCTGCTCACCGGGGCGTGCCTGGCGTGCCTTGCCTATATGAGCGACTTCGGCACCGCCGCCATCTTCTTCGTCACCTTCCTGGTGATCGCCTACCTGCGCTCCGGGGACTGGGCCACCCTGGCCCTCATCTGCGGCGGCGGGGTGTTCGCCGTGCTCACCATGCTCTCCCTCAAGCCCTATATCCTCCGGCGCTTCGCCACCTGGGGCCGCGCCTGGCAGAACGCCTCCTCCGGCAGCGGCTACCAGCAGACCCGCACCATGTCCGCCGCCGCCTCCGGCGGCCTGGTGGGGATGGGCCCCGGGGAGGGCTGGCTCCACAACGTGGGGGCGGGGGACACCGACCTGGTGTTCGGTATGCTGTGCGAGGAGTGGGGGCTCATCATCGCCCTGCTGGCGGTGGCCTCCGTCGTCACCCTGGCGGTGTTCGCCGTCCGGGCCAGCCGGGCGGGGCGGAGCAGCTTTTACCTCATCGCCGCCTGCGCCGCCACCTCCATGATGGTGTTCCAGACCTGCCTGAACGTGTTCGGCGCGGTGGATCTGCTCCCCCTGACGGGGGTGACCTTCCCCTTCGTGTCCAACGGGGGCACCGCCATGATCGCCTCCTGGGGCCTGCTGGCCTTCCTGAAGGCCACCGACACCCGGCCCAACGCCAGCTTCGCCATCCGCCTGCCCGCCCGGCAGGGGAGCCGGCTGGCCCCCAGGCGGCCTGAGAGAGGAGGGGAGACGCCGTGAAGAAAATCGAAAAGCGGGCCGTCCTCTGCCTGCTGCTGGCCGCCGCCCTCCTGCTGGGCTCCGGGGTGTTCGTGTTCCGCTTCTTCCTCAACGGGGGGCGGTGGGTGTCCTTTGCCGCCAACCGGCACCTCTATAACAGCCAGGGCCAGCTCTCGGTGGGCCGGGTGTTGGACCGGGACGGGGACGCGCTCTCCTGGGTGGACGAGGACGGGAGCCGCCGCTGGTACGACGGCGCTACCGTCCGAAAGGCCACCCTCCACGCCGTGGGGGACGCCCAGGGCCGCATCGGCACCGGGGCCCTGGTGGCCTTTGCCGACAGGCTCTCGGGCTATAACCCCATTACCGGGGCCTGGTCCCCCCTGGGGGAGGGCAACGACCTCTACCTCACCCTGGACGCCCGGTACAACTATATCGCCTACAACGCCCTGAACGGCCGCAAGGGGGCGGTGGGGGTGTACAATTACGAGACGGGGGAGATCCTGTGCATGGTGTCCGCCCCCGCCTTCGACCCTCTGGACCCGCCGGAGGACGTGGAGAGCGACCCGGCCTGGGAGGGTGTGTACCTGAACCGGCTCCTGTCGGGCACCTTCCCGCCGGGCTCGGTGTACAAGACGGTGACCCTGGCCGCCGCCATCGAGAACATCCCCGACCTTTTTGACCGCACCTGGACCTGCACCGGCTCCACCCAGGTGGGGGACGGGGCGGTGACCTGCCCCCGCGCCCACGGGGAGCTGGACATCTACTCCGCTCTCTCCTCCTCCTGCAACGGCGTGTTCGCCCTGCTGGCCAACGAGCTGGGGGAGGACACCCTGGCACGCTATACGGACAAGGCGGGGCTGACCTCCACCTGTTCCGTGAACGGCCTGAAGACCGCCGCCGGATCCTTCGGGCTGGAGGGCCTCACCGCCAACCAGCTGGGCTGGGCCGGCGTGGGGCAGCACAACGATATGGTCAACCCCTGCGCCCTCATGGTGTACATGGGGGCCATCGCCAACGGCGGGAAGGCGGCGGTGCCCCGGCTCATCCTGCGGACGGAGAACGCCCTGGGCCTGCCCTCCCTGCCCGCGCTGACCGGCCGCACCGGCACCCTGATCTCCTCCGATACCGCCGGGACCCTGGCGGACATGATGGCCCGCAACGTCACGGAGCAGTACGGGGCCTCCCGCTTCCCCAATATGGACATCTGCGCCAAGAGCGGCACCGCCGAGGTGGGGGGCGGCCAGTCCCCCCACGCCTGGTTCGCCGGCTTCCTGCGCAATGACGACGCCCCCTACGCCTTCGTGGTGCTGGTGGAGAACGGCGGCTCCGGCTCCGACGTGGCCGGCTCCGTGGCCGCCCAGGTGCTGGACGCGGTGGTGAACGGATACTGATCCGCCGCGCCCAGGCGGCCTGGCACGCAGACAAAAGCCCCCCAGGGGCCGCGGCGGCGCGGCCCCTGGGGGGCTTTTGGGAAGGGCTTTACGCGATGGCGTGGCCGCCTACCTCATAGGTCCAGGCGCCGTCGGCGCTCTTCCGGGCGGTGCAGTCGGTGAAGAAGTACGCCTCCAGGCCGGAGGCCCACTTCTCCGCCTGGAAGCCCTCCTCCGCGCTGCCGGTCAGGGTGAACAGGCAGCCGCTGCCGTTCCACACCAGATTCTCCCCGTCGATGTGGCCCTGCTCCACCAGCTCCTCCCAGGTGCCGGTGATGGGCATGAGGCCGTGGGCGCTGCCGAAGGCCCAGGCCAGGGCGGCCTTCTCGCTCTCCGTCAGGTCGGTGAGGCCGGAGAAGTCCACCGCCAGCTCCTGCAGGCCGGTGTTGAGGCCGGGGTCCGTCTCCCACAGATCCTCCAGCACCTGGAGGTAGAGGCCGCAGCGGTCATCGGTGTCCCCGCTGTCCGCCGACAGGGCGTACACCGTCCCCAGCTGGCCCGGATAGCTCTCGGCCACCATGCCGTTCCAGGTCACGGTCACCAGCATGCCGTCAGTCAGGTCGGCGGCAGTCTTCTCCTCCCCGTCGATCCACACCGGGGTATCCCCCACGGCAAAGGCATAGATCCCGGTACCGTCATAGGGGCCGTCCTCACCCTCCGCCAGCATCAGGGCGCCATTCTCCGCACCATCCACGATGCGGCAGGTCATCTCCCACATCTCCACGCCGGGCAGGTCATCGGTTGGCGGCACACTCTCCGGCGGCATAGGGGTGGGGGCGGCGGCGCTCCCCGCGGATGTGCCGCACCCGGCCAGCAGGGCCAGGGCCAGCAGGGCGGGCGGCAGGGCTTTCACACTTGCTTTCATGGTCTCAGCCTCCTTTTTGTTTTTTGCCGTGTCCTTTGGACGAAAAAATTTGCAAACAGTTCCCCTTCCCCATTGACAAACCCCCGTTATAAGCATATGATTACCTGGCGACAAAAAGTTTAGGGGGCGAGGTCATGACCCAGCGGGAGCGGCAGATCCTCAAGTGGATCGAGGAGAACCCCATGATCTCCCAGCAGGAGCTGGCGGACAAGGCGGGCATCACCCGCTCGTCGGCGGCGGTGCACATATCCAATCTCATGAAGCAGGGCCACATCGCCGGCAGGGGCTACATCGTGCGCACCGCCCCCTACGCCGTGGTGGTGGGGGGCGTAAACATCGACATCGGCGGCCGGCCCTATGCCGATCTGGTGGCGGCCGACTCCAACCCCGGCCAGGTGCGCATGAGCCTGGGGGGCGTGGGGCGGAACATTGCCCACAACCTGGCCCTGCTGGGGGCGGACGTGCGCATGCTCACCGCCTTCGGGGACGACATGAACGCCCAGCGTATCGCCGCCTCCTGCGGGGAGCTGGGCATCGACATCAGCCAGTGCCTGACGGTGCCGGGGGCGGCCACCTCCACCTATCTGTTCATCGCCGACGAGCACGGGGACATGGCCCTGGCGGTCAGCGACATGGATATCTACGACCATGTGACCCCCGCCTTCCTGGCGGGCCGGGCCCGGCTGCTCCAGAACGCCCAGCTGATTGTGGCGGACACCAACATTCCCGCCCAGTCCATCGCCTGGCTGGCGGAGAACGTCCGCCTGCCCATCTTTGCCGACCCGGTGTCCACCGCCAAGGCGGAGAAGCTGCGCCCCGTGCTGGGGAAGCTCCACACCCTCAAGCCCAACCGGCTGGAGGCCGAGCTTCTCTCCGGTGTGGCCATCACCGGCCAGGAGAGCCTGGACCGGGCGGTGGACGCGCTGCTCACCACCGGCCTGCGGCGGGTATTCGTCAGCCTGGGGGGCGACGGGGTGTATGCCGCCGACCACAGCGGGCGGCTCCACGTGCCCTGCTGCCCCGGGGAGATGGTGAACACCACCGGCTGCGGCGACGCGGCCATGGCCGCCATCGCCTGGGCCTACCTGGAGGGCACCGACCTGGAGGGCACCGCCAGGGCCGCCATGGCCGCCGGCGCCATCGCCATGGAGAGCGCCGAGACCATCAACCCCGCCATGAGCGCCCAGGCGCTGAAGGCCCGCATGGGCCTGCGCGGGCAGGACTGACCGCGGATATATCAGTTTGAGAAAGGGGGCCGGAGGCCGTGGGCTTTTGGCTGGCACAGATCCTGGGGCTTGTGGGCTCCCTGATCTCCATCACCTCCCTGCAGAGCGGCAGCAGGAAAAAGATCCTGGCCCTCCAGCTGCTGTGCTGCGTGCTCTGGGTGGCCCAATACGGCCTGCTGGGTGCGTGGACGGGGGTGCTCATCAACCTGCTGGGCCTGGCCCGGGGCACCGTGTGCGCCTTCAACGACCGGCCCTGGGCCCGCAGCCGGGTGTGGCTGGTCCTCTTCCTGGTCTGCTACGCCGTGTCCCCCCTGCTGACCTGGGACGGCCCCTACTGCCTGCTGCTGGGCCTGTCCATGATGCTGACCACCGTGGGCCTGTGGAGCCGGAACCTGCGGCTGACCCGGCTGCTCTTCCTGCTCAACTCCCCGCCCATGTTTCTCTATAACCTGATCGCCGGCGCCTGGTCCGGCGCGGCCATCGAGGCGGTGGCCTTCTGCTCCTTCGCCCTGGCCGTCTGGCGGTTCGACCTGCGCCCCGCCGCCCAGGCGGAGCGCTGACCCTCTCCAACTCGCGATCTTTTTATATAATATTACAGGAGGTAATCTTCAATGGACCTGAACAAGTATCTGGACGTAGCCCCCGAGGTGGCCCAGGCCGTGGCTGACGGAAGGCCCGTAGTTGCTCTGGAGTCCACCATCATCTCCCACGGCATGCCCTATCCCCAGAACGTGGAGACCGCCCTGAAGGTGGAGCAGATCATCCGGGAGAACGGGGCGGTGCCCGCCACCATCGCCATCCTGGGCGGCCGGCTGAAGGCGGGCTGTACCCGGGAGCAGATCGAGTACCTGGGCAAGCAGGGCCAGGCGGTGACCAAGGCCAGCCGCCGGGATCTGGCGGTGCTGTGCGCCCGGGGGGCCGATGGGGCCACCACCGTCACCACCACCATGATCATCGCCCACATGGCGGGCATCCAGATCTTCGCCACCGGCGGCATCGGCGGCGTCCACCGGGGGGCCGAGACCACCATGGACATCTCCGCCGACCTGGAGGA
>CALXEB010000097.1 GCA_944387215.1 uncultured Flavonifractor sp. | reverse complement strand
GGTCGCCGGCGTCGCCCAGGCCGGGAACGATGTAGCCGTGGTCGTTGAGCTTCTCATCCAGGGCGGCGCAGTAAATCTCCACGTCGGGGTGGTCGTGCTGCACCCGGCGGATGCCCTCGGGGGCGGCAATGATGTTCATGAGCTTGATGTGCTTGACGCCGTAGTTCTTGATGAACTGGATGGCGGCGGAGGCGGAGCCGCCGGTGGCCAGCATGGGGTCCAGGACGATCACATCCCGCTCGGCGATGTCGTTGGGCATCTTGCAGTAGTACTCCACCGGCTCCAGGGTCTCCGGGTCCCGGTACAGGCCGATGTGGCCCACCTTGGCGGAGGGGATGAGGGTGAGGATGCCGTCCACCATGCCCAGGCCCGCCCGCAGCACGGGGACGATGGCCAGCTTCTTGCCGGCGATGGTCTTGAAGGTGGCGGTGGTGATGGGGGTCTTGATCTCCACGTCCTCCAGGGGCAGGTCCCGGGTGGCCTCATAGCACATGAGGGTGGCGATCTCGGAGACCACCTCCCGGAAGTCCTTGACGCCGGTGCGCTCGTCCCGGAGGATGCTCAGCTTGTGCTGGAGCAGCGGATGGTCCAGAATGTGTACTTTTTCCATGTCCATGGCTCATTCCCCTTTGTTTTTTTGTTCTTTTTCCAGCCGCTCCCGCTCAGCCTGGGAGAGGCGGTGGTAGCTGGGCGTCAGGCCGGCGGCGTCGGTGAGCTCTCCCCGCCGGGCCAGCTCCAGGGCGCAGCGGGCCACGCCCCAGGCGCTCTGCTGCCGCAGATGGGGGGGAGCCAGGCGGACGTCCAGCCCCAGATCCCTGAGTGCAGTATAGCATAAAACCGCACCGTCTCCAACCAGAATTTGTGGTTTTCCGCTCTTTTTTAATTCCGCCGCCAGTTCCTCCAGGGCGATGGCCCGGTCGGGGGCCAGCCGCTCCAGGCCCTCCCCGGTGCCCAGGAAGCGTGCGTTGTATACCTGCTTGCGCCGGGCGTCCATGACGGGGCAGATCTCCATACCCGTGTGGGCCAGGCCCCAGGCCATGGACTCCAGGGTGGAGCAGGCCGCGCAGGGCTTGTTCCCCGGCCAGGCCAGCCCCTTGGCGGCGGACACGCCGATGCGCAGCCCGGTAAAGGACCCCGGCCCGGCGGCCGCGGCGATGAGGTCCACCTGCTCCAGGCCGACCCCGCAGCGCCGGAGCAGGTCGTCCGCCATGGGCAGCAGGGTCACGGAATGGGTCAGGCCGCTGTTCTGGAAGAATTGGGCGATCAGTGTCTCGTCCTCGCACAGGGCCGCCGAACAGGCGGCGGCGGAGGACTCCAGAGCCAGTATCTTCATGAAACGTTTCCTCCCGTGATGGTGATGACCCGGTCGTCCTCCTCCGGGCCCCGGCGGATGTCCACCCGGATGGCGCCGGGCTCCAGGGCGTCGGAGACGTTCTCGCTCCACTCCACGGCGCACACGCCCCCCCGGGCCAGGTAGTCCTCCCAGCCGATGTCGTAAAGCTCGTCGGCAGAGCCCAGGCGGTACATATCAAAGTGGAACAGGGGCAGCCGGCCCCCCAGGTACTCGTTGACGATGGTGAAGGTGGGGCTGGTCACCCGCTCCCGGATGCCCAGGCCCCGGGCCAGGCCCCGGGTGAAGGCGGTCTTGCCGGCCCCCAGGTCGCCGGTGAAGGCCACCACCGCCCCGGGCCCCAGGGTTTCCGCCAGCCGGGCCCCGGCGGCCTCGGTCTCGTCAGGTGAATGGGATAGCAGTTGCATGAGCCACCTCGGATCAGATGAAATGTGAAGATTCTGACAAGATTATACCACACCTGTTTACCAAACGCAAAAAAGATGGTAAACTATGTTCTCAAGCGGTCCGCGCAAGCCGCCCACGGGGCGGCAGAGCAGGAAGGGAGGTGGCGCTGTGTCCTGGATCCGCGATTCCATCCGGGCGTTCCTGGAGCAGGGGGACCGGCTGCTGCTGGCCCTGTGTCTGGCTGCCAGCGGCTTCGGCCTGGTGCTCATATTCAGCGCCACCCGGTATATGGAGAACTCCGCCGGGATCCGCTGCATGCTGGTGCAGACGGCGGCCATCCTGCTGGGGGTGTTTGTCTATATCCTCATGTCCTCGCTGGATATCGAGCTCATCACGGAGAAGTCGTGGAAGCTGCTGCTGGCTTTCGGCGTGGGCATCAACCTGCTGCTTTTCACCCCCCTGGGCTTCGGCGCGGAGGAGACGGGCAACAATAACTGGCTGCGCATCCCCGGCTTCCCGGTGAACCTCCAGCCGGCCGAGATCGCCAAGCTTACCTTCGTCATGCTGCTGGCCTGGCAGATCAGCCGGCAGCGGGAACGGGGGGTGAGCCGGCCGGCCTCCGTGTTCCAGCTGGCGGGGCACACCCTGTTTATGATCGGCCTTATCGTGGTCACCTCCGGCGACTTCGGCATGGCCCTGACTTACGGCATCATTTTTGTCGTCATGACCTGGGCCGGCGGCGTAAAAAAGCGCTGGTTCCTGCTGGCGGCGGTGGTGTGCGCGGCGGCCGTGGTGGTGATCTGGCCCCATGTCAGCGATAAATACTATATGAAGCGGTTCGTGGTGGTCATCGACCGCCTCTTGGGCAACACGGCCACGCTCCTTGAACAGACCCAGGGGGTGGGCTGGCAGCAGAACCGCAGCGTGCTGGCCATCGGCAGCGGCGGCCTGTTCGGCATGGGCTACCTGAACGGCACCCAGACCCAGAGCCTCTCGGAGGAATCCCTGCCCGCCCGGCATACCGACGAGATCTTCGCCGTCTGCGGGGAGGAGTTCGGCCTGGTGGGCTGTGTGCTCCTGCTGGCCCTGCTGGGGGGCATCATCCTGCGTTGCGTTTGGGTGGCCCGGCGGGCCTGCTCACCCCAGAGCGCCCTCATCGCCATGGGATATGCCGGCATGCTCATTGCCCAGGTGGGGGTCAACGTGGGCATGTGCCTGTACGTGTTCCCGGTGGTGGGCATCACCCTGCCCTTCATCAGCTACGGCGGCTCCTCCATCCTCACCATGTTCGCGGCCATGGGCATCGTCTCCAGCATCAAAATGCGGGCCCTGCCCGATTGGCTGCGGGACAGAAACCAGCTATAAAGCGGTGCTCCGGGAAAAGTATCCCATGTAGGGCGGGGGCTTGCCCCCGCCGCGTTTTCCAATGGAAAATCACCAGATACCCGCATAGCTCTGCCCTCCCGAGGCAAGCTATGGAGCGAAGAAAGGACGGAAAGCTGTTTATGGATGTCACTCACATCACCCTGCGCCCCGGCGTCCGCCTGACGGCGGTGCGCACCGAAAAATTCAAGTCCAGCGTGCTGGCGGTCCACCTGCTGGCCCCGCTGTCGGCAAAGACCGCCTCTCTGGGCGCCCTGGTGCCGGCGGTGCTCCGCCGGGGCACGGAGCGGCACCCGGACATGGAGTCCCTCTCCGCCGCCCTGGACGAGCTGTACGGCGGCTCCCTGGAGCCCTCGGTCCGCAAGCTGGGGGAGACCCAGTGCGTGGGCTTTACCGCCAGCTTTCTGGACGACGCCTACGCCCTGGAGGGGGAGCGGATCCTGGAGCCGGCGGCGGCCCTGCTGGCGGAGGTCCTGCTGCGGCCCTATACCCGGGACGGGGCCTTCTGCCCGGACTACACCCGGCAGGAGCGGGACAACCTGGTCGACCGCATCCGGGCCCAGATCAACGACAAGCGGCAGTACGCCCAGCTGCGGGTGGTGGCCGAGATGTGCCGGGAGGAGCCCTTCGGGGTGGACAAGCTGGGGGACGAGGCCTCCGCCGCTGCCATCGGGCCGGCGGATCTGTGGGCCTGGTACCAGAAGCTCCTCTCTGAGGCCCAGGTGGAGCTCTACTACTGCGGCTCGGCAGACCCCCAGCGGGTAAAGGCCGCCTTCGCGCCCCTGGCGGAGGGGCTGCCGGCGGGCGGGGCGCGCCTGATCCCGCCGCCGCCGGTGCGGCGGCCGGCCCCCGCCGCCCCCCGGCGGGTGGAGGAGGCCCTGGACGTGACCCAGGGCAAGCTGGCCATGGGCTTCCGCACCGGCGTCGACGTGCGGGACGCGGCCTACCCCGCCCTGACGCTGGTCAACGCCGTCTACGGCGGCACCACCACCTCCAAGCTGTTTATGAACGTGCGGGAGCGGCTCTCCCTGTGCTACTACGCCAGCTCCGGCCTGATGAACTACAAGGACGTGATGCTGGTGTCCTCCGGCGTGGAGTTTGACAAGGTGGGCCAGGCGGAGACGGAGATCCTGGCCCAGCTGGACAACTGCAAGGAGGGCAGGTTCTCTGACGACGAGCTGGAGTGGGCCCGCCGGTCGGTGGTGAGCACGCTGCGCACCGCCCTGGACAGCCAGAGCCGGCTGGAGCAGTACTGGCTGGGCCAGGCGGCCTCCGGCCTGGAGGAGGGCCTGGAGGCGCTGGCGCAGCGGGTGGAGGCCGTCACCCGGGAGCAGGTGGTGGACGCCGCCCGGGGCCTGAAGCTGGACACCGTCTATTTCCTGAAAGGCAGGGATTGAGCCATGGAGCACAAGCAGTACGCCCGCCTGGGCGAGCAGGTCTATCACACGGTGCTGGAGAACGGCCTGCACATCTACGTGGACAAAAAGCCGGAATTTCAGAAGAGTTACGCCTTCTTTGCCACCAATTACGGCGGCATGGATATGAAGTTTCACCTGGACGGCCAGTGGAAGGACACCCCGGCGGGGGTGGCCCATTTCCTGGAGCACAAGATGTTCGACACCGAGGACGGCAACGCCCTCCAGGACCTGGCGGCCAACGGGGCCTCTCCCAACGCCTTCACCAGCTCGGCCATCACCGGGTACTACTTTGAGAGCACCGAGAAGTTCTACGACAATCTGAAGATCCTCCTGTCCTTCGTCTCCGTGCCGTATTTTACCCGGGAGAGCGTGGACAAGGAGCAGGGGATCATCGGCCAGGAGATCCGCATGGTGGAGGACGACCCGGATAACCAGGTGTTCTACGCCCTGATGGAGTGCCTCTACGACCACCACCCCATCCGGGTGCCCATCGCGGGCAGCCAGGCCTCCATCGCCCGCATCAGCGCGGACACGCTCTATGCCTGCCACAAGGCCTTCTACTGCCCCGGCAATATGGTGCTCACCGCCGCGGGCAACGTGGACCCGGAGGAGATCGTGCGCATCGCCCGGGAGATCCTGCCCCGGGACCCCGGCGGCCGCATCGAGCGGGACTACGGCGGGGAGGAGGACGGCAGGGCCGCCTGCCCGGAGAAGGAGCTGACCATGGCGGTGTCCACCCCCATCTTCCAGCTGGGCTTCAAGGCCGACCCGGCAGAGCCGGGAGCGGAGTGGCTGCGCCGGAGCATCCTGGGGGCGCTTTTGTGCGAGGTCCTGCTGGGCAATTCCAGCCCCCTGTATGCCCGACTCTATGCCCAGGGGCTCATCAACAAGAACTTTGCCTACGGCTTTGAGCTCTACCCCGGCTGCGCCATCCTGGCCGCCGGCGGGGAGAGCCGGGACCCCCGGGCGGTGCGGGAGGCGGTGCTGGCCGAGGCCGCCCGCCTGGCCCGGGAAGGGGTGGACCCCGACCTGTTCCGCCGGGTGAAGAAGGGGGCCTACGGCGCCAAGGTGCGGGGCCTCAATTCCCTGGAGTACACCTGTATCGAGCTGGCCCAGGACCACTTTGCCGGGGCGGACTTCTTCTCCTTCCCGGAGGTGTTTGACAGCATCGCCCAAAGCGACGTGGAGGAGTGCCTGCGGACCTGGATCCTGCCGGAGCGCTGCGGCCTGGCTGTGGTGAAGCCGGGGGAGGGGGAGGCATGAATACCGTCGCCTTCCCCGGCCTGGGGCTGGAGTTTCATGTGAGCTCCATTGCCTTCCGCCTGTTCGGCTGGCCCATCCACTGGTACGGCGTCATTATTGCCGCGGGCTTTATCCTGGCGGTGGTCTACTGCTCCCGCCAGGCTCCCAAATTCGGCATCCGGCAGGACGATATCCTGGACATGCTGCTGGCGGCCGTGCCCCTGTGCATCATCGGGGCCCGGCTGTACTACATCATCTTCTATCTGGATCTCTACCGCCGGCCCGACGGGTCCCTGGATTTCGGGGCCATGGTGCGCATCTGGGACGGGGGCCTGGCCATCTACGGCGGGGTCATCATGGCGGTGATCGTCCTGCTGGTGTTCTGCAGGCTGCGGCACATCAAGTTCCTGGCCTTCGGGGACCTGGGGGCCTACGGCATGCTCATCGGCCAGATGGTGGGCCGCTGGGGCAACTTCGTCAATGTGGAGGCCTACGGCGGCCCCACGGATCTGCCCTGGCGCATGGGTATCTATGATTATGTGGACGGGACGCTCCAATATATGGAGGTCCACCCCACCTTCCTCTATGAGTCCCTGTGGAATCTGTTGGGCTTCCTGCTGCTGGCGTGGGTGGCCAAGCGGGGGCGGAAGTTCGACGGGCAGATCTTCCTGAGCTACTTCGCCTGGTACGGCGTGGGCCGGGGCATCATCGAGGGCCTGCGCACCGACAGCCTGTACTTTTTCAACACCCCCATCCGGGTGTCCCAGGTGTTCGGCTTTGCCACCTCCGCCGTGGCCATCGTGCTGCTGATCTATCTGCTGGCCTTCAAGAAGCACGACCCGGCCCGCCTGTGGGTAAACCAGATGAAGGCCCGCCCCCGACTGGCCGCCCTGGTGTACCCGGAGGGGGAGGGCGGGCGCTGGCTGGAGCAGCAGAAAAAGCGCCTGGAGCGGGATTTTGCCCGCACGGAGGAATATGCCCTTCCCAAAGACGCCGACCCGGGGGAGCGGGCAGAGTTCATCGCCGCCCTGCGGGGGCGTGAGGACCTGGCCGAGGTGCTCGTAAAGGAAGAAAAAACAAAATAGGACCCCAGCGCACTGCACGGAGCGGACCCGGACCGGGTCCGCTCTTTTTGTATCCCAAAACCACTCGCTAGGCGAGTGGTACAAAAAAGCCTAAGGCGATAAAGAAGATAGAAAAACTCCC
>CALXEB010000096.1 GCA_944387215.1 uncultured Flavonifractor sp. | reverse complement strand
ACCATCAAGCTGGCCACCTTCAACCGCCGGGAGGAGATCGCCATCATGAAGATGTGCGGCGCCACCAACTCCTTCGTCCGCTGGCCCTTTGTGTTTGAGGGCCTCATCCTGGGCCTGGTGGGGGCGCTGGTGGCCTTCCTGCTGGAGTGGGGCATCTATGTGCTGGTGGGCAGCGCCATCTCCACGTCCGACACCATCTCCCTGATCACCGTGCTCCCGTTTGCCCCTATGGCCCTGCGGGTGCTGGGGGTATTCATCCTGACCGGTTTTGTCATCGGCGCCGGCGGTTCGGTGCTGGCCATCCGGAAGTTCCTTCAGGTATAAGCTCCATCGCGGAAAAGGAGACAGAACGTGGCAAAAGCGCAGAAAAAGCAGAAAAAGCGGAAGGTAGACGGGCGCCGGGTGGCATTCGGGCTGTTGGCAGGCCTGATGGCCCTGCTGATGCTGCTGTCCGTATTCACCATGATCCTGGGCGGCGCCGGCGCCGTGACCCAGAGCGAGATCGACGCCCTCAAGCAGCAGCAGGCGGAGAGCCAGGCCCTCCAGCAGCAGCTGGAGGAGCAGATGGAGGACGTGGAGGCCCAGCAGAGTGCGGCCGTGGACAAGCGAGACCTGCTGCTGGCCCAGTTGGAGGCCATCAACGACGAGCTGGAGAGCATCGAGGCCCAGATCGCCTGGTACGACGAGGAGATCGCCCTCAAGGAGGAGCAGCGTAAGGAGGCCGAGGCCCGGGAGGCGGAGCAGTACGATCTCTTCTGCCAGCGGGTGCGGGCCATGGAGGAGGAGGGCACTGTGTCCTACTGGTCCATCCTCTTCAACGCCACCAGCTTTTCCGACATGCTGGACCGGCTGGAGGACATCGACGCGGTGATGGACTATGACAATCAGGTCATGGACGAGCTTATCGCCACCCGGGAGGAGCTGGAGCGGCTCCAGGCCGAGCTGGAGTCCGCCCGGGCGGAGGAAGAGGCGGCCAAGGCCCAGCAGGAGGAGCGCAAGGCCGAGCAGCAGGTGCTGGTGGCCCAGGCCCAGAAAGTGGTGGACGAGCTCAACAGCGACCTGGCCGAGCTCAACCGCAAGCTGGACGAGCAGGACGCCTCCATCGCCGCCGTCCAGGCGGAGATTGAGCGCAAGCAGGCTGAGTACGAGGCCCAGCGCCAGCAGAACGGCACCACCATTATCTCCGAGTCCGGCTACATGTGGCCCCTGCCGGGCTATTACCGGCTCAGCTCCCTGTTCGGCTACCGCATCCACCCGATCAGCGGCAAGCCCCACAGCCACAGCGGCATTGACATCCCGGCCCAGGGCGGCACCCCCATCCTGGCGGCCCGGAGCGGCCAGGTCATCACCTCGGTATACGGCAGCGGGGCCTACTGGTCCTACGGCAACTACGTGGTCATCGACCACGGCGACGGGGAGACCACCCTCTACGCCCACATGTCCTCCCGGGCGGTGAGCGAGGGGGAGATGGTCACCCAGGGCCAGGTCATCGGCTATGTGGGCACCACCGGCAACTCCACCGGCAACCACCTCCACCTGGAGGTGCGGGAGAACGGCCAGCGGGTGGACCCGGAGAGCAAGTTCCCCGGCGTCGACCTGACCCACCCCTGGTAAAGACTTAACAAAGCGGCAAAGCCGCTTTGTTGAACGGGGTTACGCAGTTTCCGCCGTTGCGCGCGGTACGTAGGGGCCGATGCCCACATCGGCCCGCCGCACCCCCGTAGGGGCGGATATCATCCGCCCGCGGGCGACCACAAGGGCCGCCCCTACACAGTGCGGGGCGTTCCGTCAATTGAACCCTCCGTGGGGCGCGACGACCCCGGCGCGCCCACATATTTATATTTCACCCCAAACACGCCGGAACGGGCGGAGGCGTCGGCCTCCGCCCGCCCGTTTTTCCAGAAAGGATGATACCCGTGCGACAGAGAAGATTTACCCCCCTCCACCTGCTCCTGGCCGTGGCCCTTACCGCCGCGGTGTGCGTGGCCGGCGGCCTGCTGGCCCTCCGGCTGTGGCTGGGGCCCTGCGGCGCCTCCCTGGTCCGGGCGCTGGACCTGGTGGAGGAGCGCTTCGTGGGCGAATATGACGAGACCGCCGCCGTGGACGCCGCCCTGGAGGGCCTGGTGGACGGCCTGGGGGATCGGTGGAGCTACTACCTCACCGCCGAGGAGCTGGCGGCCCAGGAGCTGCGCCGCACCAACCACTATGTGGGCGTCGGGATCACGGTCAACTACACCGACGAGGCCGGCCTGCTCATTGTGGAGGTGGCCGCCGGCGGCCCGGCGGAGGCGGCGGGCCTGGTCCCCGGGGAGGTCATCACCGCCGTGGACGGCCAGTCCCTGGCGGGGGAGGCCCGGTACGAGGGGGCGGACCTGATCCAGGGGGAGGAGGGGACCGCCGTCACCCTCACCGTCCGGGGGACCGACGGGACAGAGCGCACGGTGGAGGCGATCCGGGCCAGCCTGGAGACCGACCCGGTGAGCTATGAGATGCTGGAGGGGGACGTGGGCTACGTGGCCCTGTCCAACTTCTACGACGGCAGCGCCGACCGGCTGGCCGAGGCGGTGGCCGATCTGCAGGAGCAGGGGGCACGGGCCCTGGTGTTCGACATGCGCAACAACGGCGGCGGCTACCTCCATGAGCTCACCGATATGCTGGACTTTCTGCTCCCCGAGGGGCCCATCTTCATCACCCGGGACAAGGCGGGCAACGAGGAGATCACCCAGTCCGACGCTGCCTGCGTGGACCTGCCCATGGCGGTGCTGGTCAACGCCAACACCTATTCCGCCGCCGAGTTCTTTGCCGCCGAGCTCCAGGAGCGGGACGCGGCGGTGATCGTGGGGGAACCCACCAGCGGCAAGGGCTACTCCCAGCAGACCTTCACCCTGCCCCACGGCGGCGCGGTGGCCATTTCCACCGCCGCCTACTTCACCGGCAGCGGCACCTCCCTCATCGGCACCGGCCTCACCCTGGACGCGGAGGTATACAACACCGGCGCGGAGGACGCCCAGCTGGCCGCGGCCCTGGACCTGCTGGCCCCGTGACGCCCCCGATAATTTCCGCTACAGCGGCATGGACAAAGCGGCGGCCCGGCGGGCCGCCGCGAGACTGTCGAAAAAGGCTGGTGCCTTTTTCGACAAAGGGGATTCGCTGCGCTCTGCGCCTCGGTCGTCCGCCTGGGGCGGACGATTCGACGCTCGCTCCGCGCAAAGAGTTTTTCCGACGTACACGCCGCCGGAAAAACGATTTGATTTTCTTCCGCCGCCTCCGGGCGGCGGAACTCTGCGAGGCTTTTTCGACAAGCTGAGGCGGCCCGCCGGGCCGCCGCTTTTGTGCGGACTGCGAAGGGGAACGCGCTTGACTTTCGTATGGTACGAGAGTTTATAATGTTGAGCCATAAGGAGGTTTTACCGTGATACCCGAGATACTCGCGGGCCTTGTCCGAAAGCTGACGGAGGGGCTCACCTGGAAGAAAGTTCTGCTTATTGTACTGGGCGCGGCCGTCACCACCTTCGGCGTCCACAACATCCACCAGCAGGTGGGGATCACCGAGGGGGGCATCCTGGGCCTGATGCTGCTGCTCAACCACTGGTTCGGCCTGTCCCCGGCGGTGCTGACGCCGCTGCTGGACGCGCTGTGCTATCTGCTGGCCTACAAGTGCCTGGGGGGAAGCTTCCTCAGGATCTCCCTGATCTCCACCGGCAGCGTGGCCCTGTTTTATAAGCTGTGGGAGCAGCTGCCGCCCATGCTGCCCGACCTGTCGCACTGGCCTCTGCTGGCCGTCCTGGCGGGGGGCGCTTTCGTGGGGATCGGCGTGGGGCTCATCGTCCGGCAGGGCGGCTCCGCCGGCGGTGACGACGCCCTGGCCCTCACCATCTCCCGGGCCACCCGCTGGCGGCTGGCCCGGGCCTACCTGTTCACCGACGTAACGGTGCTGGCCCTGTCCCTGACCTATCTCCCCCTAGGACGCATCGCCTGTTCCCTGGCGACGGTGACGGTGTCGTCCTTCCTCATCGACCGAATTCAGGCCGCCGCCCTGCCCCGCCCGGCGGCGGAGGCGGAGTAGGGCCGGGCCCCGCCGCCGAAAAGCCGCAAAAAACGCAGAAAGGGCTTGACTGTAAACCCGCTTGATGCTTTATATTGTGGGTGAGGAGGCGAGGAGCATGACCATCAAGGAGCTGGAGGACGGCCTGGGCATGACCCGTGCCAACATCCGCTTTTATGAGCAGGAGGGCTTCATCTGTCCCGAACGGGGGAAGAACAACTACCGAAACTATTCGGCAGCGGACGCGGAGACCCTGCGGAAGATCAAGCTCCTGCGCCAGCTGGGCCTGCCCCTGGACGTCATCCGCAGGGTGCAGAAAGGGGAGTTGGAGCTGGACGCCGCCCTGTTTATGCAGCAGCGCACCCTGGAGGGGCGGCGCGCCGAGCTGGCGTGGGCCGGCCGGGTGTGCGCCGCCATGCGGGAGGACGGGGCGCAGTACTCCACCCTGGACGCCGGAAAGTACCTGGAGACCCTGGACCGCCCGGCGGAGGGGGAGGGGTACTTCAGCCTGAGCGGGGACAGCGCCCCCACCGCGGCCTGCCCCTGGCGGCGGTTTTTCGCCCGGTGGCTGGACCTGTTCCTCTGCCGCCTGTTCTGGACCGCCTTCGGTCTGCTGGTGCTGCGGTGGGCGCCCACGGGCGGCGTCCTGCTGGCGCTGGCGGGGGCCTATCGGGACCTGGTCACCATGATCTTTGTGGAGCCCGTCCTCCTGCGCACCTGGGGGTATACCCCGGGGAAATGGATCTTCGGCCTGTGCCTGCGGCGGGCGGACGGGGGAAAGCTCACCCTGTGGGATGGCTGGTGCCGCACCCTGCTGATCTTTGCAAAGGGGATGGGGTTCCAGATCCCCTTCTACGGCCTCTGGCGGCTGTACCGAAGCTATCGGGCCTGCTCCGAGGGGGAACTCCTCCCCTGGGAGGAGGGGGAGCGCTACGCCCTCAGGGACGCCCGCCTTCGGCGCTGGGCGGGGTTCGGCGCGGCGGCGGCCACATGCGCCGCTCTGGGGGCGCTGGTGGTCCTTCAGGCGTTCATGCCCCGGCACCGGGGGGCGCTGACCGCGGCGGAGTATGTGGACAACTTCAATGACCTCTATGGCTTCCTGACCCAGGGTCCCAGGGCCGTGCTGGATGAACAGGGGCGCTGGGTCGGCGGGGATCAGCAGCTGGGGGCCGGCGGCGGCATGGATCACACCCTCACCCTGGACGAAAACGGACGGGTGGTGGAGGTGAGCATGACCGCCCGGGTAACGGGGGATACGGTCATCCGCTCAGCCATCTTTGAAAAGGAGGCGGCAGTCAGCGCCTTTGCCGCCGCAACGGGGAATTACAACTGCCTGAGCTGGCCGGCCAGCGGCGTGCTTCAGCACATGCAGGCGCGCCCGTTCGGCAGCTATGTGCTCCGCGCCGGGGACGTGAACATCGTCCAGAAGGTCACCTATCAGGGGTACAGAGACCTGGAATTCGGCTATCTGGCCCCTGCGGACAGCTATCTGGCCGCCGGGAACGATGGGCCGGACGCGGCGCGCTGGTACAGTCTGGAGTTCACCATGACCCTCCGGTCGCCATAGAACAAAGAGGCGGCGGATCACTCCGCCGCCTCTTTTATCATGTTATCAGCCGCCGCGCCCTGTTTCCGCCCGGCCAGCAGGAAGCCGCTGGTGAGGGCGGTGAGGGGGGCCACGGTGACCAGGCCGAAGGAGCCCACCACCGTATGGATGATCTCCGAGGCCACATACTTGTAGTTGAGGATGTTGTACAGCGGGGTGCCCTGGGCCATAAAGACCATCAGCAGGGCCACATATCCGCCGGAGTAGGCCAGCAGGAGGGTGGTGGTCATGGTGCCCATGGCGGCCCGGCCCACATTCATTCCCGAGCGGGCGGCCTCCCACCGGGAGATGTCCGGCCGCTTCTCCACCACCTCGTTGACGGCGGAGGTGATGTCCACGCTCAGATCGATGACCGCGCCCGCCGAGCCGATGAAGATGGAGGCCATGAAGATCTGGGTCAGGTTCAGGTGGGAAAAGCCGGCGTAGAGCAGGCTCTCCGAGTAGCTCATCACCGCCCCGTGGATCTGGAACAGGTCGGTGAAGGCCGCCCCCAGCACGCAGGTGACCAGCACCCCCAGGAAGGCCCCGGACACCGCGGCGGCGCACCGCCGGTCAAAGCCGTACACCAGGGCGATGATCATCAGCGTGAGGACCAAAGTCACCGCCAGGCCGATGAGGATGGGGTGGAAGCCCTTCAGGTAGAGGGGCACCAGCACCTTCCACAGCATGAGGATGGTCATGGCGAAGGAGGCGATGGCCCGCACGCCGGTGCGCCCGGCGAAGAGGATGAGGAACACCGCGAACACCCCGGCCAGCAGGATCTCCTTGTTGATGCGGTAGTGATCGATCATGGTCACCGAGAGGATCTCGTCCCCCTGGTAGCTCACCACCACCATGGCCTTGTCCCCGGGGGCGAAGATCTTGTCCTGCTCCAGGGAGCCGTTGAGCATGTTGACCCCGTAAGTGGTCTGCCCCTTGAACAGGCCGCCCAGCAGCTCCAGCTGGCAGCGCTGCTCCCCGGAGCGGACCAGGCCGGTGTCGATGATGGCCGAGTCGTCCACCGAGAGCACCCGGGCGGCGCAGCGGTCTGCCTGCTGGTACTGGAGGGCCCCCTCGAAGCCGGTGGGCAGGGCCAGCAGGACGGCGATGAGGACCAGGCAGAGCAGCAGGGGGGCGTAGTACCGCCGGCGGGCCGGGTCGCGGAGAAGGGAAGTCATAGGATACCAATGTCCTTTCTGCATCAGCAGACGGATGCGGCGGGCCGCCGCATCCGTCTGCCGTTATGATAAATAATAGGATGGGAGTGGGGCGCGGGGCGGCTTACTGCACGTCCAGCATGTCGGCCAGCTTGACGTAGACCTGGGTGTTGTCGTAGTAGCCGTTGAACACCTCGGCGTTGACGCCGTGGGTCAGCACCGCCACGGGCAGGCCGGTGTGGCTGTAAGAGGTGAAGGAGACGCCGGA
>CALXEB010000095.1 GCA_944387215.1 uncultured Flavonifractor sp. | reverse complement strand
GGGGGAAAATTACCCGCTGTAATTGCTCCCTGGTGAGCCGGGCCAGCATATAGGACTGGTCGTTGGCGGGCATACCCTTTTTCAGGCTGCCGTGCTCCGCCCGGGTATAGTGCCCGGTGGCCACGTACCGGGCCCCCAGCCGGTCCGCCAGGGCCAGCAGGGCGGGGAACTTCACCAGCCGGTTGCACCGGGCGCAGGGCAGGGGGGTGCGGCCGGAGAGGTAATCGGCGGCGAAGGGGGCGCACACCTCCCGCTCCAGCTCCGCCCCGATGGGGAGGAGCTCCAGGGGGATGCCCAGCCGGTCCGCCACGGCGGCGGCGTCCGCCGCCCCGGAGCCGCCCAGGCCGATGTCAAGATAGCAGCCGGTGACGGCGTACCCCGCCCGCTCCAGCAGCAGGGCCGCCGCGGCGGAGTCCACCCCGCCGGACAGGCCCAGAACGATTTTTTCGCGCATAGGTTCTCCTTTGTATTTGTGGTGTCCGGCCCGATGCGGCGGCCGCCATATAGGACGGACCGGCTGCATAGTCGCCCCCTCATCCGCCCCAGTGTGCGCACGGGGGCACCTTCCCCCCCGGGGGAAAGGCTTTCTGCCCGGAGCTTCCCGGTCCCTACTTTTCCAGGTACACCATCAGCACGGCGACGTCCGCCGGGCTCACCCCGGAGATGCGGCTGGCCTGGCCCAGGTTCAGGGGCCGGATCCGGTCCAGCTTCTCCCGCGCCTCCAGCCGCAGGCCGCCGATGGCCTGATAGTCCAGATCCGGGGGGAGGGGCCGGTCCTCCAGCTTGCGCTGCTCGGCCACCTGCCGCAGCTGCCTGTCGATGTAGCCCTGGTACTTCACGGCGATCTCCACCGCCTGCGTGACCGCGGCGGGGAGGGGCTGCCGCCCCCGGTCCGCCTCCGCCAGGCTCTCGTAGGTGTTCTCCGGCCGGCGGAGCAGGTCCCGCAGGGTGCCGGCGGCGGTGCCGGCGTGCTCCAGGCGGCGGATCTCCTTGTCCACGGCGGCGTACTTGTCCAGGACCTTCTGGTATCTCTCGTCGCTCACCAGCCCGATCTCGTGCCCCACGGGGCACAGCCGCCGGTCGGCGTTGTCCTGCCGGCAGAGCAGGCGGTACTCGGTGCGGGAGGTCATCATGCGGTAGGGCTCGTCGGTGCCCTTGGTCACCAGGTCGTCGATGAGCACCCCGATATACCCCTGGTCCCGCCGCAGAATCAGCGGCTCCCGGCCCAGGATCTTCAGCGCCGCATTCACCCCGGCCACGAAGCCCTGGACGGCGGCCTCCTCATACCCGCTGGAGCCGTTGAACTGCCCCGCGCCGTACAGGCCGGGGATCTTTTTGTGCTCCAGGGTGGGCAGCAGCTGGGTGGGGTCGGCGCAGTCGTACTCGATGGCGTAGGCCGGGCGGGTCATCTCGGCCCGCTCCAGGCCGGGGATGGTATGGAGCATGGCGATCTGCACGTCCTCCGGCAGGGAGGAGGAGAAGCCCTGGAGGTAGAGCTCCTCGGTGTCCAGACCCATGGGCTCCAGAAAGAGCTGGTGGCGCTCCTTGTCCGGGAAGCGGACCACCTTGGTCTCGATGGAGGGGCAGTACCGGGGGCCTACCCCCTCGATGGTGCCGTCGTAGAGGGGGGAGCGGTCCAGATTGGCCCGGATAATGGCGTGGGTGGCCTCATTGGTCCAGGTGAGCCAGCACACCGCCCGGTTGGCCGGGGCCCGCTCCGTCTCGAAGGAGAAGGGCTGGGGGTCGTCGTCTCCCGGCTGGAGCTCCAGCCGGGAGACGTCCACGCTGCGGGCGTGGATGCGGGGGGGCGTGCCCGTCTTGAACCGCCGCAGGGACACCCCCAGGCCCAGCAGGCTGCCCGTCAGGGCGTTGGCGGCGGCCAGGCCGTCGGGGCCGGAGGAGCGGGACACCTCCCCCACGATGGTGCGCCCCCCCAGGTGGGTGCCCGTGGCCGCCACCGCGGCCTTCACCCGGTACACCGCCCCGGTGGCGGTGCGCACGGCGGACACCCGGCCGTTTTCCGTCAGGATGTCGGTGACCTCCGCCTGCTTCACCCACAGGTTATCCTGCTTTTCCAGGGTGTGCTTCATTACCTGCTGGTAGCGGCGGCGGTCGGCCTGGGCCCGGAGGGACCACACCGCCGGGCCCTTGCCCCGGTTGAGCATGCGGTACTGGATGCAGGCCGCGTCGGCGGCCCGGGCCATCTCGCCCCCCAGGGCGTCCAGCTCCCGCACCAGATGGCCCTTGCCGGTGCCGCCCACGGCGGGGTTGCAGGGCATGTTGCCCACCGCGTCCAGGTTCACCGTGAAGCACACCGTTTTCAGCCCCAGCCGGGCGGCGGCCAGGGCGGCCTCGATGCCCGCGTGGCCCGCGCCGATGACCGCGACGTCATAGCTTCCAGCTTCGTAATCCATGCGTTGGCTTCCCTCTCATCTCTTTGGTAGCGCCGGCGGACCTTACGCGCCGTAGACAATGGTGACCGCCCGGCGGCAGTTTTCGATCTCGGCCGCGGCGTGGTCGCCGCCGAACTCCCCGTCCAGGGTCCAGGGCAGGGCCCGGTCGCAGGTGATCTTCAGCCGGCCGGTGCGGTAGCTGGTGACCAGCCCCCCCTCGTCGGGGGACATGGTGAGCAGGGCGCGGATAATGGCCTGGAGCTGGATGGGGTTTTGGGGCTGGCGCACCAGCACCACCTCAAAAATGCCGTCGTCCAGCTCCACCGGCTGGGTGGGCATCCCCTTGAAGCCGCCCACGGAGATGGTGTTGCTCACCATGCCGTAGCAGTAGCTTCCCACCTCCACCCCGGCGTCGTGCTCCACCGTCAGGGGGTAGGACTGGATGGAGGCGATACGGGTGACGCTCTCCAGCATATAGGCCGCGTGGCCCAAAAGGCTCTTGGCGGCCTGGGGCGTGCTGTAAGCCACGTCGGTAAAGGCCCCGAAGGCGGCCACATAGATGAAGTGGCTGCTGTTGAACCGCCCCACGTCCACCGGCCGGGGGACCCCGGCGGCGGCGGTGGCGGCCAGCTCCTCCAGGGTCTTGGGCAGGGACAGGTTTTTGGCGAAGTCGTTGGTGGTGCCGGCAGGGATGTAGCCCACCTCCGGCCGCGCCTCGGGGGGCAGGGCCATCAGGCCGTTTACCACCTCGTGGAGGGTACCGTCCCCGCCGGCGCATACGATGCGGTCAAACTCCGCCGCCCGGGCCCGGGCGGCGGCGGCGGCGTCCCCGGCCCCCCGGGTGGGGTGGACGGTCACGTCCCACGCCTCGGTCAGCGCGTCCAGCACCGGCACCAGGCGGCCCCGCAGCGCCCCCTTGCCCGCGTGGGTGTTGTAGATGAACAGCAGCTTTTTCATAGATCCTCCTGTTGTGGGATACGCTCTACCCAATTATACAGAAATCCGCGCAAAATACAACCTCCCCCGCTGCCCGGCGGCAAATTTCCGGCGGGCGGTCTTGCTTTTTTGCGCTAAAGTGTGTAAAATAAGGTCTGCTTACTTTCCGTCGCGAGGTGTTTCCCATGGACCGCAGAGCGCTCTCCGCCGCCTTTCCCGTCACCGTGCCGGTGCTGATGGGCTATCTGGCCATCGGCATCGCCTTCGGGCTCATGCTCCAGGAGATCGGCTATAACTTTATCTGGGCCTTTTTCATGTCCCTGACCATCTACGCCGGGTCGGGCCAGTACCTGGGGGTGACCCTGCTGGCCACCGCCGCCGGCCTGGGCACCGTGGCCCTCATGACGCTGCTCATCAACTTCCGCCACCTGGTGTACGGCCTGTCCATGCTGGAGAAGTTCCGGGGCATGGGCTGGCGGAAGCTGTACATGATCTTCTCCCTCACCGACGAGACCTATGCCCTGCTCTCCTCCGCCCGGGCCCCGGTGGGGGTGGACCCCAGGAACTTCTACTTCGCCATCGCCCTGCTGGACCAGAGCTACTGGATCCTGGGCTCGGTCATCGGCGCTGTGGCGGGGGCGGTGATCCCCTTCAGCACCGAGGGGGTGGACTTCGCCATGACCGCCCTGTTCGTGGTCATCGCCGTGGACCAGTGGAAGGCCTATAAAAAGCACCTGCCCGCCCTCATCGGCGGAGTGGTGACGGTGGTGTTCCTCATCATTCTGGGCAGCGTGTTCGGCCAGGACCAGATGCTGCTCATCTCCCTGGGGGTCATCGTGCTGCTCCTGCTCATTCTGCGGGACCGGCTGGAGGAAAAGGAGGGATCGTCATGCTGAGCGCCGGAGCGGCCGCGGCCGCCATCGTGGTCATGGCCGCCGTCACCTTTCTCACCCGCTTCCTCCCCTTCCTGCTCTTTGACCGGGGGGAATCGCCGCCCAGGATCGTCCTCTACCTGGGCCGGGTGCTCCCCCCCGCCATCATCGCCATGCTCATCATCTACTGCCTGCGGGGGGTGAGCTTCGCCTCCCCCGCCGGCTGGGTGCCCCAGCTTGTGTGCATGGCGGTGGTGGTGGCCCTCCACCTGTGGAAGCACAACAACCTTTTGAGTATTTTCGGCGGCACCGTCCTGTACATGGTGCTGGTGCAGACGGTTTTTTGAGGAGGCAGGCCTATGGACGTGCAGGAGCGTTATCGGCAAAAGCGGACGCTGGCCGACGAGGCGGTGAAGCTGGTCCGGCCGGGGGACTGGGTGGACTACGGCTTTGCCACCGGGCACCCGGTGGCCCTGGACCGGGCCCTGGCTAGGCGCATGGCCGCCGAGCCGGAGCTTACGGGCCTAAACTTCCGGGGCAGCATCACCATGTGGCAGCCGGAGGTCACCAAGCTGCCTGACGCGGCGGAGCGCCTCACCTGGAATTCCTGGCACTGCAGCGGGGTGGACCGGGCGCTCATCGAAGCGGGAGTGGGCTACTACACGCCCCTGCGCTATTCCGAGCTGCCCAGGCTCTATCGGGAAAACATCCGCCGTGTGGACGTGGCCATGTTCCAGACGGCGCCCATGGACAGGCACGGCTTTTTCAACTTCGGCCCCAACACCTCTCACCTGGCCGCCCTGTGCCAGGTGGCGGACAAGGTCATCGTGGAGGTCAACCGCAATATGCCCGTCTGCCTGGGCGGACATGAGACCGGCGTGCACATCGACCAGGTGGACTGGGTGGTGGAGGGGGACGACCCGCCCATGGCCTGCCTCCCCGCCCCCGTCCCCGGCCCGGTGGACCTGGCGGTGGCCGGGCTGGTGGTGCCGGAGATCCGGGACGGGGCATGCCTCCAGCTGGGCATCGGCGGCATGCCCGGCGCCGTGGGCTCCCTCATCTGCCAGTCCGACCTGAAGGACCTGGGCGTCCATACAGAGATGTATGTGGACGCCTTCCTGGCCATGGCGGAGGCGGGCCGGATCACCTGCGCCCGAAAGGCGTCGGACCGGGGAAGGCAGGTCTACGCCTTTGCCATCGGCAGCCAGCGGCTGTATGAGTATCTGGACGGCAATCCCGCGGCCATGGCCGCGCCGGTGGATTATGTCAATGACATTGGCCGCATTTCCGCCATTGACGACTTTGTATCCATCAACAGCGCGGTCAATGTGGACCTGTTCGGCCAGGTGGCCTCGGAGACGGCGGGGCTGCGGCAGATCAGCGGGGCCGGCGGCCAGCTGGATTTTGTCATGGGAGCCTATCTGTCCAGGGGCGGCAAGAGCTTTATCTGCCTGCCCTCCACCATTACCGGCAGGGACGGCGTGGTACGCAGCCGCATCGTCCCCACCCTGCCCACCGGCGCGGTGGTCACCGCCACCCGGGCCAATCTGCAGTATCTGGTGACGGAATACGGCATGGTCAACCTGAAGGGGGCCGCCGCCTGGCAGCGGGCGGAGGCCATTATCTCCGTGGCCCACCCCGACTTCCGGGAGGAGCTGACGGCCCAGGCGGAAAAGATGAAGATCTGGCGCCGGTCCAACCGGCGCTGACCGAAACGCAGGAACGCGGGCCCCAAAAGGGGCCCGCGTTCCCGTGTTCTTTGAAAGAAGAGAGGAAAGAGAGGGAGTGTGGTTTTGACCACGGTGTTATGGTAAGCCTTCCCTGTGAATTAGTTTTGAACCATGTGTGAACGTTCTGTGAAAAGAAAGCCCTTAATTTTCCTGATCTGCCAGGGCCTTGGCCACGCCGGCCAGATAGTTGGGCTCCAGCTCCTCCACCTTGCCCGCGTCGCAGGCGGCGGCCACCGCCGGGTCGATGGGCAGCTTGGCCAGCACCTTCAGGCCCAGGTTGGCCGCGGCCTGGTCGATATGGCTCTCGCCGAAAATGGCGTGGCGCTTGCCGCAGTCGGGGCACTGGAAATAGGAGTAGTTCTCCACCAGGCCCAGCACGGGTATGTGCATCATCTGGGCCATGTTCAGGGCCTTGGTGACGATCATGCCCACCAGGTCCTGGGGGGAGGTGACCACGATGATGCCGTCCACCGGCAGGGACTGGAACACGGTCAGCGGTACGTCGCCGGTGCCCGGCGGCATGTCCACGAAGAGATAGTCCACGTCCCCCCAGATCACGTCGGTCCAGAACTGCTTCACCGCCCCGGCGATGACGGGGCCCCGCCACACCACCGGGTCGGTCTCGTGCTCCATGAGCAGGTTGAGGCTCATGATCTCGATGCCGGTGGCGGTCACCGCCGGGTAAATGCCCAGCTCGCTGCCCTCGGCCTTGGTGTGTACGCCGAAGGCGGTGGGGATGGAGGGGCCGGTGATGTCGGCGTCCAGCACGCCCACCTTTTTGCCCAGCCGGCGCATGGCCACCGCCAGGGAGGAGGTCACCAGGCTCTTGCCCACGCCTCCCTTGCCGCTGACCACGGCGATGACCTTGCCCACGTGGGACAGGCCGTTGACCGGCACGTGGAGGTCCTGGGGCTCGGTGCGCTCAGCGCAGCTCTCCCCGCAGGTGGAGCAGTTGTGGGTACATTCTGACATGTCGTTCTGCCTTCTTTCGTTGGATCATAATTCATAATTGAATTGAGAAGAATTGATAATTGAGAATTATTACGGGGCGCCGCCCACAGTGTTTTGCCGGCCCCGCCGGCAAAACCAATTTGAGATTTGTGCGGAGCAGGACATGCGCCTGCGCAGCACACCGATACCAGGGGGGCAGCGTCCCCCCTGGACTTTATTTCAG
>CALXEB010000094.1 GCA_944387215.1 uncultured Flavonifractor sp. | reverse complement strand
ATGCCGCCCGCAGGGCGGCCCACCAACTGCGAGCCCAGCGCAGCGGGTCGCAGTTGGAAAGGAGGAGCAAGGGAGCGAGCGGATGACGTCTTTTTTGCCACAGGCATAAAAAGACGCCGGAGCAAAGCGGACTTTGCTCCGACGTGGCACGCCTGAGGGGATTCGAACCTCCGACCTACCGCTTAGGAGGCGGTCGCTCTATCCTGCTGAGCTACAGGCGCGTATGAAATTGGGAGGGCGGCGCCCTGCCGGATACCGGCCTATTGTAACCCAAGTTTTCATTTCTGTCAACGCCAGCGGCGGGAAAGAGCGGGATTTCGGCGGATTTTTTACGGAAATTCAGTTGCGCGGCGGAAACGCATGCAGTATAATAAAAAGTCGAGTTTATACGAGAATGGGTAAGCCCTTTGTCCAAATATGGGAGGAACATCAAACTATGCAGGATCAGCATTTGAGAAACGTCGCCATCATCGCCCACGTGGACCACGGCAAGACCACGCTGGTGGATGAGATGCTCAAGCAGGGCGGCATCTACCGGGAGAACCAGGCCACCGTGGAGCGGGTCATGGACTCCAACGACCTGGAGCGGGAGCGGGGCATCACCATCCTGGCCAAGAACACCGCCGTCCACTACAAGGACGTGAAGATCAACATCGTGGACACCCCGGGCCACGCCGACTTCGGCGGCGAGGTGGAGCGCATCCTGAAGATGGTCAACGGCGTCATCCTGCTGGTGGACGCCGCCGAGGGCCCCATGCCCCAGACCCGCTTCGTCCTCTCCAAGGCCCTGGAGCTGGGCCACAAGGTGATCGTGGTCATCAACAAGATCGACCGGCCCGACCAGCGCATCCACGAGGTGGTGGACGAGGTGCTGGAGCTGCTGCTGGATCTCAACGCCACCGACGAGCAGTTCGAGTCCCCCACCCTGTTCTGCTCCGGCCGGCAGGGCACCGCCTCCTACTCTCCCGACGTGCCCGGCACCGACCTGGTGCCCCTGTTTGAGACCATTCTCAACTATATCCCCGCCCCCGAGGCCGATGTGGACAAGCCCTTCCAGATGCTGGTGTCCTCCATCGACTACAACGAGTTTGTGGGCCGCATCGCCATCGGCCGCATCGAGCGGGGCGTGGTACGCCAGAACCAGGAGATCGCGGTGTGCAACTTCCACACCCCCGACGAGGCCCCCCGCAAGGCCAAGGCCACCGCGCTCTACCAGTTTGACGGCCTGGGCCGGGTGCCGGTGACCGAGGCCACCGCCGGCAACATCATCGCCATGAGCGGCATCGGCGACATCACCATCGGCGACACCATCTGCGCCCCCGAGGCGCCGGAGCCCATCGAATTTGTGAAGATCTCCGCCCCCACCATCGAGATGACCTTCTCGGTCAACGACTCCCCCTTCGCCGGGCGGGAGGGCAAGTTCGTCACCTCCCGCCAGATCCGGGAGCGGCTGTTCCGGGAGACGCTGAAGGACGTGTCCCTCCGGGTCACCGAGACCGACTCCACCGACGCCTTCAACGTGGCCGGCCGGGGCGAGATGAGCCTGTCCATCCTCATCGAGACCATGCGCCGGGAGGGCTATGAGTTCCAGGTGTCCCCGCCCCGGGTGCTCTACCAGGAGATCGACGGCAAGAAGTGCGAGCCCATCGAGCGGCTGGTCTGCGACGTGCCCGCCGACGCGGTGGGCGCGGTGATCGAGAAGATCGGCGCCCGCAAGGGCGACCTGCTGGAGATGACCCCCGTGGGCGAGCGGATGAAGCTGGAGTTCCTGGTGCCCTCCCGCGGCCTGTTCGGCTACCGCAACGAGTTCCTCACCGACACCAAGGGCGAGGGCATCATGGCCAGCGTGTTCGACTCCTACGCCCCCATGAAGGGGGACATCCAGCGGCGCAACTCCGGCTCCCTGGTGTCCTTCGAGACCGGGGAGAGCGTCACCTACGGCCTGTACAACGCCCAGGAGCGGGGGGTGCTCTTCATCGGCCCCGGCGTGCCGGTGTACGCCGGCATGGTGGTGGGCGAGACCCCCAAGCAGGAGGACATCTCGGTCAACATCTGCAAGAAGAAGCAGCTGACCAACATGCGGGCCTCCGGCTCCGACGAGGCCCTGCGCCTCACGCCTCCCCGGCAGATGAGCCTGGAGCAGTGCCTGGAGTTTTTGGCCGACGACGAGCTGCTGGAGGTCACCCCCCAGAGCCTGCGCCTGCGCAAGCGCCTGCTGGACCACGCCGCCCGCATGCGGGAGGCGTCCAAGAAAAAGGGCTGAAGGGCGCAACCACGCGCCTGGGATTGCCCCCGGGGAAGGAACTAAACATATAAAGGATGCGGGGCGCGCCAATGGCGCGCCCCGCGTTGTGTCGTGTACGAAAAAACAGCCTCCATCCTTACCCTAACACGGCGTTGGCAAAGCCCATTTCAGGATACCAATCATCCAGCGTGATTTTTAGCTGCTGCGCATGGTTGAGCGGAATCACGACGTGCTGAGGCAAGGTCTCCGGCTCGACTTTGATTACCTGGCTGACTGTTCCATCTAGGTAAAAGGTCACAGTCGCCGAGGAATTGTCCGTACCATTGACAAAGCCCAAATCAAATTCTAAAGTCTCATATTTCCCATCCAGATTAAAAAGCGCCATTCCGTCGTTCCAATGCAGGGTGAATCCGTTTGTATATGTTTTGCCGGCCATTTCAAAAGATGAAGGTGTTTCATAGCCGTGGACTTGATATGGCGGACAAACATCCAACAGGTACTGTTTCTCCCCGGGCTTTTCCCCGATGTAGGCCCGCTGATTTTCGCCGTCCCACGACACGGACTTGTCCAGGTACTGGCTGACTGCCCGGAGGGGGACGTAGGTGGTGCCGTTGTAAACAAAGGTTTCCACCTGCTTGCCGTTGGCGTCGGTGGGCACCATTTTTACGCCGTCTACATAGATGTCCACACCCTGCAATACTTCGATGGTCCTGCTGGTCAGTGCCGCCCGAGCCTGTGGGATCAGGCATAGGGCTAAGGCCATGGCAATGGCCCCGGCGAGAAAATGGCGCGCTCGGTACAGTTTTTTCACGATAACTCCTCCTTTTTTCCACCCGGCGGTCCGGAGGGCCCAAAGGCCCCCGCCGCCCTGGGCGGAAAACAAAAACGCCGTGCAGGAGCGGTCCCCACACAGCGCCGGGAAGCAAATCGCTTCACAATGCACACAAGCGCGCGCAAAATAGCGGGACGGCCCCTTGTAAAAGAGGCCGGATTCCCGTATAATGTAGCGTGCGGTACGGCCGTTGGCCGTTGTGTAGGTGGTGCTAGCACCTGCGCAGGTCTCCAGGTGCGCCAACACCTGGGGACCTGCCGCATTTTTGTTTTCCGAAATGATTGTACCACAGCTTATTTCGTTTTTCAATAGGAGAACCTGCATCAGCGGCGGCGGGAGGAAAGCTTTCCCGCCTCCGCTTTTTGCCACCCGAGCAGGGCGGTCCGGGACGACCCTCAGATGGCCGGGCGGGTGCGGGCCCAGTAGGCGGCCATGCTCTCGCCGGGCACGCCGGTGGTCTCGCGGGACAGGTAGGCCGCCCACTCCGCCGGCGGGGCCCAGGCCCGGGCGGCGGCCTCGTCGGGAAACTCCACCTCGGCGTAGAAAAAGCCGGTGTCCAGCGCCGGGTCCACCCGGTTGACCTCCAGGGTCAGGCCGTCGGGCAGGGGGTAGCGGCGCTGCTCCTTTTCGATCATGGGGCCGGGGAGCAGGGCCTTCAGCCTGTGATAGTCCGCCGGGGACAGGGGGAGCTCCACCTCCTCCCGCGCCAGGCCGGCGCCCCCCTTGACGCAGAGGACGTACCGGGTTTCCCCGCCCCGGAGGGCCTCCCGGCGGATGCGCACGGCGGGGCGGACGGCCAGGTAGCCCTGGTCCATCTCCAGCACGGCGGCGGAGGATCCCTCCGGCCAGCCGTCCACCAGCCAGCGGCGCTCGATCTCCATGCAGAACCCTCCTCAGAAGGGCAGGGCCACGATGGCGGGCACCAGGATGGGCACCGCCAGGGAGAGCACCACGCCGGAGGTAAAGGAATAGATGGTGATGCGCTCATGGGTGGCCCCCACCACCACGGGGAGCACCGTGTCCATGGCGGCGGCCCCAGGCAGGGAGGCGCACTCCACATAGCCGATGTACCTGGCCACGAAGGGGATGGCCAGGATGGAGAAGATCTCCCGCATGACGTTGGACAGGAAGGCCACGGCGGACACCGACAGGGAGTAGGGGGCCAGCAGGGTGGGGGCCAGGGAGTACCACCCCAGGCCGGAGGCGGCGGCCATGGAGTCCTTCACCCCCAGGGGGAGGAAGAGCCCCACCGCCGCGGCGAAGATCAGGGAGCCCAGGCACACCGCCACCGGCACCAGCAGCACCTGGAAGCCGGCAGTCTTGATGTCGCTGACGAAGGTGCCCTGCTTGCCCATGTCCATGCCCACCATGAACAGCAGCAGG
This sequence comes from uncultured Flavonifractor sp., assembly GCA_944387215.1. Lineage (GTDB taxonomy): Bacteria > Bacillota > Clostridia > Oscillospirales > Oscillospiraceae > Flavonifractor. The sequence goes on along the minus strand of CALXEB010000094.1, from coordinate 2,647 downwards.
TAGAGGCCGAAGTTGATGACGGTGCCGCAGTGGGCGGTGACCGCCGGGGGGAACACGAACCGCCCCGCCAGCATGCCCAGCACCACGGCGATGACGATCCACTTGGTCAGGGAGTTGTCCGCCTTGCCGGCCTGGTGGGTCTCCTCCTCCGCGGCGGCCTCGCTGCCCACGGGCAGGCCGTAGCGGTCCAGCCGGAGCACGAACCGCCGCAGCAGGGTGAGGAAGATCAGGGACCCGGCCATGGCGAACACGGTGATCACCAGGGCGGACAGGCCGATCTGCCCCAGGGAGGAGACCACCTCGTCGTTGGCCCCCAGGTTGACCCCCAGGGTGACGATGAGGATCATCAGGGCCACGAACTGCAGCTTGCCCACCCACACCAGGGGTCGGCTGCGCAGGGCCTTGCGGGAGCCCAGGAAGGCCCCCACGATCACCAGTGCGATGTAGATAGCCAGGTTGGTCAGGGTGCTGAGGGTAGTACCCATAATCATCCGTCCTTTTTATTTGTGATAGGAAGCTTCCACATTGTAGCATGGACCATTGAAAAAGTCCACCCCCCAGGGACAGGGTGGACTTGCCTATTTGCCGCTCCACAGCTCCGGGTTGAGATAGATAAAAACCGCCACGCCGGGGAGCATGACGAATAAACTGTATGCTCCGATCTCCTGTTGGAGAAAGACGGAAAGCGCGATACCAAGCAGGGCGGCGGCCGTCCCCACAAGGATTCGCACCCACTCAGGCCACTTCATCACAGTAAGTCACTCCAAAAATTCGTTATTACGAAACATTATAGCGGAAAAGGTGGATAAACTCAACCCGTAAAATTCTTTATTGCGAATTGCGGGTGGAGCCATGCAGAAGATACGTCCGGATTTGGATATTGGCCGCAACATTCAGCGTCTGCGGAAGGCCGCCGGTCTGACCCAGGATCAAACGGTGGCAAAGCTCCAGCTGATGGGGTTGAACATCTCCAAGAGCACCTATGCCAAGCTGGAAACCAACCGTATGAACATCAAGGTGAGTGAACTGGTGGCGATGAAGGAGATCTTCCGCGCGGAGTATCAGGACTTTTTTGCCGGCCTGTGAGAAGCATAAAGGCCCGGCGGCGGCTTGAGCATCTGCTCAAACCGCCGCCGGGCTTTCCTTTTCATGTGGGTTTACGGCGTGCCGGCCGACTTCTTCCGATACCACAGGTAGCTCATGGCGATGGGGACCAGGGCGGCGGCCAGGGCGCCGCCCAGCACCACCCAGAAGACCGCCCGCTCGGGCAGCAGGACGGCGGAGGCCGCCGTGGCCAGGCCCGCCAGGAAGAACAGCCCGCCCCCCAGCCGGTGGGTGCGGTTCCACACATCCGGGTCAGAGATGGTCCAGGGGGTGCGGATGCCCATGAAGAAGTTGGGCTTGACCTTCCCCATCAGGTTGCCCAGGAACATGAAGAGCAGGCCCACCAGGACGGAGATCACCCGGCCGATGGAAAGGGTGCCGGGGCGGAGGATCTCAGCCAGCATCACCCCCATGATCACCGCCATAAAGGCCTCGATCACCAGGGCGGTGGCCACATAGTACTTCTGGAACCGCTCGTAGCTGCGCCTTTTCGGGTCCAGCCGGGGCAGGATCTGGAACAGCAGGGCCATCCCCGGCCCCAGCGCCGCCAGGAGGAACAGCTCCCCCTTGCCGCCGTAGCCGTTGATCTCCCCGTCAAACCCCCAGTGCAGGGGCACCTGGTCGGGCAGGCGGCCGTAGAAGGCCCCCACCAGCACCAGGGGCACCAGGGCCAGCGCCCACAAGAGGGCGACGTTCCATTTATTCCACTTCATTGTGACGATCTCCTTTCAGGCCGGCGATCCAGCCGGTGATCTCGTCCAGCACGGACAGGTTGAGCTCGTAGTAGATGTATTTTCCCCGCCGCTGGTCGGAGATGAGTCCCGCCTCCCGCAGCACGGAGAGGTGGTGAGAGATGGTGGCGCCGGTCATATCGAAGTGGGAGCCGATCTCCCCGGCGGTCTTGGCCCGGTCCCGCAGCAGGCGGAGGATCTCCCGCCGGGTGGGGTCGCTGAGGGCCTTAAAGGTCTCCTGAAAACTCAAGGCGGGCGCCTCCTTTCATTTAGATATCTGTCTAAGCGAAAGATAGCACGGAGCCGGCCCTTTGTCAAGAGGATATTTAGAAATTTATCAAAATGTTTGGGGGAGGCGGATTCGAGGGCGCCCGGCTCCCCCCTTGCGGGGGAGCTGCCGGCGGAGCTGACTTCCCCCGCTCTGGCTCCCCCCTTGCGGGGGAGCTGTCCGCGCAGCGGACTGAGGGGGGCGGATGTGCAGCGGGCGGTTTTCATCTGCATGGACGGTGAGCGCCCCCCTCCGGCCCTGCGGGCCACCTCCCCCGCGAGGGGGGAGGTATTTTGGGCGGGGAGGCAAGGGCGCAGAAAGGCCGGGGCCGCCCAGTGCGGCCCCGGCCGGGTAGATCTGTTTATTTGATGGTCCTGGCGTCCACTTCTTCTTTCAGCAGGGCGGCGAACTGCTCCAGGGACATGGAGCCCAGATCCTCGCCGGTGCGGTGGCGGGGGGAGACGGTGCCGTTCTCCATATCCCGGTCGCCCACCACCAGCATATAGGGGATCTTCTCCAGGGTGGCCTCCCGGATCTTCTTGCC
>CALXEB010000093.1 GCA_944387215.1 uncultured Flavonifractor sp. | reverse complement strand
AGCTTCAAAGAAATCTTAAGAGCCTTCCATTCAAGCTTGCGCTTGTCAGAAGGACTTCTCGTCCTTTCTGGTGCTTCGTGTTTCTCTCACGTTGTTTAATTTACAAGGTACACGCGCTGCCAGCCGCTTGGCCGGCGTGCTATTTATTATAGCACTTCGAGCTTTGCTTGTCAAGAACTTTTTTCAAGTTTTTTCAGAGCTTTTTTGCTCTTTCCACTTGATTTCGGTCCTTCTCAAGCTGGTTCGCACCCTCCGGCGCGAACTCATTTAGTTTACCACGCAGCTCCGGGTTTGTCAAGGACTTTTTTCAGGTTCCTGAAAAATTTCCCTACCCTTCGCAACGGGCTCAGATAGAATACCAGCTTTTTGCCTCGCTGTCAACCCCCTTCTTCGCTTTTTTTAGATTTTCTTTTTCCAGCCACAGTTGCAGGGCGCCGGGAGATGTGCTATTATCCTATTATCTATTTAATCGTATCACTTGCTTCATGGAGGAACGCCGGCATGCCCATCAAGATCCCCGACTCTCTGCCCGCTACCGCCATACTGGAGAGCGAAAACATCTTCGTCATGACGGAGCACCGGGCCATCCACCAGGATATCCGTCCGCTGAACGTGCTCATTCTCAACCTGATGCCCACCAAGATCGTCACCGAGACCCAGATCCTGCGCAAGCTGTCCAACACGCCGGTGCAGATCCAGGTGGAGCTGCTGCGCACGGCCAGCTACCAGTCCCAGCACACCGACGAGGACCACCTGGCGTCCTTTTATACCACTTTTGAGCAGGTAAAGGGCCGCAACTTCGACGGGATGATCATCACCGGCGCGCCGGTGGAGAATCTGGAGTTCAGCCAGGTGGAGTACTGGGACGAGCTGTGCCAGATCATGGCCTGGAGCCGCAGCCACGTCCACTCCACCCTGCATATCTGCTGGGGCGCCCAGGCGGGGCTCTATTTCCACCACGGCATCGAAAAGCGCACGCTGCCGCAGAAGCTGTTCGGCGTATATGAGCACCGGGTGCTCAAGCCCTCTTCTCCCCTGTTCCGGGGATTTGACGACGTGTTTTACGCCCCCCACTCCCGCTATACCGAAGTGTGGGAGGCGGACATCCGCCGGGCGCCGGGGCTGGAGCTCATCGCCGTGTCCTCGGAGGCCGGGGTATACGCGGTCAAGACCGAGGACAGCCGCCAGTTCTTCGTCATGGGCCACCCGGAGTACGACCCGGACACTCTGGCCCGGGAGTACTGGCGGGACGTGGAGAAGGGCCTGGATATCGCGGTGCCCGCCAACTACTTCCCCGGCGATGATCCTACCCGGGTGCCGGTGGTGCGCTGGCGCAGCGCGGGGCAGCTGCTGTACACCAACTGGCTGAATTATTATGTCTACCAGACCACGCCATACGATTTGAACAAGGTGTCGGAGGGCGGAGCGGAGCAGGAATAACCACTTCAATCCGCAGGGAATATGATTTCCTGTCCGTTTGTTTGCCTAAATCCGGCGGAAAAGGGGGCTTTCATGGCATGATCGTGCTGTGGAAGCGCCCTTTTGCGTCTCATCAGGGATATATTCCTCCACCCGGCAGCTCTGGATCTCGCACAGCGTGTTCAGTGTGGTGGTCGCCATGGGCTTGCCATGCTTCATGCGGCGGATCTATTTGGCGCCGCCCCCCGCTTATAAATCAGACGGACGATGGCTTATCAATTTTTTCAGCCCGGACAAGACTATCATATCGGACGTATTGACTATACTGCATATATCCACTATACTGCAGTTAGCAATTTCCGTTCTATATCAAAATAATGAAAGGGAGAGGATCAAGTATGAGAAAGTGTTTTTTGTCCATTATGATGGCGCTTGCTCTGGCACTATCTCTATTTCCAGCAAGTGCGCTGGCGGCAGGCGATCCGCCTGCAGGAACGGAGGAAGCAAATTATGTCACGTTAGAGCTCAAATACGGGAATCATGTTGATGCAGATATTCAAAGTGCCGCGAAGGCGATATATGAGGGAAAAACGTACGCCTCCGGCGCCGCGGCCAACGAGGCCTATTTGTCCCTGTTCGGGGTCAACTGGGAACAAAGTGCGGACGCATCAGAAGGAAACGGCAAGCCCGGCTACTATCTGCATGTGACGGATTCAAATGCCCCTCTATATGCGTTCATGGATACGCCCGGCTCTGTGACCGAAGTTATTTTTACCGTCTATGGCACGGTGCCCGGCTTTACATCCCTTCAGTCTAATGGGAACAACATAGACTGCACCATCGGCGGCAACCACCAGATCTTCCGCACCAGCTATACAGTCCGGGGCGTAAATTACACGGACGGGAGCAAGGCGAAGATCACCAGCGGCAACCTTCAGGCCTATGTCGCGGGCGGCTACGATTCCAGTTTTACAAAGAGCGGCACGCTGACCATCGAAAACATCGAATTTGACACAGGCAGCTACATCACCGCCGGCGCGTCAGCAGCTCCTGCCGACGATACGAATAAGGAAGTCACCTCCGCTTCCATGGTCATTAAAGACTGCGTTTTCAATGATTACTTGTATGTCTACGACCACTTCCTGAATGGGGACAAAATGACCTATCGGATCGAAGGAAACACATTTAATTGTGCGGACGCGGATCGCGCGCTGTTCATCCAGAGTTTGGACAGCGGCAACTACCTTGGCTATGGCCCCTCCAAGGTGGAAATTATAGGGAACACGATCACGGCAAAAACCTGGGTTTTGGACTGCAACGTACCCAAAGCGGACTTTATTGTGCAGGGGAATACCATTACCAAAACAGAGGACATCCGCGGCGCGGCGGTGCAGTTCTCCAATGGGCAGAGTCTCGAGGTCTCGGAGGAAAATATCATCGTCAGTGAAGGCAACGCGATATGGATCCATAACGCATTTAAGAGCGATGAATCTATCTGCGGCACGCCGAAGCTCACGATCTCGGGAAATACGATTGATGCAAAATACCTGATCTGCGACAGCGGGCTTACATCTGAGCAGACCTGGAGCAGCAACACCATTACCCCCACCACGGACGTCACCCAGGGCCGGCTGAACAATCCCGGCGGCAGTGAGCCTGAATTTCAAGCGGTGACGGAGGAAACCGCGGCGGCAATTGAGGATACGCTTACCAACTACCTCACTGTCAGCGGGATCAGCGGATTTGAAGATCGAAAATTCCCCACCTTTGGGGCCGCCTACGATGCGGTCAGTAAAGCGATCGCCGATATCGCCGCCGGAGAAAACGGCGGCCTGGAGCAGGAGCCGGCCGAATCTGTTGAGGTTTTTGATGCGCTTTTCACCGATCGGGACGCCAACGGCGACGCGGCCATTACCTATACCATCCACGGCACCGTGACCTATGACGAAACGAATTACCCGAACCTGCTCTCCATGGGACGGCAGTCGTCCCACTATTCCGTAACCGACGGGGATGGCATCAGCAGGCACCTCATCCGCTTTTTCTTCCGGGGTGCGGCCGGGAGAGATACGGACACGCTTGTGGTAAACTCCACCATTACGCTGCCCTACGAGTGGTGGGGCGAGGATAAAACCACCGCGATCAGCTTTGATGACCTGACGATCACCGGGTCTGCCCCAAACGGCCTCTCTGCCTATCAGAGTTACTATGAGGGCCTTTCGTTCGCAGTCAACGACTGTAAGCTGGAGGGTATCAAAATATACTCATATGGCAATGTTGACGGCACGATCACCATTACAAACAACATTTTTGAGGGCAGCGACGCGCTGAGCGAGGATTATGCGATCCATCTCCAGGGCAGCGAAACGGAGCCTTTGAACATCAGCATCAGCAACAACACGATCTCCGAGTACGGCCGGGGGATCAACATCGACCAGGCCACTGCTGTGGCTGAAATCAGCGGAAACACCATCAGCAATACAGACAGCAACCGCTCCACCATCCAGCTGACCCAGCTGGACGAAGCGGCTATCTCCAATAACACGCTGCAGCTTGCAGGCGGCAATGCGTTTACGCTGCACGAAAATCTGGCGGACGGCTCGGAAATAAGCATTACCGGGAACACCATAACCGGGAATGGATACCTGGTATATGATGCCGCTGCAAATAAAGGCAATACAAACATGCATCCAAACGGGCTTGATCTGACTGTTAGCGGAAATCAAATTACAGGCAGCATTGATACGACCCAGGGCATATATAAGGAAAAAATATACCCGCATACCGATACTGTCGATGCGGTCATTAATCCTTCCTCTACTTCTTCCGCCGGCAGCTCCACCCGGTACACGGTCTCCGTGCCGTCCGACGTGGATAACGGCACCGTGACGGTCAGCCCCAGCCGGGCCAGCCGGGGCAGCACCGTGACCGTCACGGTCACTCCCGACGAGGGATATGAGCTGGATACCCTCACCGTCACCGATTCCGACGGCAACGCCCTTACCCTCACCGACAAGGGCGACGGCAAGTACACCTTCACCATGCCCCGGGGCGCGGTGAGCGTCTCGGCCAGCTTCAAGGCCGTGGAGGAGGAGCCCCAGCCCTCCGACTTCCCCTTCGCCGACGTGGCCGAGAACGCCTGGTACTACGACGCGGTGGCCTACGCCTGGGAGAACGACCTGATGACCGGCACCTCCGCCACCACCTTCGCCCCCGGGGTGACCACCAGCCGGGCCATGCTGGCCACCCTGCTCTACCGGCTGGAGGGGGAGCCCGTGGTGAACTACGCCATGAGCTTCACTGACGTGGCCGAGGGCCTGTGGTACTCCGAGGCGGTCCGCTGGGCGGCCAGCGAGGGCGTGGTCAACGGCGTGGGGGACGGCAGCAGCTTCGCCCCCACCGGGGCCATCACCCGGGAGCAGATGGCGGCCATGCTGTACCGCTACGCCCAGTACAAGGGCTATGACGTAACGGGCAGCGCCGGCCTGAGCGGCTATGCCGACGCGGACAGCGTCTCCTCCTGGGCGGAATACGCCGTGGCCTGGGCGGTGGACGCCGGGCTCATCTCCGGCGTGGGCAACAACACCCTGAACCCCCAGGGCTCCGCCACCCGGGCGGAGATCGCCACCATCCTCATGCGGTTCGTGGAGGGCTTCGTGCCGGCGGAGTAAGCGGATAGGAACATAGGAAAATTCCCGGAGCCCATGGGCTCCGGGAATTTTTTCGATAAAGAGGTGGGCGCGCCGGGTCGTCGCGCCCCACGGGTGGGCCGCCGCGCCAGGGCGGGCGGATGATATCCGCCCCTACGGGGTTCTGGCCGGGCGTCAGCGGTACGAGTCCGCCAAGGCCTTAAATTTGGGCAGGGCCCGCTCGATCATGTCGGTCTGGACGCAGTAGGCGATGCGCACGTGGCCGGGGGCGCCGAAGCCGGAGCCGGGCACCAGCAGCAGGTCGAACTGCTTGGCCCGCTCGCTGAAAGCCAGGTCGTCGGGCTCCAGGCTGCGGGGGAACAGGTAGAAGGCCCCGCCGGGCTCCGCCACATGGTAGCCCATCTCCCGCAGGGCGTTCACCAGCAGCTTGCTGTTGCGCTGATACACGGAGAGGTCGGAGGTCATGTCGCAGCACAGGGAGGTGACCTGCTGGAACAGGCTGGGGGCGTTGACGTAGCCCAGGCTCCGCCCGGCCCCGGCCACGGCAGCGTACACGTCGCCGGCGTCGGCAGCCCGGGGGGGCACCAGCACGTAGCCCAGCCGCTCGCCGGGCAGGGACAGGGACTTGGAGAAGGAGTAGCACACAATGGTGTCCCGGTACAGGTCAGGCACCCAGGGTACCTCAAAGCCGGGATAGACGATCTCCCGGTAGGGCTCGTCGGAGATCAGGTAGATGGGGTGGCCGTACTGCGCGCTCTTCGCCGTCAGGACGGACGCCAGCTTCTCCAGGGTGGCCCGGGAGTACACCACGCCGGAGGGGTTGTTGGGGCTGTTGACGATGACCCCTTTGGTATGCTCATTCACCAGGGCCTCAAAGGCGTCAAAGTCGATCTGGAAGCGCTCGATCTCCGGTGGCACCACCTTCAGGGCGGCCCCCGCCCCCTCCACGAACACCTTGTACTCCGGGAAGTAGGGGGCGAAGGCGACAAACTCGTCCCCCGGGCAGGTGAGGGCGCCGAACACGCAGCACAGGGCGGCGGCCGCCCCCACGGTGATGTAGAAGTCGTTTTCCGTGTAGGCCGTGCCGTACCGGCGGTTGAGGGAGTCGGCGAACCGCCGGCGGGCGGCGGCGTCCCCCTGGGCGCTGGTGTAGCAGTGGATGGCCTCCGGGTCCTCTTTCAGGATGCGGATGGCGTTTTCGTTGACGGCGGCGGGGGCGGGCACGCTGGGGTTGCCCAGGGAGAAGTCGAATACGTTCTCCGGCCCCACCACGGCCGCCCGCTGTTTGCCGTATTCAAAGAGCTCCCGGATCACCGAACGGGCGGTGCCCAGGCCGAGCATACGCTGAGAAACCATGAAAATCCTCCTTATGGGGCGCGCCGGACCGAAAAGCCGGTCCGGCGCGCCAAAATCCGTTTACAGCTGGGAGATCTCCTCCTGCTCCACGCAGCGGATGCCCTTGGCGCACAGGGCGGCGGCCGCCGCCCGGTGGTCCTGCACCCGGAAGATCATGTAGGCGTGGTCCACGTCCTTGCCGCCCAGGAAGGCGTACATGTACTCCACGTTGATGTCCGCCTCCCCCAGGACCCGGAGCACCTGGCTCAGGCCGCCGGGCACGTCGGGGATGGCCACCCCCAGCACGGAGGTGACGGAGTGGACGTACCCCTCATCCTTGAGGACGGTGGTGGCCTTGTACACGTCGTCCACGATGATGCGGACGATGCCGAAATCCTTGGTCTCCGCCAGGGAGAGGGCCCGCATGTCGATCTGCTCCCGGGCCAGCACCTCGGTCATGGCGCACAGTTTGCCCGGCTTGTTTTCCAGAAACACGGAGATCTGCTTGACGCTCATTGCCGCGCCTCCTTTCAAATCTTGCGCTTGTCGATAACGCGCACGGCCTTGCCCTCGCTGCGGACGATGGACTTGGGGGCCACTAGGGTAACCTTGGCGGCCAGGCCCAGCATGGAGCGCAGGCCGTCCACCAGCTCCTTCTGCCGGCGCTCGATCTCGCCCAGATTGTCGGTGAACATCTCGGGGGTCATCTCCACCTGCACGTCCAGGGTGTCGGTGGAGCGCACCCGGTCCACGATGAT
>CALXEB010000092.1 GCA_944387215.1 uncultured Flavonifractor sp. | reverse complement strand
GCCGCCCACTGGAAGTACAAGCAGGGCATGGCCAACGCCAAGCTGGGCACCGAGGCCGCCTTCGAGTGGGTGCGCAAGCTGCTGGAGAGCCAGCAGGACGTGGACGCGGAGGAATTCGTGCGTACCATGCGGGTGGACCTGTTCTCCGACGAGGTGTTCGTGTTCACCCCCAAGGGGGACGTGGTGAACCTGCCCGCCGGGTCCACACCCATCGACTTTGCCTACAACATCCACTCCGCCGTGGGCAACCACATGACGGGGGCCAAGGTCAACGGCCGCATGGTCACCTTCGACACCCAGCTGAAAAACGGCGACATCGTGGAGGTCATCACCTCCAAGTCCGCCCACGGCCCCAGCCGGGACTGGATGAAGATCTGCAAGTCCAACGAGGCCCGCAACAAGATCCGCCAGTGGTTCAAGAAGGAGCGCCGGGAGGAGAACATCGCCACCGGCCGGGCCTCCTTCGAGTCGGAGCTTAAGCATATGGGCCTGTCCCTGGCGGCCATCACCGCCGAGGATGTGCTGCCCTTCGTGCTCAAGAAGGTGCGCTTCGGCACTCTGGACGAGCTGTACGCCGCCATCGGCTACGGCGGCATGTCCGCCCAGAAGGCGGTGGTGCGGGTGAAGGACGAGCTTACCCGCCTCAACCGCCTCCACGCCGCCCAGGCCCAGCCGGAGCGGGAGGGGGAGGAGACCATCCATCCCTCCACCGCCAGCCAGGCCGCGCCCGCCAAGGCGGGCAAGCACGCCAGCAGCGGCATCATCGTGGAGGGCATCGACAACTGCCTGGTGAAGTTTGCCAAATGCTGCACCCCCGTGCCCGGGGACCCGGTGGTGGGCTTTATCACCCGGGGCTTCGGCGTGTCCGTCCACCGGCAGGACTGCCCCAACGCCGACCCCGCCCGCCGCAAGCCGGAGGAGGCGGGCCGGTGGGTGAAGGTCCACTGGGCGGAGGGGGAGCTGTCCAGCTACCGCACCGCCCTGGAGATCTCCGCCAAGGACCGGGACGGCCTGACCCTGGACGTGGCCACCGCCTTGTCCGCGGCCAAGGTGCGCACCACCAGCCTCTCCGCCCGCTCCCAGCCCGACGGGTACGCCGTGGTAGATATCGTGCTGGAGGTGAAAAACCAGGGCGAGCTCACCGCCGTCATCAACAAGCTGGGGCAGATCCAGGGGGTCTATCAGGTCAAACGGGCAAGCGGCTGACTTCCAGGGGGGAATTCTTCCCCCCTGGATACAAAACCGCCGCGCCGCCTGTGGCGGCACAGCGGTTTTGATACCCCCCTCACCCGCGCCCGCGCGGGTGGTTGCGGCCGCCGCGGCCGCAAGTTAAGGTGTGCTGCGCAGGCGCATGTCCTGCTCCGCACGGATTTTGATTTGATTTCCACCCTGATGGGTGGAAACGCTGCGGGGCCGTGGGGGCGGATAGCATCCGCCCGGTTTAAGGAGAATGAAATATGGCAAAGACAGAGAATATTGAGACCCGCGCCCTGGACCGGTTGCTCTCCCGGTGCTTTGACGGAGGGGAGCGGCTGCAGCGGGAGCTGCGGCTCACCCCCGGCCAGGCGGAGGCCCTGGCGGCGGACTACCCCGCCGATGTGCACCCCCTGGGCGGGGGCTGGTATGACATCACCTTCCGGGAGGCGTTTTCCTATGGCGGCTGAGTTCGTGCCCGTGCTGCTGGGCTCCGACATCAACGCGTACAGCATGGCCCGGGCCTTTCACGAGGCCTATGGGGTGAAGAGCATCGTATACGGCATGTTCGCCGCCAGCGTGTGCGCCGGCAGCAAGATCATCGACTACCGCATCCGGGCGGGCAACGATACCCCGGAGCAGGTGCTGGCCAACGTGACCGAGGCCGCCGGGGAGTTCCCGGACAAAAAAATTCTGGTGCTGGGCTGCGGGGACAACTACCTCAACGCCATCTCCGCCAACCTGCCCAATTTCCCCGCCAACGTGACCGCCCCCTACGTGGACCTGCCCACCCTGGAGGGGCTCATCCACAAGGAGAAATTTTACGCCCTGTGCGACAAATACGGCATCGACCACCCGGCCACGGTGGTGTATCATAAGGGCATGGGCCACGGCTTTGACCTACCCTTCGACGGCCCCTTTGTGGTCAAGCCCGCCGAGTCGGACACCTACTGGAAGCACCCCTTCCCCACCCAGAAGAAGGCATACATCCTCCAGACCCGGGCGGAGGTGGACGCCGTCATCGACCAGATCTACGAGGCCGGGTACGAGGACGCCCTGATCCTCCAGGACTTCATCCCCGGGGACGACAGCTATATGCGGGTGGTGACCAACTACTCGGGGGCGGACGGGAAGGTGCGGCTCATGTGCGTGGGCCACGTGCTGCTGGAGGAGCACACCGGCCACGCCATCGGCAACCACGCCGTCATCATCACCGAGCCCGAGCCCGAGCTGTGCGAAAAGCTCCGGGGCTTCCTGGAGGCCATCGGCTACGTGGGCTTTTCCAACTTCGACATCAAGTACGACCAGCGGGACGGGAAGTTCAAGGCCTTTGAGATCAACTGCCGCCAGGGCCGGAGCAACTACTATGTCACCGGCGCGGGGTACAACCTGGCCAAATACCTGGTGGAGGACCGGGTGGAGGGCAGGCCCTGCGAGCTGACCGTTACCCAAAACCGCCACCTGTGGCGGGTGGTGCCCAAGTCTGTGGCCTACGACTATGTAAATCCCCGGTACCACCAGGAGATGCGCGCCCTGGAACAGGCGGGGGCCGCAGTGAACCCCCTGTTCTACGGCCCCGACAACGGCCTGATGCACCGCCTGCGCATTTGGAAGGGCCAGCGCCGCTACGTGGGCTGGTACGCCTCCTGCATGGAGAAGGTAAAAAAATAATCTCTTCCAAGCGGCCCAGCCGCTTGGAAGAGAGGGGTCTACACAGCGCCGCAGCGCACGCGCGGAGCGCGCACGTTTGCGCTGTGCGCTGTGAGAAGAGCGTTTTCCGAGGCGCATGTCCCCGGAAAACACGGATTTGATTTTTTCCCCGGCTCTGCGGAGCCGGAATTCTGCGAAGCTGACGGAGGTGGCGTATCATGTCTGAACCGCGCCTTGGCATTTTGGGCGGCATGGGACGCCCCACCCGGCTTGCGCCGTGCGGGGACCCCGGTGATTTGATCTGCTCGGGGCAAGTGAATTGCCCCGGCATCAAGGTTTTGGCCGCCGGCCAAAACGCTTGGGACGCCGCACTAGCGGCGAAAGGCCCCATGCCGGGTAAATCTATGGAGGTGGCGTATCATGTCTGAATCGCGCCTTGGCATTTTGGGCGGCATGGGGCCGCAGGCCACGCAGGACTTTTATCAGCGGATTTTGGACCGCACCGACGCCTCCTGCGACCAGGAGCACCTGCCCACCCTGATCTGGAGCGACACCGCCATCCCCGACCGCACCGCCGCCATCCTGGGGGGCGACGCGGAGGGCTGCTACCGCCGGCTGCTGGAGGGGGCCCGTCTGCTGGAACGGGGAGGCTGCACCGTGCTGGCCATCCCCTGCAACACCTCCCACTACTTTGCCGACCGGCTCCAGGGGGATCTGAGCATTCCCCTGATCCATATGCCCCGGGAGACGGTGGCCGTGCTGGCCGCCCAGGGGCGGAAGAAGGTGGGCATCCTGGGCACCGACGGCACTATTCAGGCCGGGGTGTACCAGAAGGAGTGCGACGCCCAGGGGGTCCGGCTCCTCTCCCCTCCGGCGGAGATCCAGAAGCTGGTCATGAGCATCATCTACGACGAGATCAAGCGGGGGGAGACCGGCTCCCGGGAGAAGTTCGCCGCCATCGACCGCTGGCTCCGCCAGGCCGGGTGCGACGGGGCCATCCTGGGCTGCACGGAGCTGTCCGTCTACCGCACCTACCACGGCCTGCCCGACTACTATCTGGACGCCATGGAGGTGCTGGCCGAGAAGTGCATCACCGCCTGCGGGTATCCCCTGCGGATGGTGTAGGGCACTCAAGCCCTTAAAACGACCAAGAAGGGGGAATTGCGATTCCCCCTTCTTGGAGCTTCCCCCAGAGCCGTCCTGTCGTCAGTTCCCTGCGGCGAAGGCTTCCTTCGCAACGCCTTCGCCGCTCGGAAGGTATGGCGGCCGCCCGGCCTTTAATAGGATGCCATAGCGCTTTTCCCTCCATGTCTATGTTCTCTTTTTACTCTTTCCACGGTGGTGATCCGCATGAACCGAACCAGCCTCCCCCTGGGGGACTATTATCAGCTGCTGCTCCGCCGGGGGCTGCTGGCGGACAGGACGCCCCTGGCCGCCGATTTGAGCGCCCCGGTGGCCCTGGTGTCCTGTGACTCCCAGGTGGTGATCCCCCGCACCCTTTTCATCTGCAAGGGGGCCAAATTTAAGGAGGACTACCTGCGCCAGGCCATGGAGCGGGGGGCCTTCGCCTACGTCAGCGAGACGGCCTACCCTGCCGTGCCCCTGCCCTGCATCAAGGTCACCGACATCCGGCAGGCCATGGGCCTGCTGGCCGACCGGGCCTACGGCCACCCGTCGGGGAAGCTGTCCATCACCGGCATCACCGGCACCAAGGGCAAGACCACCACGGCCTACTATATCAAGTCCGTGCTGGACGCCTGGCTGGAAAGCCTGGGCCACCGGGAGAGCGCCCTGCTCTCCACCATCGTCACCGACGACGGGGTGGAGCGCCGCCCCGCCAAGCTCACCACGCCGGAGCCCCTGGACCTGCAGCGGCACCTCTGGAACGCCGTGTCCGCCGGGGCGGACTATCTCACCATGGAGGTCTCCTCCCAGGCCCTGAAGTACGGCCGGGTCATTGGGGTGGACCTGGCCTGCGCGGTGTTCCTCAACATCGGGGAGGACCACATCTCCCCGGTGGAGCACCCTGATTTGGAGGACTACCTCAACTCCAAGCTGCTGATCTTCCGGCAGGCCAAAAACGCCGTGGTCAACCTGGACTGCGACCACGCCGAGCGGGTGCGGGCCGCCGCTGCCGCGTCCTGTCCCAACCTGGTGACCTTCTCCCAAAAATTCCCCTCCGCCCGGGTGTACGCCGACCGCGTGCGCAAGGAGGGGGACAAGATCGCCTTCCGTGTGCGCACCCCCCGGTACGAGCGGGAGCTGGCCATCTCCACCCCCGGCTTCTTCAATGTGGAGAACGCCCTGGCCGCCGTGGCGGCGGCGGAGGTGTACGGGATCCCGGCGGAGGCGGTGGCGGCGGGGCTGGACCGCGCCTTCGTCCCCGGCCGCATGGAGCACTACCAGAGCGCCGACGGCCGGATCTCCGTCATCGTGGACTACGCCCACAACGGCATGAGCCTGGAAAACGCCCTGCGCTCGGTGCGCGCCGAGTACCCGGACCGGGAGCTGACCGTCCTGTTCGGCTGCACCGGCGGCAAGGGCATCGACCGCCGGGAGGGCATGGGCAACGCCGCCGGGCGGTGGGCCGACCGTATCCTCCTCACCGAGGACGACCCGGGCCCCGAGGAGGTGGAGGCCATCTGCGCCGACATCGGCGTGTTCGTCTCCGCCCACGGCAAGACCTACACTGTGGTCCCCAACCGGGAACAGGCGGTGGAGCAGGCCATCCTGGGGGCCCGCACCCCCGCCGTGGTCCTCCTGGCCGGCAAAGGGTGCGAGACCGCACAGAAGCGCAAAAACGGCCCGGAGCCCTGCCAGCCCGACGGGGCGCTGGCCCGGCGGGCCCTGGAGCAGTACGACCATGGACTGGCTCGATAAAGCCTTTGCCGCCGCAGGCGCCGCCGCCTGGGGCGGCGCGGCGTTTTCAGACCTGGCCGGCCGCATGTCCCCCGCCGCCCGGGCGGAGGCGGAGCGGCTATGCCCCCGCCCCAGGACCGTACTGGCCGCCGCCTTCCCCTACTACGCCGGGGACCGGCCGGGCAACCTGTCCCTCTACGCCCGGGGGGCGGACTACCACGCCGTGGTCGCCCGCCGGCTGAATACGGTCTGTGAAGTTTTGATAGAAAAGTACCCGGAGGAATCGTTTTTCCCCGCCGCCGACAGCTCCCCCCTGCCGGAGCGGGAGGCGGCCTGGCGGGCGGGCATCGGCCTGCGGGGCATGAACGGCCTGCTGATTTTGCCCCCCTACGGCACCTATGTGTTTTTGGGCACCATCCTCACCGGCGCGGCGCTGGACCTGCCGGCGCGGCCCCCGGCCCCGGACTGCCCCAACTGCGGGGCCTGCCGGGCGGCCTGCCCCGCCGGGGCCCTGGAGGCGGGCGGGCCGGAGGCGTCCCGCTGCCTGTCGGAGCTGACCCAGAGGAAGGGGGCGCTGACGGCGGAGGAGGAGGCCCGGCTGCGGGCCCACCCGCTGATCTGGGGCTGCGACATCTGCCAGCGGGCCTGCCCCTACAACGCCGCCCCCGCCCGCTCCCCCCTGCCGGAGTTCTCCGCCGGCCTGGTGGACCGCCTGGGCCCCGCCGACCTGGCGGGGCTCACCAACCGAACCTTCCGGGACAAGTACGGGGATCGGGCCTTCGCCTGGCGGGGGCCGGGGCCCCTGCGGCGCAACCTGTCGCTGAAAGAAGAATAGCGGGCCGTCCGCGGCGATTTGTTCACAATTTCCCCTTTTTTATCGCCGCCGTCTATGATATACTATGGGACTGAATCCGCGTGAGAACGATCGGGCCACGGCCCGGATGGAACAGAAAGGTGATCGCGACCTATGGGACTGCTGAAAAAACTCTTTGGCACTACCTCTGAGAAGGAGATAAAGGCCATCACCCCCCTGGTGGACAAGATCGAGGCCCTGGACGGAGAGTACTCCGCCCTCACCGACGAACAGCTCAAGGCCAAGACCCCGGAATTCAAGCAGCGGCTGAAAGACGGCGAGACCCTGGACGATATCCTGCCCGAGGCCTTTGCCGCCTGCCGGGAGGCGGCCTGGCGTGTGCTGGGCATGAAGCCCTACCGGGTGCAGCTCATCGGCGGCATCATCCTCCACCAGGGCCGTATCGCCGAGATGAAGACCGGCGAGGGCAAGACTCTGGTGGCCACCCTGCCCGCCTACCTCAACGCCCTGGCCGGCGAGGGGGTGCACATCGTCACCGTCAACGACTACCTGGCCAAGCGCGACAGCGAGTGGATGGGCAAGGTGTACCGCTTCATGGGCCTCACCGTGGGCCTGGTGATCCACGACGTGCCCCCCAAGGAGCGCAAGGCCGCCTACGACGCCGACATCACCTACGGCACCAACAACGAGTTCGGCTTCGACTACCTGCGGGACAACATGGCCATCTACAAGCAGGAGCTGGTCCAGCGGGGCCACGCCTTCGCCATCGTGGACGAGGTGGACTCCATCCTCATCGACGAGGCCCGCACCCCCCTC
>CALXEB010000091.1 GCA_944387215.1 uncultured Flavonifractor sp. | reverse complement strand
TCCGAGTGGCGGGATTTGAACCCACGGCCTCTTGGACCCGAACCAAGCGCGATACCAAGCTTCGCCACACCCGGATGCTCCCGCCGGCGCATTTTGCGCCGGCGGAGAATCAGCACACGTTATTATACTGGCACGCCGCCCGTTTGTCAAGCCTGGACAGGCTCTTTTCCCGGCCGGGCTGATCCCATGCGGCCCACCGCTTCCCGAACGCAGGCCAAAAACCGGGCGGTAAGCGGCGACGGCGGCCTGCCGGAGCGCACCGCCAGGACAATATCCCGATATCGGGGCCGCTCCAGAGGGATGGCGGCAAACCGCCGGCCAGTGTTCTTCAGCACCAGCTCCGGCCGGATGCTCACCCCCAGCCCCTGCTCCACCATGGCCAGAACGGCGATATCATCGTTAACGGTATATTGCAGGTTCGGGCGGATCCCCTCCTCCTGAAAGATCAGTCCCAGCTCCAGATCCCGCTCTTCCGGGATCCAGATAAAGGGGTCTTCCGCCAGGCGCTCCATGGGGTAAAAAGGCGCGCCCGCCAGCGGGTGATCCGGCGGGAGCACCGCCAGCAGCTCGTCCCGCCAGAGGGGGAAGGTGTCCAGCCCCGGCCCCACCGGCAGGCCGAGAAACCCGCAGTCTGCCTGCCCATGGCGAAGCAGATCCTCCACCTCGGCAAACTCCCACTTGCTCTCCAGCTCAAAGCGGATGCCCGGATAGAGGGTGAGGAATTCCTTTATGATGGCGGGCAGCCAGTGGATGGACACGCTGGCGAAGGTTCCCACCCGCAGGGTGCCGCGGGTGAGGCCGTGGAGCTCCGCCACCTGCTCCTCCAGCTCCTTCTCCGCGTTGCACACCCCCCGGAGGTAGGGCACCAGCACCGCCCCCTGGGAAGTGAGCTCCACCCCGGAGCGCCCGCGGGTGAGCAGGTCGAGCCCCCACTCCCGCTCCAGGTCGGCCACTACCCGGCTCACCGCCGACTGGGTATACCCCAAGGCCTCCGCCGCCCGGGTAATGCTGCCCAGTTCCACCGTTTTCAAAAAAACGCGGTACTTGTTTTGATCCATATTCACCATTCCATTTCAGAATGTTATGCATGAGAATGATTCGCTTGTATTATGGATAAATCTATTGTATCTTATAAGCGTAAGGAAAACAAGAGGCAAACGTTTTCAGAAAGGAGCGTCAAAAATGAAAAAGACCACGATGACGAAGGGCGGCTTCGAGCTGATCCGTACCAACCCCCTGTCTGTGAATACCATGCGGGATTATTGGAAAGGAAGCCCCTGGCGGGCGCTCCGGGACTGCCTGCGGGGCGCATGACACGCACACCTCCTCTGATTTTGGTTGGGGAAACATAGGGCCGGCGCCGCGCTGCATGCGCGGCGCCGGCCCGTTTTGTCCCCGTCCGGCCGGGCCGGGACAGGAATGTCCCCGCTATGGCCCCGTGTCGATGGCGATGGTGTCGCTGGGCTGGTCGTAGCCCACGGTGAAGCCCAGGGCCTGACACAGCTCACGCAGGGGGACACAGGTCTCCCCGCCGATGCGGAACCGGGCGGAGAAGTCCTCCGGGGCCAGCGCCCCCTCCCTGCCGAAAAAGGCCAGGGCCCGGTCCAGGCCCACATAGGTCACCTCCCCGCCGCAGGCGTGGTAGCAGGGCAGGTCGGCGGGGGCGCCGTCCACCAGCACGTCGGAGCACCAGGTGAGCAGCTGGCTCACCGGGAAGCACTGGGGGTAACCGCTCATGGGGGTAAAGCGGGGCGGGGGCGTCCGATGGTCCTCCGCCAGGGCCCGGCGCTCCGCCCGCTCCCGGAGGTAGGTCTCCAAAACCGGGCTTTCCAGGTCGGCCCTGGCCCGGTGGGCACAGGTATCCTCCCAGCAGGTCCCCAGGGCGGCGGCCAGCAGCACCCCGCCGGCGCAGCCCAGGGCGGCCAGAACGGGCCCCGCCCGCCGCCAGGCCGGCAGATGGACGGATATCCACCCGGCCAGGTAGCACCCGCCGCCCAGGACGAGAAACACCCAGGCCAGCCAGAACAGGTTCTCCATCCGGGGCACGGCGCTCGCCCCCATGGCGTAGAGGGGCGGGGTGTACAGGGCGGCGAAGGCGCAGAAGCCGCCCCCCACCACCAGCAGGGGCATGGGGAAGGTATATCCCCTCCCCCGCACCGCCAGCAGGAATACCGGCACGCACAGCGCCAGCGCCGCCAGCAGGGGCGCCCCCGTCATGGCCAGCGCATCCTCCCCCGCCGCCCGGAAGGAGGCCAGCACCGCCTCCAGCGGGGGCAGCCCCCGCTGCAGCCCCGCCTGGCGCACGGCGTTGCCCGGGGCGGCCACGCTCACCAGCAGGCCGGCCGCGGCAGAGAGGGTCATAAGGACGTTGACGAGCAGGGCGGGCCGGGGCCGGCGCTCCATGGCCGCCCACAGGGTCAGCGCGGCGGAGGCCAGCACGAACACCAGGGCGGTGGAGTAATTTCCGCCCCCCTGGAAAAAGCAGCCCAGGCAGGCGGGGATGAGCCGAAGGGCCAGCCCCCGGCCGCCCCGCTCCCCCCGGCCCAGGCAGACCTGGCACACGGCCATGCCCACCCCCAGGCACCAGAAGGCCAGGTAGTGGGCCGCGCCGTTCCACCAGTAAAACCCCTGGGCGGGGGAGGGCAGGAACTGGACGCTCACCAGGGCGGCAACGCTCCCCAGCAGGAGCTTCCACCCCCGGCCGTTCATCCGCACCGGGGCCAGGGCCAGGAAGGGCGGGGCCATGACCGCGGCCAGCATCACCGGCACGGTGAGGGGATAGGCCGCCTCGGAAAAGGCGCCGGGCTGGAGGGTGAAGAGGAGCACGGAGGAAAAGGTGCCCTGCCAGTGCTCATAGGTGTACCGCAGGCTCTCCCACACCGCCCCCAGTACGCCGGCGGGGCCCAGCCCCGCCTCCAGGGCGAAGTGGACCGGCGCGCCGTAGCCAAAGTCGTCCGCCGCGGGCATGGCGTACCTGCCCAGCAGGAAAATGTCCGCCAGGGAGAGAGCCAGCGCCGCCAGGGCCAGAGCCCCCAGAAGCCACGGTATCCGCCGTTTCACGGCGCGTCCCTCCTTTCCTCCGCCGCCGCGGCCGTATTTTAGAACATTATACCCCACTTTCCCCGCCCTGGCAACGGGAAAGGGCGCGCCGCAGCGCTGTCGAAAAAGCGGCTCCCGCCGCCTTTTCGAGGGGGGCCGCAGGCTGCCGCATGCAGGTTTTGTCCGCCGGAGGCCGAAAAAACCCACACTTGCAGCCTGAGAAGTGTTTTCAGCCACGCGCATGTCGCGGCTGAAAACAGATTTCATTTTCTTCGTGCCTGCGGGCGCGAACTCTGCGAGGCTTTTTCTACACGCTGAAGGGCGCGCCGCAGTGCGGCGCGCCCTTTTGGAACAGCTCTTATTTACTTGCGGTAGCAGATCTCGTGGCGCTTGGGGCCGGTGGAGACGATGGTGATGGGGGCGCCGATATGGGCCTCGATAAAGTCCACGTAGTCCCGGGCGGCCTGGGGCAGCTTGCCGTAGTCGGTAACCCCCCGGATGTCGCACTTCCAGCCGGGCAGGGTCTCGTACACCGGCCTGGCCTTGTCCAGCAGGGCGGGCACGGGGAACGCTTCGGTGACCCGGCCGTCGATCTCATAGCCGGTGCACACCTTGATCTCGTCCAGGTAGCCCAGGCAGTCGATGGCGGTGAGGGCCACCTGAGTGGTGCCCTGGACCATGCAGCCGTACTTGGTTGCCACCGCGTCGAACCAGCCCACCCGGCGGGGCCGGCCGGTGGTGGCGCCGTACTCGCCGGCGTCGCCGCCCCGCTTCCGCAGCTCCTCGGCCTCATCCCCGAAGAGTTCGCTGACGAAGGCTCCGGCCCCCACGGCGGAGGAATAGGCCTTGGTCACGGTGACGATATCCTGAATGGACGTGGGGGGCACGCCGCCGCCCACGGTGCCGAAGCCGGCCAGGGTGTGGGAGGAGGTGGTCATGGGGCAGATACCCAGGTTGGGGTCCTTCATGGATCCCAGCTGGCCCTCCAGCAGGACCTGCTTGCCCTCCTTCAGGGCCTGGTGGACGAAGGTGACCGCGTCGCCCACATAGGGCTCCAGGGCGGCCCGGTAGCCCATGAGCTCGTCAAACAGGGCCCTGGGGTCCAGCAGGGGCTTGTGGTACAGGTGCTCCATCAGCACGTTTTTCAGGGTGCAGATGTGCTCCAGCTGGCCCTTCAGCCGCTCCTCGTTCCACAGGTCGGCCACCTGGATGCCGATCTTGGCGTACTTATCGGAGTAGAAGGGGGCGATGCCCGAGTGGGTGGAGCCGAAGGCGGCCCCCGCCAGGCGCTCCTCCTCATAGGTGTCCAGCAGCACATGGTAGCTCATCAGCAGCTGTGTCCGCTGGTCCACGATGACACGGGGGGCCGGCACCCCGCCGTCGGCCAGGTGCCTGAGCTCGGCCACGAACTTTCCCACATCCAGGGCCACCCCGTTGCCGATGATGTTGGTGACATGGGGGTAGAACACCCCGGAGGGGAGCTGGTGGAGGGCGAACTTTCCGTAGTCGCAGATGATGGTGTGGCCCGCGTTGGCCCCGCCCTGAAAGCGGATGACCACATCGGACTGCTCGGCCAGGAGATCGGTGATCTTCCCCTTGCCCTCGTCGCCCCAGTTGGCGCCCACGATCGCTTTGACCATAATAGTTCCTCCTGCCGCGGGGATTCGCGCGCTGGCCTTTTCCCGTCGGCGGCACCGGGGCGTCCGTCCGCCCCGACGGGAGTATTATAGCCCCGTTCCCGCCCTACAACAAGAAAAAATCTGCAAAAAAATCACGAAATTTTACCCCCGCTCCCCCGCCTATTTTGCCGGCGGGACAAGGGAGAACACCGGCGTGCCCTCCATGGGCGGGGCAATGGAGCACATGGGGCAGAACAGCCGCCATCCGTCATCCGTCCAGAACAGGCGCTCCTCCCGCACCTGCCGCTTCAGCCGCCGGCGCCAGTCGGGGTAAAAGACGGACAGCCCGGCCTCCAGGCGGGCCTGCGCCTGCTCCGCCGCCTGGGCCCTGGCCCACCGCCTCCAGCCCCGGCCCAGCAGCTCCTCCGCCGCGGCCGGCCTGCCGGAGGGCATGGCCCACAGCCCGCTCCCCCACAGCTGGTACCGCCTGCCTTTTATCGTCTCCGCCGCCGTCCACCGCAGGCACAAAAGCCCCTCCCCCTCCGTCCACGTGCCGGTGAGGGAGGCCTGCCATGGCTGGAAGGGCCGGGAGGCCGCCCGGGCTTCCTGGGCCGCCGCCCGGGCCCTCTGGTACAGCGCCCCCTCCCACCGCTTCCGCCAGACCGCCTCCAGCCGCCTGCACCAGCGCGCCGCCCGCCGCGGCGCGCCGGCGGGCAGGACCAGCTCCGGCGGAGCATAGACCAGCACCGGCTCCCCCTCCCACAGCAGGGCGCGCTCCCCCGTCTGCTCCATTTTGTACCCCTCCTTTTTTCAGCTTTACGCCCTCATCCTATGTTCTTTTTGCAAAGTGGTGAAAAAATGGGTTTACTTCCCCACTTCACTTTGGTAAAATAGATGTGAACGCCAGCGCCAAATCAAATCCAGTAGGAGGTCAGACGGCTCATGACCAAACATGAGAAACGCGATCACGGCGATCTGCTCTATCAGGCGATCCTCACCCTCAAGGATCTGGACGAGTGCAAGAAGTTCTTCTCCGACCTGTGCACCGTGGGGGAGCTGCGCTCCATGGAACAGCGCTTCGAGGTGGCCATGCTCCTGTCCGACGGGATGATCTACAACGACATTCTGGAGCGCACCGGCGCCTCCAGCGCCACCATCAGCCGGGTGAACCGCTCCCTGCAGTACGGGGCGGACGGATATCAGGCGGTGCTCCCCCGGATCAAGGAACTCCAGGAAGAACATGGCGTATGAGTTTCTGGCCGGGTGCTACGACCGCTTTACTGCCGACGTGGACTACCCCCGCTGGGCCGACTACATCGAAAAGCACTTTGCCCGCAGCGCCCTGCCCATCCGCACCGTGCTGGATCTGGCCTGCGGCACCGGCAGCCTGACGGCGGAGCTGGCGGCCCGGGGATACGAGATGATCGGGGCGGACTGCTCGGAGGAGATGCTCTCCGTGGCCGCGGAGAAGTGCCGGAGCGCCGGGCCGGTGGAACCGATCTTTCTCCACCAGGCCATGGAGGACCTGGACCTGTACGGCACCATTGACGCCTGCGTCTGCTGCCTGGACAGCGTCAACTACGTCACCCGTCCCCGCACCCTGGCCCGGGCTTTCCGGCGGGTGCACACCTTCCTCATGCCGGGGGGGCTGTTCCTCTTCGACGTAAACACCCCGGACAAGCTGCGGGGCCTGGACGGCCAGGTCTTCCTGGATGAGGATGCAGATGCCTACTGCGTCTGGCGGGCGGACTACTCCCCCCGGCGGCGGATCTGCACCTACGGCATGGACCTCTTTTTCCGGGAGACGGACCGCCTGTGGCGGCGGGAGGAGGAGGTCCACGAGGAATACGCCTATGAGCCGGCGGAGCTGGAGGACATGCTCCGGGGCGCCGGCTTCCGGCACATCAGACAATATGGCGAACTGAAGCTCCGCGCCCCCGCACCTGGGGAGGGGCGGATCTTTTTCGCCGCGCGAAAGGAATCCTGAACAACATGGCAGACGAGATCATACGTATGCTGGCCAAGGACGCCCCGATCAAGGCGTCGGCCATCACCGCAAAGGACATGGTGGAACGGGCCCGCCAGATCCACAAGACCCTGCCCGTGGCCACCGCCGCCCTGGGGCGGGCCCTGATGGCCGCCTCCATGATGGGGGACCAGCTGAAGGAGGACAACGGCTCTGTGACCCTGCGCATCAAAGGGGACGGCCCCCTGGGGGGCATCACCGCCGTGTCCGACAGCTCCGGCAACGCCCGGGGCTATGTGGCCCAGCCGCTGGTGGACCTGCCCCTGAAGGGCCCCGCCAAGCTGGACGTGGGCGCCGCCGTGGGACACACCGGCTCCCTCACCGTCATCAAAGACCTGAATCTCAAAGAGCCCTATGTGGGTACCGTCCCCCTGGTGTCCGGGGAGATCGCCGAGGATCTCACCTCCTACTTTGCCGAGAGCGAGCAGATCCCCACCGCCTGCGCCCTGGGGGTGCTGGTGGACAGGGACCAGAGCGTGCTCAGCGCCGGGGGCTACCTCATCCAGCTGCTCCCCGGCGCGGACGAGGCCGCCATCTCCGCCATTGAGCGGGGCATCCAGAAGGTGGGGCCGGTGACGGCGGCCCTCCAGGCCGGGGCGAACGCCCGGGGCCTGCTGGAGCAGGTGCTCTCCGAGTTCGAGCTGGAACCTCTCTCCATCCGGCCGGTGGAATACCGCTGCTACTGCTCCCGGGACCGGGTGACGGCGGCCCTCATCAGCATGGGCCGGGAAGAGCTGGAGAGCCTTATCCGCGAGCAGGGGAAGGCGGAGCTCACCTGCCAGTTCTGCGACAAGGTCTACCGCTATTCCAAAGCGGAGCTGGAGGCCCTGCTGTCCAGTCTGTAACAAGCTGCCGGGCCGGCTCCCGTGAGGCGGCCGGCCCGGCGGCAGAAAAACTTGCGAAAAATCTCCGGGAAACAGTTGACAAGCGGCGCCGGCTTTAGTATAATAACCTTCGCTGCTTGACTGAAGCAGGCTTGATCGCGGGAGCATAGCTCAGCTGGGAGAGCGCATGCCTTACAAGCATGATGTCACAGGTTCGAGCCCTGTTGTTCCCACCAT
>CALXEB010000090.1 GCA_944387215.1 uncultured Flavonifractor sp. | reverse complement strand
GTGGGCCTGAACCTGCTGAAAAACGGCGACGGGGACGCCTTTGTCTCCGCCGGCAGCACCGGGGCCCTGCTCTCCGCCGCCACCCTGATGGTCAAGCGCATCAAGGGCATCCGCCGGGCGGCCCTGGCCCCGGTGGTGCCCACGGGGGGAGGAGGCGCGGTGCTCATCGACTGCGGGGCCACCGCTGAGTGCACCCCGGAGTATCTGCTCCAGTTCGCCTTCATGGGCTCCTACTATGCCGAGCGGGTCCTGAAGCGGCCAGAGCCCAAGGTGGGCCTGCTGAACATCGGGGCCGAGCCCTCCAAGGGCACCGACCTGCAGCGCACGGCCCACCAGCTGCTCACCCAGGCGGACAAGGCCGGCCGCATCCGCTTCATCGGCAATGTGGAGGCCCGGGAGGCGGTGTACGGCCAGGCCGACGTCATTGTGACCGACGGCTACTCCGGCAACATCTTCCTCAAGACCATGGAGGGCACCGGCGGCTACATGGCCAAGCAGCTCAAGGCCATGTTCACCAAGAGCCTGACCACCAAGATCGCCGCCGCCCTGGTGGCCGACGGCATCCGGCAGCTGAAGAAGTCCATGGACGCCGGGGAGGTGGGCGGCACCGCTCTCATCGGCATCTCCCGGCCGGTGGTGAAGGCCCACGGATCCTCCGACGCCTATGCCATCAGGAACGCCATCCGCCAGGCCCGGGACTTTGCCGCCTCCGGCCTGATCGACGATATCACCGAGAACATCGACCATATGCGCCTGCCTGCCCAGCAGGAGGAAAAAATTTGACTTACCTATTGACAGGCGGGAAAAACTTGCCTATTATCATAGTGCAATAACCGTCCCGGGACGGACATACAGGAGTAGATGGACATGATTTTTGAGAAGATCGCCGCCCTGCTGGCTGAGCAGTTCAGCGTGGATGCGGACACTATCACCATGGAGACCACGTTTGAAGAGCTGGGCGCCGACTCGCTGGATATCGTGGAGCTGACCATGGCGGTGGAAGAGGAGTTCGGCCTGGAGAACATGGATGAGGACGACCTGTCCGGCATCGCCGTGGTGGGCGACCTGGTCAACTACCTGAAGTCCAAACTGGAGGACTGAATCAAAAAGACGCGGCTGAGGAGCCCCGCCGGCGGCGGGGCTCCTGCTTATGAAGGAAGGGGAGGATAGAGATGGAAGCGCTGGAAGAAAAGCTGGGCTACCGCTTCACCGACCGGGCGCTGCTGGCCAACGCCCTGACCCACAGCTCCTACGCCAACGAGAACAGGGGCCGGGGGATCCAGAGCAACGAGCGGCTGGAGTTTTTGGGCGATTCGGTGCTGGGCATGGTGACGGCGGACTACCTCTACCGCACCCATCCGGACCTGCCGGAGGGGGATCTGACCCGCACCCGGGCGGCCCTGGTGTGTGAGAGTAGCCTGGTGGAGGTGGCCCAGCGGCTGGACCTGGGGGCCTACCTGAAGCTGGGCCGGGGGGAAGAGGCCGGCGGCGGCCGGGAGCGGCCCTCCATCGTGGCCGACGCGGTGGAGGCGGTGCTGGCCGCCGTGTACCTGGACGGGGGCATCGGCTCGGCCCGCAAGCTCATCCAGCGCTTCATCCTGGACAAGGAGGGGGAGAAGAGCGCCAGCCGGGACTACAAGACCGCCCTCCAGGAGCTGGTCCAGCGGGAGAGCGGCCGGGTGCTGGGGTACAAGCTCATCGGCTCCTGGGGCCCGGACCACGCCAAGGTGTTCTCCGTGGAGGTGGACCTGAACGGCGCCCCCATCGGCCAGGGCCAGGGCCGCAGCAAAAAAGAGGCCGAGCAGATGGCCGCCAAGGCGGCGATTGAAAAAATGGCGGCGGAGTGACCGGGTGCCCCTCGGCCTCTTTGCGAGCGTGAGCGAGCCGCCGCCGCTGGCGGCGTCAAGTATTTTTGCCCGGCAAAAATCTTGATGCGGGCCGGATTCGCTCCGGCCCACAGATGGAATGGAATGGGATCCCAAGCCGCCCTGCGGCTTGGGCGGCCGGGCAGATGGCCGCCAAGGCGGCGATTGAAAAAATGGCGGCGGAGCGACCAGCTTTTTCCTGCGCAGGTAATCGTGCGGAACATGTTGACTATATTGGATATGTCTACTATAATGTAGCCAAGCGATCCCCACGGCATATCAAAATCTGAAAAAAGGAGAGGACCAACATGAGAAAACGTTTTTTGCCCGTACTAATGGCGTTGGTGCTTGAGTTATCGCTGCTTCCTATATCAGCGATGGCATCAGAGCCAACGGGAGGAATCACCACACAGGAGGCGCTGGAGACGGCGATCGAAGCGGCTCCGGCAGGCGGCACCGTGCAACTGGACGGCGATATCAGCGTTACTTCGACCATACAGATTTCCAAAGAGATCACTTTGGATCTGGCGGGACATACGATCTCCAACCCGGAGAATATCTGGGACGATGATGTTAACGCCTGGTCGCTGGTCAGCGTAAGAGCGGGCGGCGACCTCACCATCACGGGCGGCGGTACGTTCCAGGCGAAGGAAAACGACTGCTACGCAGTGGACGTGATGGACGGCGGCACCTGCACCATCGAAAGCGGCACTTTCGTTGGCAATATCCATGCCGTCTATGTTCTGAGTGGGGCGCTGGTGGTAAGCGGCGGAACGTTCTCCGTTCAGCAGAAGTATTCTGATCCTGCCAAAGCGGACGAATTTGTTCTGAACTGCTATGACGACCATTACAGGAACGGCTCCGCGTCGATCCTCGTTACCGGCGGTGTGTTTGTAAATTTCGACCCCAGCAACTGCCAGGCGGAGGGCGCAGGCACCTGTTTCATGTCGGTGGACTGCAAGAGCGAGGCGGCTGCCAGCGGCGGGGACACTGTTTACACTGTGACCAAGAACGATACCATTACAGTTGACAAGCCGGCTTCCGCAAGTGACGGTACTGTCTCCGCCTCCGTGGGCGGCGTGGCTGTCCCCACTGATAGCGAGGGCGATGTCGTCGCCAGCGGCCAGACCGTTACCGTGGACGCGAAGGTGGACGGCACCAGTGACGTCACCGCCGCCAATGTCACCGTGGGCGGCGGCGCGCTGACTGCGGTCAGGGACGCGTCCAGCGTCTCCAGCCTGGCCATCGTGACCGACGTGGGCACCCTCATCATCAATGGGGAGGCTCTGGACGCCATTGCTGCCAACGCCACCGTCGGCAGTACCGTCACCGACGTCACCTTGAGCATCAGGAATACGACGGCGCAGGGCTCGGCGGCCACCGCGGCCACCTATGAACTCACTGCCGTGGATGCTGGCGGCGACGAGGTGTTCAGCAGCGGGAACGCCGGCGGGACCATCACCGTGACCGTCCCCGCGCCTACGGACCAGGAAGCCGCGTCCGGCACCTACTACGTCTACTATCTGGGCGCTGACGGCGCGGAGCTTGTAACAAGCATGGAACCCGATGCCGACGGCAACATCTCCTGGGACGCCGGCCACTTCTCTACCTATTATGTTACCGCCACCGAGCAGAAGATATCTGTGTCGGATGAGGAGGGGAACACCGCGACCTACGACACCCTGCAGGAGGCTATCGACAATGCCGATGCGGGCGATACCGTCAAGCTGCTGGACAATGTGACCGTGAACGCTCCCAGCGGGGAGGGCAGCGGCCTGGCCGCCATCACCATCGACAGGGACATCACCCTGGACGGCGGCGGCAATACGATCGGCATCGGGACCGGCTTTGCTGCGACCGGCGGCGACGGCTGGGACAAGGATCTGGGCAAGTACCATGTCATCAATATCACATCGGACGCCACCATCCAGAATGTGATCATCGACGGCGGCTGGGACGGCGTGACCGAGACCAGCGAGAGCCAGGACTACAGCGCCGCCCGTTCCGGCATCAATATCTGGAATAACGATCCGACACAGCTTGTGGTGACGCTGGACGGCGTGGATGTGAAAAACTGCTCCACATACGCCGTGATGGCGCGGGGCGCCGACCTGACCATCACGGCGATGGACACCGAAGGCAACCAGTGGGGCGTGGACGTGGAGGACAACAGCAACGCCGACATCAGCAGCTCCAATATCCCCGAGGACATCGTCTACGAGAGCAGCTCCGCCGGCAGCAGCCTGGCCATCGACGGCGGCGACTACGGCACCGTCAAGGTCCAGCAGCAGGACAGCGTTGTCACGACCGGCACAGTCACCGTTGAGAATGCGACGGTGGATCAGGTCGTGACTGGCGGCGAGAATGTTTCGGAGGCCACGGCCACCATCAGCGTCACCGGCTCCACTGTGGGCACCGTGACCAACGGCAGCGCGGGCACATTCTCTGTGGTGGACAGCAGGGTCGGCAATGGCGCTTCCATCGACGGCGAAAGCGGCATCATCATGGTGGGCTGTGTCGACGGAGACGGCGCCGACCTGGCCGACGTTGCGCCCGAAGGAATTGAAGCCATGATCGACGGTACGACCTACAGTACCTTTGAGGCGGCTGTCGACGCTGCTCAGGACGATGATGTGATCGTCCTGCTCAACGACGTGGCGCTGGATGGCAGCGGAAAGGGCAACAACGAGGGCCTTGTGACGATCACGAGGGATATCACCATCGAGGGCAACGGCAAGACCATTACCGCGGGAAATGTCACAGCTGACGCGGACACTGCCGCAGGCCCCAGCATGATCAGCATTCAGGACGGCGCCAATGTCACTGTCAGGGACCTGACCATCGACGGCGCTGGCGGTACAGACGCCGCCACGGACAACGTCAAGCACGGCCTGAACATCTACGGCGACGGCACCACCGTCACTGTGGTGGACGTCGTGATCAAAAACGGCAACGGCTATGCTATCGTGGCCAACGGCGCGGACGTGACCGTTGACGGCCTGACCACCGAGAATAACGGCTGGGGCGGCGTCAACGTGGACAGCAAGTCCGGCGCGGCCAGCCTGACCATTGTGGAGGCAGACATCAGCGAAAGCAATTCCGTCAAGATCGAGAATACCTCTGCCGATACGACTAAGCCCGCGGATCCCACGGTCAAGATCCAGGGCGGCAGCTTCAAGGACGTCGTCCTGGGCGACAGCATTGATGCGGATACTTATCAAGAGAACGAAAACATGGTCGTATCCGGCGGTACTTTCGCCGGAGGCGGCGAGGAGGGCGCAGTCGATATCGCGGACTACCTGGCCGACGGTCTGGCCATCGACGGAAACGGGACTGTGTATACGCCCAGCCAGGGCGGTTCCGGCGGCTCCGGTGTGACCCGGTATGAGGTCTCCGTGCCCTCCGGCGTGGAGGGCGGCAAGGTCGCCGTATCCTCCACTCGGGCCAGCTGGGGCAGCACCGTGACCGTCACGGTCACTCCCGACGAGGGGTATGAGCTGGATACCCTCACCGCCACTGATGCCGACGGCAACGAGCTCACCCTCACCGACAGGGGCGACGGCGAGTACACCTTCACCATGCCCCGGAGCAAGGTGGAGATCACGGCCAGCTTCAAGGCCGTGGAAGATCCCTCCGGCTTCCCCTTCGCCGACGTCTCCTCTACCGTCTGGTACTACGACGCGGTGGTATACGCCTGGGAGAACGACCTGATGACCGGCACCAGCGCCGCCACCTTCGCCCCCGGCATGACCACCGACCGGGCCATGCTGGCCACTCTGCTGTGGCGGCTGGAGGGGAGCCCCTCGGTGGACTACCTGATGGACTTTGACGACGTGGCCGAGGGCCTGTGGTACTCCGAGGCCGTCCGCTGGGCGGCCAGCGAGGGCGTGGTCACCGGCGTGGGGGACGGCAGCAGCTTCGCCCCCACCGGGGCCATCACCCGGGAGCAGATGGCGGTGATGCTCTACCGCTACGCCCAGTACAAGGGCTACGACGTCACCGGCAGCGCCGGCCTGAGCGGCTATGCCGACGCGGACAGCGTCTCCTCCTGGGCGGAGTACGCTGTGGCCTGGGCGGTGGACGCCGGGCTCATCTCCGGCGTGGGCAACAACACCCTGAACCCCCAGAGCTCCGCCACCCGGGCGGAGATCGCCACCATCCTCATGCGGTTTGTGGAGACCTTTGTCCCCGCGGAATAAAAAGCAGCAAGCACCCCCGGAGCCCTCGGGTTCCGGGGGCGCTTTATGTGCGCTGCGCCTTGCCGCCAGGGGCAGGGTGTGGTATGCTGTAGGGGAGTTGACAAGGGAAGAAAAATATAGTATATTAGCGTGGTAGCGTGATAAAGTGAGGAGGGCTCCCATGCGCGTCATCGTCAATACCCCGGAGGGGACCCGGGACCGGCTGTTTGCCGAGTGCCAGGAGCGGCGGCAGGTCCAGGACCGGCTCACCCGCCTGTTCCGGCAGCGGGGCTTTCTGGAGGTCTCCACCCCGGAGACGGAATATTACGACCTGTTCGCCCTGTCGGGCAGCGCCATCGGCCAGGAGCGGATGATCAAGGTGTGGGACGGGGAGGGGAGGTTCTGCGTCATGCGGCCCGACTCCACCACCCCCATCGCCCGGGTAGCGGCCACCAAGCTCAAGGCGGTGCCCCTGCCCCAGCGGCTGTACTACAGCCAGACGGTGTACCGGGCCAACCCCGCCCACAACGGCGGCAGCCGGGAGATCCCCCAGTGCGGGGTGGAGCTCATCGGCGCGGCGGGGAAGAAGGCGGACGTGGAGATCATCGCCGCCGCCATCGATTCCCTGCGGGTGTGCGGGGCCCCCAAGTTCCACGTGGAGCTGGGCCACGCCGGCTACTTCCGGGAGCTGGCCGGCCGCCTGGGCCTGGGGGAGGCGGAGACCGAGGAGATGCGCGCCCTCATCGAGGGGAAGAACTTCGCCGCCCTCACCGCCTTCCTGGCCCCCTGGCGGGACCACCCGGCCTGCGCCGCCCTGGAGCGGCTGGGCCGCCTGTTCGGCGGGCGGGAGGTGCTGGCCCAGGCCGAGCAGCTGGCGGGCAAGACTCCGGCGGTGGACTACCTGGCGGGGCTGTACGACGAACTGTCCGCCGCGGGCTACGGCCCCTACGTCCGCTTCGATCTGGGCATGGTCCACCAGATCGACTACTATACCGGCGTGGTGTTCCGGGGCTATGTGGAGGGGGCGGGGGAGGCCGTCCTCTCCGGCGGGCGGTACGACGACCTGGTGGGGGTGTTCGGCCGGGAGGCCCAGGCCACCGGCTTTGCCGTGGACGTGGACGCGGTGGCCCGCACCCTGCCCCAGCTGGCCCCGCCGGTGCTGCGCACGGTGGTCCACTACGGGCCGGGCTACCTGGCCCAGGCCCTGGAGGCGGTGGACGGCCGGCCCGCCGGCACCTGCGAGCTCTCCCCCTGCCGTACCCTGGAGTCCAGCCTGAACCTGGCCCGGGACAAGGGGGCGGAGGTGGTACTGGTGCTGGACAAGGACGGAGAGAGGACGGTGGAGGTATGAGCGGGCGGCTGCGGATCGCCATTACCAAGGGCCGCCTGCTGGAGCAGAGCATGGCCCTCTTCCAGCGGGCGGGGCTGGACTGCGCCCCCGTCCGGGACCCGGGCCGCCGGCTGGTGCACAGCCTGCCCAACTACCCCCTGGACGCGGTGCTGGCCAAGGCCCCCGACGTCATCACCTATGTGGAGCACGGCGTGTGCGACATGGGCATTGTGGGCAAGGACACCATTCTGGAGAAGGGCGGCTCCTTCTACGAGGTGCTGGATCTGGGCTTCGGCCGGTGCCGCTTTGCCCTGGCGGTGCGGCAGGGGAGCGACTTCTACGGCACCTACAAGACCCGGCGGATTGCCTCCAAGTATCCAGAGGTCACCCGCACCTTCTTTGAGAAGAAGGG
>CALXEB010000089.1 GCA_944387215.1 uncultured Flavonifractor sp. | reverse complement strand
GGCATCATCACCTTCGCCTGGTCCACCATCCTGGGCTGGTCCTACTACGGCGAGCGGTGCGCCCAGTACCTGTGGGGCAAGAAGGCCCTGCTGCCCTATAAGCTGGTGTTCGTGGCCATTGTGGTGGTGGGCCCTGTGCTGGCCCTGGACCTGGTGTGGACCATCGCCGACATCCTCAACGCCCTTATGGCCATTCCCAACCTGATCGCCGTGCTCCTCCTCTCCGGCGTGATCGCCAGAGAGACCAGGCACTACCTGAGAAACCTGGACGAGGTGGATAAGACCGAGATCCCCAGCGTGGACAAATAGCGCTGTATCCGGGACGTTTCGGCGGGCCGAAAAAGCCTCGCAGAGTTCGCGCCCGCAGGCGCGAAAAAATCAAAATCAGTTTTCCCCGGGGACATGCGCCTCGGGGAAAACACTTCTCAGGCCGCAAGTGTGGGATCAGTCCGCCCTTGGGCGGACTGATCCTGCGCGCGGCGGCCTGCATCTTACTCGAACAAGCGGCTCTGCCGCTTGTTCGAGCATCTCCGGCGGGCCTGCTGCGGCAGGCCCGCCGTTTTTTCACGCCGGGGGAAAAATAATCCCGCCGGCGCGAAAGATTTCCCCCGCCTGAATCGTATTGTGGATGAAAGCGCTTTCCACCTGAGAGAAGAAAGGACGCGACGACCATGTCCGACGCCCTGGACCGGGGGGAGGCGGAGCGGCTGGTGAACAGCTACTCCGACCTGATCCTCCGCCTGAGCTATACCTATCTGAAAAGCACCCACGACGCCCAGGATATCTGCCAGACCGTGTTTCTCAAGCTGCTGCAGAAGCCGCGGGACTTCGCCTCCCCGGAGCACGAGAAGGCATGGATCATCCGCACGGCGGCCAACCTGTGCAAGGACCAGCTGAAAAGCGGCTGGCGGCGCGCCACCGTGACCCTGGAGGCCGCGGCGGCGGTGCCCGCCCCGGCGGAAGAGGAGGGGAGCCTGCTCTCCGCCGTCAACCTGCTGCCCCCCAAGTACCGGGCAGTGATCTATCTCTACTACTACGAGGGCTATGCGGCCAAGGAGATCGCGGAGCTGCTGGGCGAAAGGCCCGCCACCGTCTCCACCCGGCTCAGCCGGGGCCGGCAGCAGCTGCGCACCCTGTTGGAAAGCGAGGAATTGACATGAATACCAGCTATCGCGACGCCATGGACGCGCTCCGCTTCACCCGGGAGCAGAAGGAAAATATGGTGGAAAACCTGATGGCCGCCCCGGCGGGCAGGACGGTCCGGCCCCTTCGGCTGCGCCGCTTCGCGGCGGCGGGCACGGCCGCCGCCCTGGCGCTGAGCCTGGGCGTGGCGGGGGCCGCCGGCGTTCTGGACAGCGCCGGCAGCGCCTTTGCCGGCCTGTTCGGCGGCGGGACCGCCGAGACGGAGATCATCGACCAGATCGGCCGCCCCATCGGTGCCAGCGCCACCCGGGACGGCGTCACCATCACTGCCGACGCCATCATCGGCGACACATACAGCTATGCCATCGTCTACTCCATCCGGCGGGAGGACGGGGCGCCCCTGGTGAGCCGGGAGGTGCTGGAAGCGGCGGAGGAGGGGCAGCCCCTGCCCCTCAGCTTCCGCGACAGCGGAGCCAGCCTGGACCTGCTCACGTCGGCCGCCCACGGACAATCCTTCTTCTACGACGCCGACCCCGCCGACAGCGCCATCCAGTTCGTGGAGATGATGACCTGCGAGGACCCGATCAAGCCGGGCACCGCCACCGCCACCTTCCGGGATCTGTCGGTGTACACCAGCGGCGACTACCGCAGCCATGAGCTGCTGGCGAAGGGCACCTGGCGGCTGAGGTTTGACTTCGCCTTTGAGGACTGCTCCGTCTCCCTGCCTGCCGGGCAGGACTTCACCTTCAGCGGCCTGGACGCCACCCTGGACGCCGTCACCCTCTCCCCCCTGTCCATCCAGGTGGAGTACACCGTACACCAGGAGCTGGCGTGGGAAGGGAACGGGGCGGACGGGCAGATGAGCGCGGAGCGCCAGGCGCAGCTCTACCGCATCTTCGACTCCCTGCCCGTCGTGGTCACCTACACCGACGGCAGCGCGCTGACGCTCGGCCGCGGCGGCGGCATCGCGCCCGGCGGCGGGGAGACCGTCTGCCATAAGAGCCGGATCTTTGACACCATCCGCCCCCTGGATGAAGTGGCCTCCGTCACGGTGGGGGACATCGTGATCCCTGTGGAGGCCGGCAACTGAAAGAGTAAAAAGTTCTTGACATTTTGAGCCGGCAGGTGTATGCTCTGCTTGTCAAAAGAATTTGACAATACGGAGGGGCATGATCATGAAGAAATGGTTCGGTGTCAGGAAAATGGACGAGATGGAGCTGCAGATCACCCTGCACGCCAGCCAGGCGGCCTGGATCTTTCTGGTGGTCGCCCTGGCGATTTGGGACCTCTGGGAGCTGACCCACGGAGGGAATTCCACCCTGCCCACCTTTCTGCTGGGATCCGAGGTGGTGATCTTCACCCTGGCCCGGTGGAGCGGCCGGGCCAGGATGGGGGACGGCCGGGTCAAGGGCGAGGTGATTCTCTGGATCGTCCTAACCGCCGCCCTGGTGGCCTTTGGCCTGCTCCTGGCCCGGTTCGGATAATCCCTTTGAACGAGCAGCGCCCGCCGCAGCTTGCGGCGGGCGCTGTATCGTTTTGTTTACTGATCCACCACGTCCCCGGTGAGGACGGTTTTGGCCTCCACGGTCAGCTCACCGTTGATGCAGTCCACGGTGAGGGTGTCCCCCTCCTCCACCTGGTCGGCGATGATCTTCCGGCTGATGAGGGTCTCCACGCTGTGCTGCACGAAGCGGCGCAGGGGCCGGGCGCCGAAGGCGGGGTCGTAGGCGCTGTCGATGATATACTGCTTGGCCGCCGGGGTGAGGGCCACGGTTAGCTGCTTGTCCGCCAGACGGCGGTTGAGCTCGGCCACCAGCAGGTCGATGATGTGGGTGATATTGTCTTTCGTCAGGGGCTTGTAGAACACGATCTCGTCCAGCCGGTTCAAAAACTCCGGCCGGAAGGAGTGCCGCAGCAGGTCGTTGACGGCATTCTTGGCCTCCTGGGTGATGCTGCCGTCGGCGTCGATGCCCTCCAGCAGATACTGGGAGCCCAGGTTGGAGGTGAGGATGATGATGGTGTTCTTGAAGTCCACGGTGCGGCCCTGGCTGTCGGTGATCCGGCCGTCGTCCAGCACCTGGAGCAGCACGTTGAACACGTCGGGGTGGGCCTTCTCCACCTCGTCGAAGAGGACCACGGAGTAGGGGTGGCGGCGCACCGCCTCGGTGAGCTGGCCGCCCTCCTCATAGCCCACGTAGCCCGGAGGGGCCCCGATGAGCCGGGAGACGGAGAACTTCTCCATATACTCGCTCATGTCGATGCGCACCATGTTCTTCTCGCTGTCGAACAGGGCCTCGGCCAGGGCCTTGGCCAGCTCGGTCTTGCCCACGCCGGTGGGGCCCAGGAAGAGGAAGGAGCCGATGGGCCGGTCCGGGTCGGCGATGCCGGCGCGGGAGCGCAGGATGGCCTCGGACACCAGGCGGACGGCCTCGTCCTGGCCCACCACCCGCTGGTGGAGGATGTCCTCCAGGTGGAGCAGCTTCTCCCGCTCCCCCTCCATCAGCTTGGCCACGGGTATGCCCGTCCAGCGCTCAATGATGCGGGCGATCTCCTCCTCGGTGACCTTGTCCCGCAGCAGGCTTCTGGCCCTGCCCTCGTTGGCGATGGCCTCCTCGGCCTCCAGCTGCCGCTTCAGCTCGGGGATGCGGCCGTACTGCAGCTCGGCGGCCTTATTCAGGTCGTACTGCCGCTGGGCCTTCTCCAGCTCGGCGTTGGCCGCCTCCAGATCCTCCCGCAGCTTCTGCACCTTGCCGATGGCGTTCTTCTCGTTCTCCCACTGGGCCTTCTTGGCGTTGAACTCGTCCCGCATCTCGGCCAGCTCCTTCTGGATCTCGGCCAGGTGCTCCTGGGACAGCTTGTCGGTCTCCTTCTTCAGGGCGGCCTCCTCGATCTCGTGCTGGATGATCTTCCGCTGGATCACGTCCAGCTCGGTGGGCATGGAGTCGATCTCCGTGCGGATCATGGCGCAGGCCTCGTCCACCAGGTCGATGGCCTTGTCGGGGAGGAATCGGTCGGTGATATAGCGGTTGGACAGGGTGGCGGCGGCGATGATGGCGTTGTCGGTGATCTTTACCCCGTGGAACACCTCATAGCGCTCCTTCAGGCCCCGGAGTATGGCGATGGTGTCCTCCACGCTGGGCTCGTTGACTATGACGGGCTGGAAGCGGCGCTCCAGGGCGGCGTCCTTTTCGATATACTGGCGGTACTCGTTGAGGGTGGTGGCGCCGATGCAGTGCAGCTCCCCCCGGGCCAGCATGGGCTTTAAGAGGTTGCCCGCGTCCATGCTCCCCTCGGTCTTGCCGGCGCCCACGATGGTGTGCAGCTCGTCGATGAAGAGGATGATGCGCCCCTCCGACTTCTTCACCTCGTTGAGCACGGCCTTGAGCCGCTCCTCAAACTCGCCCCGGTACTTGGCCCCGGCGATGAGGGCGCCCATATCCAGGGCGAAGATGGTCTTGTCCTTCAGGGAGCCGGGCACATCCCCCTTGACGATCCGCTGGGCCAGGCCCTCGGCGATGGCGGTCTTGCCCACGCCGGGCTCGCCGATGAGCACGGGGTTATTTTTGCTCTTCCGGCTCAGGATCCGAATGACGTTGCGGATCTCGTCGTCCCGGCCGATGACGGGGTCCAGCTTGTTCTGCCGGGCCCGCTCCACCAGGTCGGTGCCGTACTTTTTCAGGGCGTCGTAGGTCTCCTCCGGGTTGTCGGAGGTGACCCGCTGGTTGCCCCGCACGCTGCTCAGGGCCTGGAGCACCCCCTCCCGGGTGACGTTGTAGGTGCGGAAGAGCTCTTTCAGGGGCCGGCCCGCGGTGTCGATGAGGGAGAGCAGCAGGTGCTCCACCGAGACGTACTCGTCCTTCATGGAGGCGGCGATGGACTCGGCGGTGTTCAGGGCCTTGTCCACGTCCTGGGCCACGTAGATCTTGCCTTGCTCCCGGCCGGAGCCGGACACACGGGGCAGCTTTTCCACCTCCGCCTTGACGGCGGCGGTGAGGGAGGGCACGGTGAGGCCCATATGGGTGAGCAGCTGGGGCACCAGGCCGTTTTCCGCGGTGAGCAGGGCCAGCATCAGGTGGGGCTGCTCGATCTGCTGGTTGCCGTACTCGGTGGCCAGGGACTGGGCGCTCTGGATGGCCTCCAGAGACTTCTGGGTATATTTCTGCGCGTTCATTGCGGTACACCTTCTTTCAAAATGGTACGTTCAAACTCGTAGGGGCGCGCAGTGCGCGCCCGCCGGAGCAGGTGAGGGAAATGTTGGGTTTCGCCGTAGGGGCGACCCTTGTGGTCGCCCGCGGGCGGCCATAAAGGCCGCCCCTACGGAAGGGCAGGAACGTGGGACACGGGGCGGAACACGAACAGGAGCCGGCCAGCGACGCTGACCGGCTCCCGCCTTTCAGATCAGTCAATGGCGATGCGGCGGCTCTCAGGCACCACCGGCACGGACTTGGGCAGGTTCAGCTCCAGGATGCCGTTGTTGTAGGCGGCGGTGATGCCCGCCTCGTCGATGCCGGAGATGTCGAAGGAGCGGCTGAAGGAGCCGTACCGGCGCTCCCGGCGGACGTAGTTGCCCTTGCCGGCCTTCTGCTCGGCGGAGTGCTCGGCGGAGATGGTGAGGATGCCGTCCTTCACGTCCAGCTTGATATCCCCCTTGTCAAAGCCGGGAAGCTCGGCCTCCAGGACGTATTTGTCCCCCTCCTCCCGAATATCGGTGCGGAAGGCGGGCAGGGTGGTGTTGCTGTCCCGGAAGAAGTTGCGGGTGAAGTTGTCAAAGGTGTCAAACAGGTTGTCGTCGCTGCGCTCAAAGGGAAGCATGCCAAACATACAAATCGCTCCTTTTCATCGGGCAGGGAATTAGCAGCGGGAGGAAGGCTGTGCTAAAAATGCCGGTCTCCCACGGCCGCGCCCCCTGCTCCGGGGCCATTTTCGGCCGCTTGATTTCTTTTCTGAGACCTAGTATAGGGGGAGTCTGTGAACAAATATACATGAAATTATGTCTAAATTGTAAATATTAGCACTCATCAAATGAGAGTGCTAATTCAAAACCGGGCTTTACTCCCAGGGGGAAAAGAGGTATAATACCCTCCGACTGCGCCGGAAGGAGAGAGAGCATGAAGCGAACCAACGACCTGGGGCGGGACGCGGTGTTCCGGCTGGTGTGCCGGCTGGCCATCCCCACCATGCTGGCCCAGCTGGTCAGCGTGCTGTACAGCATCGTGGACCGCATGTATATCGGCAATATCCAGGGCATCGGCGACCTGGCCCTGGCGGGGGTGGGGGTGTGCGGCCCCATCGTTACCCTGCTGGGCTCCTTTGCCTCCCTGGTGGGGCTGGGCGGCTCCCCCATCCTGGCCATGCGCATGGGGGAGGGGCGGCTGGACGAGGCCCGCCGGGTGCTCAACAACAGCTTCCTCATGCTGCTGGTGCTCGCCGGGGCGCTCACCGCCGGCTTTTTGCTGGCCAAGGACCAGCTGCTCATGTGGTTCGGGGCCAGCCAGGCCACCTTCGGCTATGCCGACACCTACCTCACCATCTACACCGCCGGCACCTTCTTCGCCCTCATGGCCACGGGGATGAACAACTTCCTCATCGCCCAGGGCTTTTCCGGGCTGGGCATGGCCACGGTGATGCTGGGGGCGGTGCTCAACATCATCCTGGACCCGGTGTTCATCTTCGTCCTCGGCATGGACGTGGCCGGGGCGGCCATTGCTACGGTGATCTCCCAGATGGCCTCCTGCGCTTTTGTGCTGTGGGCCCTGCTGCGGAAAAAGATGCCGGTGCGCCTGGGCTGGGGCGGCTTTGACAGGCGGGTGATGGCCCGCATACTGGCCTTCGGCCTGTCCCCCTTCCTCATCATCGCCACCGACAGCGTGCTGCTCATCGTGCTCAATACCGTGCTCCAGCGCTACGGCGGCCCCGGCCGGGGGGACACCCTGGTGACCTGCGCCACCATCGTGCAGAGCTATCTGCTGCTCATCACCATGCCTATGGGGGGCCTGACCCTGGGCACCCAGCCGGTGATCAGCTTCAACTACGGCGCCGGGCACACGGCGCGCATCAGGGCCGCCATGAAGTCCATCGTGGGCCTGTGCCTGGGCTTCTGCGCCCTGATGATGGTGGTGACCCACACCCTGTCCCCGCTGTTCGTGGGGCTGTTTACCCGCAGCCCGGACGTGGCGGCGCAGTCGGTGCACTTCATCAAGGTGTTTACCGCCATGATCCTCCCCCTGGCGGTGCAGTACCCCCTGGTGGACGAGACCACCGCCCTGGGCCGGGTGCGGCTGGCCCTGTTCTGTTCCCTGTTCCGCAAGAGCGTGTTCCTGGCCTGCCTGCTCCTGCTGCCCGCCCTGGTGTCGGCGGAGGCCACTTTCCTCGCCGAGCCCATTGCCGACGCCGTGGCCGCCACCGTCACCACCTGCCTGTTCCTGCGCTTCTTCCCCAAAGTGCTGGCCCAGCGGGCCCAGATGGAGGGGAGGTGATGTCCGGCTGCCGAAGGGCCCTGCAGCCGGACCGCAAACCCTGTGGAAAAAGGGCCGCCCTCCGGCATCAAGCCGGAGGGCGGCCCTTTCAGTTGGTGGTACCAAAGTCAACCCCCGGCTATGCCGGGGGTAAAAAATAGCTTATAGCGAGGAGGAAAGTAGAAAAGTA
>CALXEB010000088.1 GCA_944387215.1 uncultured Flavonifractor sp. | reverse complement strand
CCCAGGACCTTACCCAGACGGCCCACCACGCCCATCATGTCGGGGCTGGCCACCACCACGTCGTAATCGAACCAGTTCTCCTTCTGGATCTTCTCCACCAGGTCCATCTCGCCCACGAAGTCGGCGCCGGCGGCCTTGGCGGCCTCGGCCTTGTCGCCCTTGGCGAAGACCAGCACCCGCTGGGTCTTGCCGGTGCCGTGAGGCAGGACGATGGCGCCGCGGACCTGCTGGTCGGCGTGGCGGGAGTCCACGCCCAGCTTCACGTGCAGCTCCACGGTCTCGTCAAACTTGGCGGGAGCGGTCTTGACCACCAGCTCCATGGCCTCGTTGGTATCGTACAGAGCGGCCTTGTCGATCTGCTTGGCGCTCTCCTGGTATTTCTTACCTCTAAACATGCTTCTTCCCTCCTTCGGCTCAGTCGCCCACCACGACGCCCATGGAGCGGGCGGTGCCGGCGATCATGCTCATGGCAGACTCGATGCTGGCCGCGTTCAGGTCGGGCATCTTGGTCTCGGCGATCTTGCGCACATCTTCCTTGCTGATGGTGGCCACCTTGGTCTTGTTGGGCACGCCGGAGCCGGACTCGATGTTGCAGGCCTTCTTGATGAGGACGGCGGCGGGAGGAGTCTTGGTGATGAAGGAGAAGGAGCGGTCGGCGTAGACGGTGATCACCACGGGGATGATGAGACCGGCGTCGTTCTTGGTGCGCTCATTGAACTCCTTGGTGAAGGCGGCGATGTTGATGCCGTGCTGGCCCAGGGCGGGGCCGACGGGGGGCGCGGGAGTCGCCTTGCCCGCGGGGATCTGCAGTTTTACATAACCGGTAATTTTCTGTGCCATTTGAAACAGCACCTCCTACGATAAATGTGGTTGGAAGCGGAACCGCAGCGCGGTCCCTCCCACGTGCGGGGGTCTCGGGGCGGCCGGGTCACTGGATGGGCTCGATCTGGTCCAGCTCCAGCTCCACGGGGGTTTCCCGGCCGAACATGGAGACCACGACCCGGACCTTGCCCCGGTCCAGATCGATCTCCTCCACGGTGCCCAGAAAGGACTCCAGAGCGCCGTCGGTGATCTTGACGTTGTCGCCCACCTGATAGGCCACCACCACCTCGCGCTTTTCCACGCCCAGGGCGGCGATCTCATCCTCCGTCAGGGGGATGGCCTTGTTGCCCGAGCCCACAAAGCCGGTAGCGCCCCGGATGTTGCGGACCAGGTGCCAGGTGTCGTCGGTCATGACCATCTTCACCAGAACATAGCCGGGGAAGACCTTGCGTTCCACGGTCTTGGGGCCGTTGTCGGTGATCTCGGTGACAGTTTCCAGGGGGATGCTGACCTCCTGGATCAGGTCGTGGAGGCCGCGATTCTCCACGGCCTTCTCGATGCTGGCGGCCACGGTGTTCTCATAGCCGGAATAGGTATGGACCACATACCACTTCGCGTTGTCAGCCATGCCGCACCTTAACCCTTACCGAACAGGTCCAGCAGGGCGCTGATAACGGAGCCGGCCAACAGATCGAACAGTCCGATGAAAACACCCACGACGATGCAGCAGACGATGACGATCAAGGTGTTGTTGATGGTCTGCTTGCGGGTGGGCCACTGGACCTTCTTCAGCTCGCTGCGCATCTCCTTGAACCACTTGCCGATGCGGCCGAAGAAGCCGGGGTTGGCGCTCTTGTCGGCCTTGGAGTCCTTTTTCTTCTCGGCCTTGGCGGGCTTGGCGGGAGCGGGAGCGGTGTTCTCAGCGGCCTGCTCGAGCTTCTCGTGTTCAGACATTCCGTTTTACCCTTCTTTCTTCTGCGTCATTGGGGGGCACGCATTACTTCGTCTCGTTGTGGACCGTGTGCTTCCTGCAGAAGGGGCAGTACTTGTTCAATTCCAGACGGTCGGGCGTGTTCTTCTTGTTCTTGTTGGTGTTGTAGTTGCGCTGCTTGCACTCGGAACAGCGCAGGGTGATCTTCACCCGGTTGCCGGCTTTCGCCATGTTCGGCACCTCCTTCATTGTTTGGCCGCGGGCAGCAAAAAAGCTGGCCCCGGCCGACGGCCGGACCCAGCAGCGCACAGGCGCAGGAACTGCGCCGGAATAAACGCCACGGTGCGGGTCGGCCTGTTTGCCTCCCTATGTCCTCCGGGGAGGGGAGGGGTTTGCGCGTCATCACACCGTAAAAATGCGCACAAAAAAAGAGCCCCTTTTTCATAGGTGAACAAAGTCTATCACAGCTTTTTGCGGAAGTCAAGGACTTCTCCTTGTTTTTTTCCCGATTTTCCATTATATTAAAACGGAAGAAGCAAAAAAGGAGGGGATGGCGTGCGTATCATGGCCATCGATTACGGAGACGCCCGGACGGGCGTGGCGGTCTCCGACGCCACCGGCCTGCTGGCGGGGTATACCACGGTCATCCGCAGCCGGGAGCCGGAGACGGTGGCCGCCGAGCTGGCCCGGCTGGCGAAGGAACACGGGGTGGAGGAGCTGGTGCTGGGCTTTCCCCGGAACATGGACGGCACCGAGGGCCCCCGGGCGGAGAAGTGCCGGGCCTTCGCCGGCGCGG
Source organism: uncultured Flavonifractor sp. (assembly GCA_944387215.1). Classification (GTDB taxonomy): domain Bacteria; phylum Bacillota; class Clostridia; order Oscillospirales; family Oscillospiraceae; genus Flavonifractor. Next base: position 5,243 of record CALXEB010000088.1, on the reverse strand, counting down.
TAGAGGCCGCCTGCGGCCTGCGCCCGGTCCTGTGGGACGAGCGGCGCACCACCGTGGAGGCCCACGCCATCCTCCACGCCGGCGGCCGGAAGATGAAGCAGCACAAGAAGAACGTGGACGCCGTCGCGGCGTCCCTGATCCTGGAGGGGTATCTGACCTTCAGGCGCAGCAGGGGCTGAGGGCCTCGGCGGCGCGGAGAAATGCCATGCGGCAAGGAGGAGACATACCATGATCGTGCTCAACGTATTCTATCAGACCAAGCCCGGCCTGCGGGAGGCCTTTGTGGAGGCGGTGAAGGCCCGGGGCATCCTGGCGTCCATCCGGGCCGAGGCGGGCTGCAGGGGATATGAGTATTTTGCCGCCCTGGACGACCCGGACAGGCTCTTCCTGCTGGAGCAGTGGGAGGACGAGGCCGCCCTGGCGCGCCACGGGAACAGCGCCGGCATGGCCGCGCTGGGCCAACTCAAGCAGGAGTATATCCAGAGCACCGAGATCAGGCGGTACTGACCTACCCCTCCCGGCGGAAGAGCTCCCGCAGGCCGACGGCCAGCAGGAAGGCCCCGAAGCACCTGCGCAGGACCGTGCCGTCCAGCCCGGTGGCGGCCCAGGCGCCCAGGCCGGCGCAGGCAAGGCCGGCGGCGATGGCGGGGAGGAGCACCCGCCGCTCCAGATAGCCGTTTCTGGCGTGGGCGGGAAGGGCGGCGCCGGCGGCGGGGAGGAAATAGAGCAGATTGATGCCCTGGGCCTGGTCCTGGGGCAGCCCGGCGAAGGCGGTCATATAGATCAGCAGCAGGGTACCGCCCCCCACGCCAAAGGCGGAGAGGACCCCTGTGGCCGTCCCGGCCAGCAGGGGGAGCAGCCAGCCCGTCATGAAAAGAACAGGGCTCTGGCCCCGCCGTAGAGGATGAGCAGGGCGAAGCCCCGCCGCAGCCAGGTCATGTTCAGCCGGCGGAAGACCCTGCCCCCCAGAAGTCCGCCTGCCAGCCCGCCGGCCAGATAGGGCAGGGCGGGGACGAGCTCCACGCCGCCCCGGAACAGATAGACCGCGGCGGACAGGATGCACAGGGGCAGGATGACGGCCACCGAAGTGGCAAAAGCCTTTCGCTGGTCCAGGCCGCACCAGCCGGCCAGCAGGGGGACCAGCACCATGCCGCCGCCCCCGCCGAAAAATCCGTTCACCAGCCCCGCCGCCGCCCCGGCCAGGGCGGGGCGGAGCGGACCGATCCGCTTCTCAGACAAAAAGCATCCCTCCGTTGGCCTTATTCTGCCAACGGAGGGATGCTTTTATGCGTCAGTTCCGCACGCCGGCCAGGGCGAGCACCACGTCTCCCGCCAGCATGAGCCCAGCCACGGAGGGCACCCAGGCCACGCTGCCCGGGACCGAGCGGCGCCCGGGCGGGGGCGCTTCCCGCTGCTCGGGCTGGCGGGGCGCCTCCGGGGACCAGAGCACCCGGTGGTGGAGGATGCCCCGGGCCCGCAGCTCCTTGCGGATCACCCGGGCCAGGGGGCAGCCCTCGGTCTTGGAGATGTCCCCGATGCGGAACCGGGTGGGGTCCAGCTTGTTCCCCGTGCCCAGGGCGGAGAGGATGGGCACCCCCCGGCCCAGGGCGGTCTCGATCAAGTCCAGCTTGCAGGACACCAGGTCGATGCAGTCCACGACATAGTCGTACCGGGCGGAGAAGAAGGCATCCCGGCTCTCGGCCTGGTACTTCTCCACCCGGGCGATGACCTGGCAGTCCGGGGCGATGTCCTTTACCCGCCGGGCCATGGCCAGCGCTTTGGGCTGCCCCAGGGTGGAGGCCAGGGCCTGCGCCTGCCGGTTCAGGTTGGTAAGGCCCACCTCGTCATGGTCTGTCAGGGTGAGGGCCCCCACCCCGGACCGGGCCAGCGCCTCGGCGCACCAGCTGCCCACGCCGCCCAGGCCCAGCACGGCCACGTGGCTGGCCGCCAGCCGCTCCATGGCCTGCCGGCCCAGCAGCATCTCCGTGCGCAAAAACCGCTCGTCCAAATCTGTCCGCTCCCTTCTGAAAAGGGGCCTGCCGCAGCTGCGCGGCAGGCCCCTGTATTTGCTTTGACCGCGGCGGGCTTACTCGCCTACATACCTGACGCCGCTGCCCTGAACGGCCTGCAGGTCGGCGGTGACCTCGTCCAGCCAGTCGCTCAGCCGCTGGCTGCGGATGGCGCTGTCGGCGGTGTACTCCCACGCGGAGGGCTCCCAGCTCTGGAAGTAGACCACGTGCCAGCCCTGCTGCCCGTCCTGCGGATTCTCGATCAGGGTGGTGTCGCCCTCCTGGCGGGCCTCGTCGAAGAGCCAGGCGTCAAAGGCGTCGAAGAACTGGCCCTGCTCCACCCGCTCATACAGGCCGCCGGTGGTGTTGGAGCCGGGATCGTCGGAGTACTCGTTGGCCAGCTCGCCGAAGGACTCGGCGGTCTTGTCCCCGGACTCCCACTGGGCCAGCAGGGACTCGGCCTCGGCCTTGGCGGCGTCCAGAGCCTCCTGGGTGGGGGCCACGTCGCTCTCGTCCTCCTCGGTGTCGGGGTCGTCCTCGGGGACCTGGGCCTGGATCAGGATGTGGCGCACGTTCACGGTGGGGGTCTCGTCCCGATAGCGGCCCAGGAAGAGCACCACATAGTACCCGGTGCCGCCGGAGGCCTCCAGCACCTCGATGTCACCGGCCTGGCGGCTGGCGTCCTGGAGCCACTCGCCGTAGCTGGGGCTGAGAACAGAGCCCAGCACCCCCTGGCTCAGGGAGCGGTCGGGATCCTCGGCATAGGCGTCGTGGTTGGTCTCGGAGACATAGTCGGGGGCCAGCTCGATAAAGGCGGCCTCCCGGTCGTCGGCGGCCATGACGGCGGTCTTGAAGTTCTGGGCCTGCTGCTGGGCGGCGGCCATGGCGGCCTCTTCCTCCTCCGCGGTGGGCTCCACGGTGTTGCCCTCCTCGTCGGTGGTGGACTGGGCCTCGCCGTTGATCAGGATATAGCGGTAGTCGAAGCTGTCCATGGTGTCGGCATTTTCTTCATAATAGGCCTCCAGCTCGGCGTCGGTGACCTCCTGCTTCTCCTGGTAGGCGCTCTGGTACTGGCTCACCAGGACGTCCCGCTCCACGCAGGTGCGGTAGGCGCCCACGGTCATATACCGGCTGTAGTTGCTCTTCAGATAGCCGGCCAGGTTGGGGTAGCCGAGCTGCTCGGCGGAGGAGCGGGTATCCTCGATGGCCTGCTCCACGGAGGCCATAGCCTCCTCGTCCAGGGTAAAGCCCTCCTCGGCGGCGGCGTTCTCCGTGGCGGCCACCTGGGTGAGGGTGGTCATGGTCTGCTCCAGGATATAGTCGTGCCAGCTCTGGGTCTCGTCCTCCTCGTCCACGTACTGGGTCCTCAGATCGCTGTTGGGATCGAAGGCGCCGGCGCCGGTGGAGGCGTCATAGCTGTTATAATACTCGGCGATCATGGTAGAGCGGTAGTAGTACTCCACGTCGTTGACGGTGTAGTCCCGGCCGCCCACGCTGACGGCCACGGCGCCCCGCTGGAAGATGCCGGAGTGCCACACCAGCAGGATGACCACCAGCACCGCGATGACCACGCCGATGACGGTATAGAGCACGGCCTTGCGCTTGGCGGCCTGCTTTTCCCGCAGCTCCTGGCGCTGCTTCTGGGTCAGCTCCCTGCCCAGCTCGCCCTGGCGCTGCTTCTTTTCTCTGGATGCGCTCATGAATGGCTTCAGTCCTCTCGATCGTGATGGGGCCCCCGTCGGATGGCGGAGCGCCCATAGACAAGCAAATATTATACAGGAGTTTTTCCCGGCTTTCAACCCCAAATGCACCGATTTGACATATGCCCCGGAAAAACGCAAAAAGAAAGCCCCACGAAACCTGGGTTTCGTGGGGACCCCGCACCGGCCGTGCGGACCCATTTAAAACCTGCACGAAATGGCAGGTGGGTCGCCTCCACAGCGTTTCGTCGCTTCCAACGTCCAGCCGACCTCGAGGGGGGCCGGGAGGCCTGCGGTCCGCGCTGTGAGCGGAGCGTCCCGTTTAAGAGATGTGGGTTTAAATAAAGTCCGTCACGCACCGGGCAGGAAACAAAGTCATTGCTCGCCGCCGTCCTCGTCGGCGAAAAGAGTTTCCATGAACTGCTGGTAGACCGCCTCCAGCTCCTCCTCGCTGTCCAGGGTGGAGAGCTGCTCCTCGCCGTCCACGGTGATGGCCTTGAGGATGATGAGGCCGTACTCGTCCTCCTCTTCCTCCGCCCCGCCCTCGGGCACCGCGGGGAAAAAGGCCATGTAGGTCTGGCCGTTGTACTCCAGGGTATCCAGATGCTCCAGCTCGAACTCGTTTCCGTCCTCGTCGGTGACGGTGATGAAATCGGGGCCGAATCCTTCGCTCATGATCTGGCGCCCTCCCTTGCGTTTACTTCGCTATTATTGTAGCCCAGGCGGGCGAAAAATGCAAGAGCGGGACATGCCAAATTTTTCAGAGAGAGAAAGACGCGCATTTTAGTGGTAAAATCTTTACAATTGTTTTAAATAGCGCTAAAATGTAGCCCAGAAGGCGGGAGACCGCCGTGCGCCCGAAAAGGGCGGAACATGAAGCAAGGAGTGAAGAGAGCATGAGATCGAAATTGCGCCGTTTGTGTTCGGCGGTAATGGCTATTGCCATTACATGTTCCATTGCTACTGCGCCTGCCCGGGCTTCAGAAGCGCCGCAGTTCAGCGACGTGGACGGCCACTGGGGGGAGGAGGCCATCGTACGCTGGGCTGACTACGGAGTCATCGAAGGCTCCAACGGGCAGTTCAACCCCGACGCCCCCATCACCCGGGCGGAGATGGCCGCCGCCATCGCCCGCCTGCTGGGCCTGACGGAGACCGCGGAGAACACCTTTACCGACGTGGAGGCGGGCGCCTGGTACGCCCAGGCCATCCTCCGGTGTGCCGCCGCGGGCATCATCCAGGGCAGCAACGGCATGGCCAACCCCAACGGCACCCTGACGCGGCAGGAGGCCGCCGTCATGCTGGGCCGGGCCCTGGGCATCCAGCCTGACGAGGGCGACGTGGCCTTCCTTGACGGGGAGCAGGTGGCCGGCTGGGCCGCCGGCTACGTCTCCGCCATGAGCGACCGGGGCGTCCTCAACGGCGTGGGCGGCAACCAGTTCGCCCCCCTGGAGGACATCGACCGCGCCTCTGTGGTCACCGTGCTCAACAACGCCATTGCCGCCTACGCCAACGAGCCCGGCGCCACGGTGCAGGC
>CALXEB010000087.1 GCA_944387215.1 uncultured Flavonifractor sp. | reverse complement strand
TGGGTTCCGCCGCCCAGAGGGCGGCTCCACCCTTCGGTGATTTTAAATGCTCGGGCGAAGTGAATTCGCCCTGCGCCGCGGCACTTGCCAGGGTTGCGGCGCAGGATATTTCGTGGTATAATCGGCTCGTCCCGTTTTGGCGGGGCGAAACCGAAGAGAGTTGGTGGAATACGATGCGCAGGGTCTTGATCTGGTTTCTGGCGGCGCTGTTCGCGCTTGCGGCGGTGGGCGCCATTGTGACCATGTTTGCCGCCTACCGCGGGCCGCAATCTATTGTAGCTTCCGTGGCTTTTGCGGCCATATTCCTTTTTGTTGCCCGGCATTTCGCGGTGCTGGCCCTGCGCTGGCGCAGGTTCCTGGGCCCGGCGCAGCGGCTCCAGGCCGCCGCGGACATGTCCGCCGTCACCGAGCTGCCCGTGGTGGACAAGCCGGTGAAGCTGAAGCTGCAGCCCGGCGAGGTCTGCTATTTCCAGGCCGAGGCCAAGTTTCTTCCCGACGGGGATCAGGGCACCTGGATGACCAGAGCGCCCTCTTTCGCAGGCTGGTTCTCTATCACCAACCAGCGTATCGCCATGGGCGGACTGAAGGCCTTCACCGTTCCCATCGACGACGTTCGGGGCGTCGTCTCCTACCGCGACTGGTTCGGCATCTATCTCCGGGCCGCCAAGGCCACCTTGCTGCTGACCATGAACGAGGCCTACCGCATCCCCCGTATCCTGGAGCTCATGGGCATCTCCTCCGCACCGACGTCCCAGCCCGAATCCGACGACGGGGACGAGGCGGAGTACGAGGACGAGGGGGAGTACGAGGACGAGGCGGAGTATGAAGACGAGCCCGAAGCGGAGTATGAAGACGGGGACGGCTCCGGGGACGCTCAAGAGGCTGCGCCGCCGGAAGCAGGCCCAGACACGATCCAGAAGTAAGCAGGCAAGGGCCGGGGATATTGCGTCCCCGGCCCTTTTACACCTTCTATATCCGTTGTAAATGCAAGTATTACATTTTCTACTTGCATTTTACCGAGCAGTGTGGTATACTATGGTCAGTTAAAGTGAAAGGAGGCGTATGCGTATGAAGATTTACCGCGCGATGGACCATTCTGATGTGGACGAGCTGATCTTTGGCAGCGACGAGTCTGTTGTATACAGCGACCGCTGATCGAACCGACCTGCAGCCCACACCGAAGGGTGTGGTTTTTTCTTTATTCTTAAAATAAAATTCATGAAAAACCACTGGAAGATACAGGCGAAACATGGTAGCCTGTATACGAGGGGGCCGGATGGCATCATCCGGCCCCTTCTGAATGTCTATCCTTCGGAGGGGTCGGGCTGATATGAGAAAGAAGTGGCCGTGGGTCCTGGCGATCGTCCTTCTGCTGCTGGCGGGGGGCGGGTTCCTGCTGTGGCGGAGCGGGTTTTTTGCCGCGTTTACCTCCCTGCGGGCCATGCAGGATTATATTGAGCGCTTCGCACCCTATTCCCACCTGGTCTACTTTTTCATCCAGCTGCTGTCGGTGATCCTTGCCCCCATCCCCAGCAACGTCACCGCCCTGGCCGGGGGACTGCTCTTCGGCACCTGGCCGGCGTTCCTGCTCACCTGGGCCGCGGTGGTGCTGGGCTCGGTGCTGGTCTTTGCCGTGGCGCGGAAGCTGGGGCGGGCCTTCGTGGAGCGGGTGGTGAGCCGGTCGGCGGTGGGCCGCTACCTGGACGTCATCCAGCGCAAGCAGGACACCTTCCTCATCCTGGCCTTCCTCTTCCCCTTTTTCCCGGATGACGTGCTGTGCATCCTGGCGGGACTCACCACCATCCCCTTCCGCCGCTTCTTCTTTATCGCCCTGATCACCCGCCCCTGGGGCCTGCTGGCGGCCAGCGCCCTGGGCGGCTCCACCCTCTCCCTGCCCCCCTGGGCCGTGGTCCTGCTGGCGGCGGCGGGCATCCTGGTGTTCCTGGTGGGCATGAAGTACGGGGACAAATGGGAGGAAAAGCTGATGGAGCGCTTCCGAAAATGAGGGCCGCGGACTGGCGCGGCCCCTTCCTGCCCGCCCTGGGAGGGCTCTATGCCGCCTTTCTGGCGCTGGACCTGTTCTGCCTGGGCTCCGGGTGGGACGTGCCTTTGAAGTACGCCTGCATCCTCCTCTGCTTTCTCTGGAGCCTGAGGCGCCCCGGAAACGCCGACGGGCTGCTGACCCGCTGGGCTCTGGGCTTCACCCTGGCCGCAGACTGGTTCCTGCTGGTCCTGGGCCGGCATTATCTGCTGGGGGTGGCCTGCTTCTGCGTAGTGCAGGGCCTCTACCTGGTCCGCATCCGGCGGGCGGGGAACTGGCCGCCGGGGGCCGAGGCGGTCCTGCGGGGGCTGGCCGCTACAGGGCTGCTTGGGGCTGCGGCGGCCCTGGGCGCGCTGAACGGGCTTACCGCTCTGGCCATGTGCTATTTCTCCCAGCTGGCCTGCAACGCCGCGGCGGCCCTGCTGCTGGGCCGCAGGGGCCGGCTGCTGGCCCTGGGCCTGCTTCTCTTCGTGGGGTGCGACTTGTGCGTGGGAATGCAAAACCTCTCCCCCGCCCTGGCCGCCCTGCTCCCCGCCCCCCTGCTGGCCTTCTCCCGGGTGGGGATGTGGCTGTTTTACCTCCCCTCCCAGGCGCTGATCACTCTCTCTGCCGGAAAGCTGTGTGACGACTTATGAAAAAGGATTCCAAGGCCGCCTCGCTGGCCCTCATCGCGGCCCTCGCCCTGTTGGTGCTCACGTTCTCCATCGCCGTGCCCATCCTGTGCCGGCCCTTCTACTACGCCCATATCTCCGCCCTGGACCTGCCCGCCCGCACCGGCTGGAGCGCGGAGACCATCCGCCAGGCCTACGACCAGGTGCTGGACTTCTGCGTGTTCGGCGCCCCCTTCGGCACCGGGGAGCTGGCCTGGTCGGAGTCGGGCATGAGCCACTTTGCCGACGTGCGGGTCCTTTTCCGGCTGGACTTCATCGTTCTGGCCGCCTCCCTGGCGGTCTGCCTCCTGCTGTGGGGGTTGAACCGGCGGGGGAAATTCGCCTTCCACCGCTTTCTGGGCCGGGGCCCCGGCTTTTGGGCGGGGGCGGGGGCGGCGGCGGCCGTGCTGGTGCTGGCGGGCCTGGCGGCTCTGGACTTCGACCGGGCCTTCACCCTGTTCCACGCCGTCTTTTTCCCCGGCAAGGACAACTGGATCTTCGACCCAGCCACCGACCAGATCATTCTGGTGATGCCCCAGGTGTTCTTCCGCAACTGCGCCATCCTCATCGGCGGGGTGCTGCTGGTCTGCTGCGCCGGGCTCATTTTCGCCGACCTGCACCGCCGGCGGAAGCGGTAAGCGTTCACTCAGGGGCCTGCCAGTACCAGAGGGGTGCCACCCAGGTCCATCATGCTTCCACCATCACCTTGATAGCCTCGTCGTACTTGCCCTCCTTGCGCAGGGCGATGACCTCCTGCATGTGCTTGTTGTAATCGTCCCGGAAGGTCTGGAGCATGTCCCGCTCATCCTCGTCGGTGAAGGGGCACAGTTCAGCAGCCACCTCGGGCCAGTCCGGGTCAGCGCCCTTGTAATAGGGCGCGTCGGGCTTGTCGTAGTTCTTCACGTTGGCCAAGAACATGTTGCACCCCACGTCCCAGCTCACGTCGTTGGCCCCCGCGATGGCGATGATCTCGTTTACGTACTTGTTCAGCCTTTTGTTGATCTTCATGGTCATATCTCCTTTCAAATATCTGTTTTATCGGCGCATGTCCTGTTCGCTGAAAACCGGCTCGTCCGTCTCGGTATAGGTCCGCCCGCTGCCCGCCGGGTCGATGGCGGCGTCATAACGCACGCCGTCCCGTTCGATCATCACATTACGGTCGGAGAAGGTTTTGACGAGCTTCCTCCCATTGACCTGTATGGATTCCGTTACGATCATACGGCACCTCCTGTAATGTCCGGGTGATCCTCAATGGCCCTGATCTGCTCGGCGTAGAGCGTCCAGTTGGTTTCCTGCTTGTAGCTGTCCACCAGCGCGGCGGGCACGTAGATATAGCCGTTCCCCGCCGCGATGGCGGTGCCCTCCAGACTGGTTGAATTTAAAAAACTGATCTGCGCCCCCCGGACGATCAGCGTATCAAGGGCGGCGCAGTCCTTGAAACAGTTGCTGTAAAATTCCGTTTTCGGCTGCGTCCCGCCAATATCGGCCTTCTGAAGATTGGAGCAGGATGAGAACGCAGAATTAAGGGGGTGCCACAGGTTGGGCAAAACCACCTGCGTCAGCGCAGTACAGCCGGTAAACGTGTAATTGCCGGTACTGTACAGCTGCGGCATATCCAATACGGCGAGGGCCGCACATTTATTGAAGGCCGAATTGGCGGCATAGGTGCAGTTGGGCGCATGGACCGCCGTCAGCGCAGGGCGCTGGTAGAGCGCATATTCCGTAATGGTTTCCACATCCGTGGTTAGCTCCGTGATAGTGCCGTCTAAAACCGCGCTGAGCCGCCCATCCGGCCCGATGTTCGAGATTTTATCCGGCATGTCCTCTGGGGCGATCTGCCCGCTCTCCCCGGTTTTGTCCCGGATGGCGTCTGCAATGGCCGTCAGGGTCCCGCTCTGGATCAGGTATTCGCTCAAAAACCCACCCCCTCTGCCTCAGGCACCTGCACCGCCGCCCATGCGCCGTCCCGGACCCGGAGGAACGCGCCGTCGTCGGCGGCGGATACGGCGGGCACTCCTTCCCCCGGGTCGCCCTTCGGTCCGGCGTCCCCCTGTATGCCCTGTTCTCCCTGCGGCCCCCTGATATTGACCGGGTCGGGATTCGGGAGCCCGCCGTCGTTGGACCAGGACAGCGTCCCGTCCGCGCTGACGGAGGGAATGAAGGTCGTCCCGTCCACAGCGCTCAAAGGGAACATCGAAGGACTGACCGTATGCTGACCTGTATCGACGATCATGGATATGCCAAGGAACGACTCAGCAAAATAAAATGTACCCGTATATATAAGGCCCGTCTGACCATACTGCCCAACGACCGTCATCGCCATTATGCCGGTCATCCCGAGAAGTTCGGCGCGGACAAACAACACCTTGTGACCGTCGTAAGCCCCCTGCACCTTGGACGTAAAATCCTCTGACACAGGCTGGGGGGAGGGTGACACCCAATTTACCCCCTCCGCAACCGAATCCACATACACGACGTCGGACGGGGCGTCCGCCCACTGCCCGCCATCCGCACCGGCCTGAAGGAATTTCCCCGCGTCCCCGGAAGAAATGGGCGGGATGCCCTCCCCCCGGGCGGCAGCGCCAGTATCCATGTAAGCTCCCGTCCGTGCGTCCCACACCCACCAGGTGCCGTCTTGGATCCTGGGCGTCTTGTCCAGGGCCCCCAGGGCGTTCTCCGCCGCCTTACCGGCTGCCTCCGCGCTCTCCGCCGCCGCCTTGGCCGCCGCCGCGGCCCGTTCCTCCGCCTGGGAGAACTCGCTGGGCACCTCCGGCCACCGGGCGTCCCCGGACAGGCTTTCCGGGATGAACACCCGCACCACGTTGGTGTGCCGCGTCTGCTCTCCCATGGTCCCCCGCAGCTGCATCCGATACCACCCGGCCAGGGCCAGCATCTCCGCCGTGAGCACCGCGCCCACGCCCCCTTCCATGGGGGAGAGCCCGATCAGATCCAGATTGTCGCCGCAGGCCGTGAGCATAGTCCAGCTCCACCCCTCCGGCAGGTCTCCCTCCACCAGCAGTACCCGGGAATTGTCGTCGTACTGCCGGGCAATGGGGCACCGGCTCCCCTCCAGCGCCCAGTCCGCGAATTTCAGCGCCGGCTGTCCGTCCACGCGCTCATCTCCTTTCCAATTGTCTTTCGGAGCGTCTGCGCGCTCCTTTCTTCTGTACATGTTCATTCCTCCCAGTCTGACAGGCGGCGGAGCGGGCCGTCGGCTCTTCCCGGACTTCGTCGTATGCCTTCGGCCTCCACCTCGTCCAGGCTTTTATCAAAGGCCCTGCTGTTGCCTGTGATGCTTTTCAGGGTGGGCTCACCCTGTCGTACAAGCGCATGACAATGCCTGTTTCTTCCGCCAGGCCCTCACCTCCTGTTGATTTGCAACGTTTGCTCGCTATAATCAAATTACTGGCCAGAAAAGGGGCGTTCCCATGACATTGGAAGATCGGCGCCAGCAGCTCGTAGCAGAAGTCAGCATTCTTATGGACACCGTGGTCTCTCCCGACCTGTTTTCTCAGCGGGACGCCGCAGGAAACGCGCCGGAGGACTCTTTCCTTGCCGAGTTGGAACGCCAGCTGAAAGAAAAGACCGCCGAATTGGAAGCCATCAACGCCCGCATGAACCGTTTCTCCTATCGTTTTCGGATGACCAGCCGCAGCCTGCTCTGGCTCCTTTGGCTCTCTGCCGCAGCCCTGCTCCTGTTTACCTTTACCATCGCCGCTTTCCTGGGCTCCGGGTACCAGATCTTTTTCGGGCCTCTGGCCCTTGTAAGCGCCGCATGGGCCGTATGGGCCAGCATACCTCCTTCCGAATGACCTCTTGCCGCCCCCTTCCGGGGGCGGCTTTTTTCACAGCCCTGATTCGATCTCACGGCGGGCGACCGCGGTTGTGTTTCGGTATGATCATGCCCTCGGTCCTAGGGTCTCCCTCTCAACAACAAATGATCTTCCCGCGCCCTCCGCAGCCTCTCTCCCGTGCGCCGTCCGAAGCGGGCCGCATCGCCTGTACTACAGGCGGGATCCGCCGCCTTGTTTCACGGCCGCGTACACCTTCCGCAGAAATTCCCGGTTTGGAGCATGCCGGCGGACGTGGCGCGGCCTTGCCGGGGGACCGCCCCCTTTTTCTGCCCTTCTTCGGGCACCATCCTCCGGCGGGCACATAGAATGGAGCGGAAGGGAGACGCCCCTTTCAATATCTGCTAGGAGGTATCGCAATGCCCGAGAAAGTCGTGCCCGGCCCCGTGCAGGACGCCGCGTGCATCCGGGAGGCCGTCTGCATACACACCAAAAAGATCTATGATTCCTGCAAAGATAAGGACTGTATTGAGGACCTGCGCTTTTATCCCACCTGTGGCTCCCAGTCCGTCATCGACCGGGCGGTGAGCATCAAGGCGGGCAGTGCCGAACTGCTCTATGTGTACATGGACGTGGAGCCGGTGAGCTTCCACCGCGGGTTCTACACGGTGGATGTGCGCTGCTTCTACCGGGTCACCGCCGACGCCTTCGTGGGCGCCGCCCGGCCGGTGGAAGTCTGCGGTCTGTGCGTGTTTGACAAGCGGGTCATCCTCTTCGGCAGCGAGGGCAGCGCCAAGGTGTTCTCCTCTGACCTGTCCGTGGACGCCCTGGATGAGCAGGGCCTGCAGAAAACCAACCTGCCCACCGCCGTGGTGGAGGTGGTGGACCCCATTGTGCTGAACATGAAGCTGGTGGATCTGTGCCAGTGCAGCCCCTGCGACTGCGGCATCTCCGAGGTGCCCCCCTGCGTGTGCGGCTGCTTCGGCGACGAACTGAGCTTCGGCAACGACGGCAGCCGGCGCATTTATGTCACCCTGGGCCAGTTCTCCATCATCCGGCTGGAGCGGGATTCCCAGCTGCTGATCCCGGCCTATGACTACTGCCTGCCCGACAAGGAGTGCGACTGCGGCGGCGGCGAGGAGGACCCCTGTGAGATCTTCCGCCATGTGAAGTTCCCCGTGGGCGAGTTCTTCCCCCCCAGCGCCCCCGGCTCCGACGGCGATTGCTGCCAGGAGTGGAAGAGCTGCCGGCGCTGAGCCGGCGTCCCCCGCTCCTTCCGGCGGCATAAAGGCAAAGTCAAAACCTCCGGCTAAGCCGGAGGCTTGAGTAGGCCCTATAAGGGCCTGATACGGACGAAGCCCCTTAAGGGG
>CALXEB010000086.1 GCA_944387215.1 uncultured Flavonifractor sp. | reverse complement strand
CCCAGTTCGAGTCTGGGTGTCGCCTCCATAAAAATGACCACACCTTTTGGTGTGGTCATTTTTATGGAGGCCGTCCACGCCGCGGTCCTGCCCCGGGCAAAGCCCCGGGTCTTTCGGGAGGTGCCTTATGGCCCGTATCATCGAGATCACCGACCTTTCCGCGCCGGAACTGGCGCCTTACGCGGGGCTCACCCATGCCCAGCTGCGCAGCCGGCGGGAGCCGGAGCGCGGCGTCATCATCGTGGAGAGCGCCAAGGCCGTCTCCTGCGCCCTGGATGCCGGGCTGCGCCCCCTCTCCCTGCTCATGGAGCGGCGGCAGCTGGCGGCCTTCGCCGGGCAGCTGGAGGCCCGCTGCGGGGACGTGCCCGTCTATACCGCCGACCGGGAGGTGCTGGCCGGCCTCACCGGGTACGCCCTCACCCGGGGCGTGCTGTGCGCCATGGCCCGGCCCGCCCTGCCGGACCTGGAGGCCGTGTGCCGGGGCAGAAGGCGCGTGGCGGTGCTGGAGGGCCTGGCCGACCCCTCCAACGTGGGGGCGGTGTTCCGCTGCGCCGCCGCCCTGGGAATGGACGCCGTCCTGGTCTCCCCCACCTGCTGCGACCCCTTTTACCGCCGGGCCATCCGGGTGAGCATGGGGACGGTCTTTCAGGTGCCCTGGGCCCCCACCGGCCCCTGGCCCGGCCCCGCCCTGGCGCGCCTGCGCGCCCTGGGGTTCCAGTGCGCCGCCCTGGCCCTGGATGAGGCCGCCATCCCGGTGGATGACCCGGCCCTGGCCGGCGCGGAGCGGCTGGCCCTCCTGCTGGGCTCCGAGGGGGACGGCCTCTCCCCCGCCGCCGTCTCCTGCTGCGAGCATACCGTCCGCATCCCCATGGCCCACGGCGTGGATTCCCTCAACGTGGCCGCCGCGGCTGCGGTGGCATTCTGGCAGCTGCGCAGCCGGGAGCCGTAACGCCCGTCCCCCCTGTCCGTCCCCGCGCATAAAACTGCCCGCGCCAATGGCGCGGGCAGTTTTCATTATTTGCTTCCCGTGTTGAGGAAGGGGGCCAGGGCGGCGGCCACGCCGCTGGCCGGCATGGTCTGGAGGACCACCCTGCCCGGGCCGGTGACCACAGTATTGAACAGCCCCTCGCCGCCGAAGAGCACGTTCTTCACGCCCTTGACCATCTGGATATCCATGGTGCAGGTGGCGTCCATCATGGCCAGGTTGCCGCTGTCCACCACCAGGCTCTCCCCAGGCCCCAGGTCATACTCCACCACCGAGCCGTCCAGCTCCACAAAGGCGGTGCCGCTGCCGGAGAGCTTCTGCATGATGAAGCCCTCGCCGCCGAAGAGGCCCGCGCCCACTTTTTTCTGGAAGAAGATAGACAGTTCCACGCTCTGTTCCGAGGCCAGGAAGCCCCGCTTCTGCACCACCATGGGGTGGGCCGGGTCGATCTGGATGGCCCGGATGGCCCCGGGGAAGCTGGAGGCGAAAGCGATCATGCCCGGGCCGCCCTGGGCGGTGTATGTATTCTGGAACAGGGAGTCGCCGGAGAACATGCGGCCGAACGCCTTGCCGACGCCGCCGGCCCCGGTCTCCATCTTCATGTTGGGGGTCATCCACACCATGGAGCCCCGCTCGGTGACCATGGCCTCGCCGCCTTCCAGCTGGCAGATCACCACCGGCATGGGTTCGCCCTTGATCTCGTACTTCATTGTGGTCCCTCCTTCTTATTTCTTGGGATATGTCCAGTATATTCCCAAAGCCGAAGAAACACAAGTCCTCACTGCAATCTTTACAAATTCTTTCCACTGTACTATGATATCTGCAGGAAAAAAGGAGGGGTCAGACATGGAACTGACACGGGAGCAGGCCCTGGACCTGCTGAAGGAGTATAACAAGGAGCCCTTTCACCTGCGCCACGCCTACACGGTGGAGGCGGTGATGGACTGGTTCGCCCGGGAGCTGGGGTACGGGGATCAGGCGCAGTTCTGGGCCACGGCGGGCCTGCTCCACGACCTGGACTTTGAGCAGTATCCCGAAGAGCACTGCGTCAAGGTCCGGGAGATCATGGAGGAAAAGGGGCTGGACCCGGCCCTCATCCACGCGGTGGTGAGCCACGGCTGGGGCATGACGAAGGCCGACGCCCGGCCGGAGCACCAGATGGAGAAGGTCCTCTTCGCTGTGGACGAACTCACCGGCCTCATCGGCGCGGCCGCCCTTATGCGGCCGTCCAAAAGTGTGCAGGACATGGAGCTGTCCAGTCTGAAAAAGAAGTATAAGGACAAGCGCTTTGCCGCCGGCTGCTCCCGGGAGACCATCGCCCAGGGGGCCCAGCTGCTGGGCTGGGAGCTCAGTGACCTGCTGGAGCGCACCCTCAGCGCCATGAAGGCCAAGGAGGCGGATATTGAGGCCCAGTGCAGCGGCCTGTGAAAACAAAAGAGCCCGGACCTGGCGGTCCGGGCTCTTGCTATACAGATGATCAGCCCTCTGCGGAGATGTCATCCACGCGGGCGCGCTCCTGGGCGATGTTCAGGGCGTGGTCGCCGATGCGCTCGAAGTCGGTGAGCAGCTCGGAGAAGATGATACACGCCTCGTCGGAACAGGCCCCCTTCCGCATCCGCTCCATCTGGTGGCGGCGGTAGCTCTCAGTCATGTCGTCCATCCGCTGTTCCAGGGCGGAGACTTTGCTCAGCCAGGCGGTGGGCTCTGCGCCGTCCTGCTCCAGCAGGTCCATGGCCTGGATACATACCGTCTCCATGTTCTTCAGCTCCTCCCGGGCCTCCTGGGAGAAGTGGATGTCCTTTTTCTCCATCATCTGGCTGTATTCACAGATGTTCATGGCATGGTCGCCGATGCGCTCGATGTTGCCGGTGATCTTGAAGTAGGCGCTGACGGCGGCCGAGGACTGCTCGTTGGTCTCGTTGACGATGAGCTTGGAAATGTAGTGGGAGATCTCCTTATTGAGGAAGTCGATATACTCCTCGGTGTTCTCCGCATCCCCCACCCGCTTGGGGTCCCGCTCCAGTACGGCCTGGAACGCGGTGACGATGTTGTCCTTGGCCATGCCCAGCATGCGGTTGAGCTCCTGCCGCAGGGCGGTGATGGTCATGGCGGAGTAGCCGATGGGGTGCTCCTGGTTCAGGTGGGTGGGCAGCTCGGCGGCCAGATAGGCCAGGTGCATGCCCTCAGTCTGATCGTCCTTGCGGTCTGGAAGGATCTTCATGGCGATCTTCACCAGCACGCCGCCCAGGGGCAGCAGGATCAGGGTGGTCACCACATTGAACAGGGTGTGCATATTGGCGATCTGGGCCGCCGGGTTGTCCGGGGTGAGCCCCTGCATGAAGCTCACCAGCGGGGTAATCTGGCAGATAATCGTGAACAGAATGGTGCCGAAGATATTGAACATCAGGTGGATGATGGTGGTGCGCTTTGCGTTGCGGCTGGTGCCGATGGCGGCCAGCACGGCGGTGATGCAGGTGCCGATGTTCTGGCCGAAGAGGACGTACACCGCGGTATCCAGGCCAACCACTCCGCTGAGGGACAGAGCCTGAAGGATACCCACCGAGGCGGAGGAGGACTGGATGATGGCGGTAAAGCCGGCGCCCACCAGGATGCCGATGATGGGGTTGGAGAAGGTGCTCACCACGTTGACAAAGGCGGGCCACTCCTTCAGCGGGTCCATGGCTGTACCCATCATATCCATGCCGATGAAGAGCACGCCCAGACCGGCCAGGATGCTGCCGTAGTGGTGGATCTGGGGCTTTTTCAAAAAGACGATCATGGCCACGCCCACAAATGCCATCAGCGGGGCGATGACCCCCACATCCAGGGCAATGAGCTGGCCGGTGATGGTGGTGCCGATATTGGCGCCCATGATGATCCACACCGCCTGGCGCAGGGTCATCATGCCGGAGTTGACAAAGCCCACCACCATGACGGTGGTGGCGGAGGAGGACTGGATGACGGCGGTGATACCCGCCCCCACCAGTACGCCCAGGACCCGGTTGGCGGTGAGCCTTTCCAGGATGCTCTTCATCCGGTTGCCCGCCGCGGCCTCCAGGCCGGAGCTCATCATCTGCATGCCGTACAGGAACAGGGCGAGGCCACCCAGCAGCCCCAGGACAATGGCCGTCAGTTCAGCACTGGTCATTTCCACGTTAATTCCCTCATTTTACTTTCTTTTTTCTGATTCTTTACAAATTCCCGCACTAAGTATAGCGAATGTAAATTCCCGCGTCAACCGATTTTACACAATCTTTACCGTTCATTTTACACAATCTTTCCAGAGGTTTTTCTCAAAGTACGGGATGGTTTTTTCCATTCCTCCATTGCCTTTTGTCCGCATTTGGGCTATACTACCTACCATACCGCGCCGGTTTTCCCCGGCGCCTCAAAAAAGGAGAACAAATATGGATCAATCCGCACCAAAACCGAAGCGGGTCCCCAAAAGCCGGGCCGGCAAGCTGCTCATCAACCTGCTGGTCACCGCCGTGGTGGGCTTTGTGTATTTTTACGTAGCCCTGCCCCCCATCAATCTCCAGGCCAGCGAGTTCTATACCTTTGTGGGCATTTTGTGCGTGGTGTATGTGCTGTGCGCCCTGGTGACCTCCGGCATGAACGTGGCGGCCAGCGGCGGCGGGCCCCGGGAATACCTGCGCTTCATCCGCAACCAGTGCCTGCCCGTGGGGATCCTCTTTCTGGCCCTCATCGTGGTGGCCCTGGTGGGGGCGCTCATCTCCGCCCCCATTTTCCGGGCGGGGGCCTACCGGGACCTGCTCACCGTGGAGGACGGGAAGTTCACCGAGGACATCAGCCAGATCTCCTTCAGCGAGATCCCAACTCTGGACCGCTCCTCCGCCGAGTACCTGGGGGACCGGCAGATGGGCACCCTCAGCGACATGGTCAGCCAGTTTGAGTACTCCAACGACTCCACCCAGATCAACTACCAGGGCCGGCCCGTCCGGGTGGCCCCCATCGCCTACGCCGACCTCATCAAGTGGTTCACCAACCGCTCCCAGGGCCTGCCCGCCTATGTGATCGTGGACATGGTGACCCAGGAGGCCACGGTAAAGCGCCTGGACGAGGGGATGAAGTACTCCTTCTCCGAGCCGCTCAACCGCAACATAGCCCGGCATCTGCGCTTCCAGTACCCCACCTATATCTTCGGCACCCCCCAGTTTGAGATCGACGAGGAGGGCCGGCCCTACTGGATCGCCCCCCGGATCGTCAAGACCATCGGCCTGTTCGGCGGCACCGACATCGCCGGCGCGGTGCTGTGCGACGCCATCACCGGCGAGAGCACCTACTGCTCCCTGGAGGAGATCCCCACCTGGGTAGACAATGTGTTCACCCCGGAGCTCATCATGCAGCAGTACGATTACCACGGCACCTACGTCAACGGCTTCATCAACTCCATCTTCGGCCAGCGGGAAGTGACGGTGACCACCCAGGGCTACAATTATATCGCCCTGAACGACGACGTATATGTGTACACCGGCATCACCTCCGCCAACGCCGACCAGTCCAACCTGGGCTTCCTGCTGAGCAATCAGCGCACCAAGGAAACCAAGTTCTACGACGCCCCCGGCGCCACCGAGTACGCCGCCATGGGCTCGGCCGAGAGCGTGGTGCAGGACCTGGGCTATGTGGCCACCTTCCCCCTGCTGCTCAACATCAACGGGGAACCCACCTACTTTATTCCCCTGAAGGGCCAGGACAACCTGGTAAAGATGTACGCCATGGTCAACGTGGCCCAGTACCAGGTGGTGGCCACCGGGAACACCGTCTCCCAGTGCGAGCAGGAGTATATCCGCCTGCTGGGCTCCAGCGGCATCGTCCAGGAGGAGGATCTGCCCCAGACCCAGGCCAGCGGCGTCATTGCGGACATCCGCTCCGCCGTGCTGGACGGCACCACCTATTACTTCATCCGCCTGGAGGGGGAGCAGGTCTATTACAGCCTCTCCGCCGCGGAAAACCCCGTGGCCGTGCTCCTGAATGTGGGGGACGAGGTGACCATCCAGCACAACGCCTCCGCGGAGGGGGAGACTTCCTCCATCCTGGGCGGCACCACCTTCACCCTGGATGAGGCCGCCCCGGAACAGCCCCGCCAGAGCGAGGCCCCGGCGGCCAGCCCCCAGCCCACCCCGGCGGAGGAATAAGCCCGCAAATCAGCAAACCGGCGGACAGCGCTGCTGTCCGCCGGTTTTTGACGTCCCGGAGACGGGCGGCCACATGGGGCCGCCCCTACAAAGGAAAACGGAAACGTCTCTCATGCGGCACCACGCCTGCAGGGGCGGATATCATCTGCCCGCCGGGCCGCTGCCCGGCGCACCTCCCGGGGCGCTCCGCCGGAGGCCCTTCCTGCATCCCGCGCCCACCAGCGGCAGCACCTGGGGGGACAGGGCCAGCAGGGCGCACAGGTTGGGCAGGGCCATGAGGCCGTTGAACAGGTCGGTGAGCTGCCAGACAATCTGCACATCGGCGGCGGCGCTCCACACCACCATGGCCAGGAAGGCCAGTCGGTAGAACCCCCGCCAGCGGTCGGAGCCGGTCAGCCAGGCCAGGCACCGCTCCCCGTAGTAGCTGCACCCCAGCAGGGAGGTGAAGGCGAAAAGCAGCAGGCATACCGCCACGAAGGGGGCCCCCAGGGGGCCCAGGACGGTAGAGAAGGCGGCGGCAGAGAGCGGCGCGCCCAGCATGGCGTCCTCCACCGCGCCGCTTCGGATGGCGGCCAGGGCGGCCTGTTCTCCATAGACCCCGGAGGTGAGGATCACCAGGGCGGTGACGGTGCACACCGCCAGGGTGGCGAAGAACACCTCGAACATGCCCATGAGCCCCTCCTGGACCGGGTCTTCGGTCTCGGAAGCGGCGTGGGCGATGGCAGAGGTGCCCATGCCCGCCTCGTTGGTGAACACCCCCCGGGCCACGCCGTACCGCAGGGCGGCGGCCAGGCCGTAGCCCGTCCCGCCCCCCAGGGCGGCCTGGGGGGAGAGGGCGCAGGCAACAATCCGCTCCAGCGCCCCGGGGATGGCCGCCCGGTGGCAGAAGAGCACCAGCACCCCGCCCCCCAGAAAGAGCAGGGCCATGGCTGGCACCAGGGCCTGGCTCACCTTCCCGATGCGGCCCACGCCCCCCAGGATCACCGCCCCGGTGAGGGCGGCGGTGACCACCCCCACCGCCAGGCGGTCCCAGCCGAAAGCGGCCTCCAGGGAGGCGGCGATGGAGTTGGACTGGACCAAATTGCCCCCCATCAGGGAGGCGGCGGCGCAGACCAGGGCGAACCAGGCCGCCAGAAAGGGGCTGCCCAGCCCCCGGGCGATATAGCACATGGGCCCGCCCCGCCAGGCCCCGTCGGGGCCCTTCTCCCGCCAGCGCACCGCCAGGGCCTTTTCCACAAAGCCGGTCATCATGCCCAGGAAGGCGGAGACCCACATCCAGAACACCGCCCCCGGCCCGCCGAAGAAGATGGCGGTGGCCACCCCGGCGATGGAGCCGGTGCCGATGGTGGAGGCCAGGGCGGTGGACAGGGCCTGGGCCCGGGTGAGGCCCCGTCCGTTTCCCTTCCGTCCCCCCAGCAGCCCGGACAGGGCCCCGCCCATCCAGCGCCCGGCGCCGAAGATCTGAAAAAAACCGCTCTTTACCGTGAGATACAGCCCCGCCGCCAGGAACAGCCCCAGCAGGCCCGGAGACCACAGGCAATCCCCCAGCCGCTCCAGTACGGTCATGTCCCCACCCCCTCCTCTCAGAGGTATGCGGGAAGAGGCGGGGTCATGCCCGCGGCACGGAGAAAGGGGCCGCCAGTTCCCCATACCTCCCCCCCTTGCGGGGGAGGTGCCCCCGAAGGGGGCGGAGGGGGGGCGCACCGCCAGCGCCGGCTGGCTCCCAGGCGCACCACACATGCAGGCCCCAGATCGGAAGCGCGTGGCGGAGGGACAGAGGGGAGGGATCGGGGG
>CALXEB010000085.1 GCA_944387215.1 uncultured Flavonifractor sp. | reverse complement strand
GGCATAGCGGCCCAGCTCGTTTTGCCGCCGCTCCTCCCCGTCCGCGCCGGAGAAAACGGCGGCGGTGCATTCGCCGGTGGAAATGTCGCAGAAGCAGGCGCCCGTGGCCCCGTCCTCCCGGCACAGGGCGCAGATGAAGTTGTTGCGCCCCTCCTCCAGCATGGTCTCGTTCATCACCGTGCCGGCGGTGACGATGCGGATGATGTCCCGGTCCACCAGGCCCTTGGCGGTGGCCGGGTCCTCCATCTGCTCGCAGATGGCCACCTTATACCCCTTGGCGATGAGCCGGGCGATGTAGGCGTCGGCGCTGTGATAGGGCACGCCGCACATGGGGGTGCGCTCGTCCTCCGGCTTGCCCCGGTCCCGGCTGGTGAGGGTCAGGTCCAGCTCCCGGGAGGCCAGCCTGGCGTCCTCGTTGAACATCTCATAGAAATCACCCAGCCGGAACATCAGGATGCAGTCCGGGTGCTGCTCCTTCATCCGCAGATACTGCTGCATCATGGGGGTGTTCACTGGCGGCATGGTCATTCTCCTGTTCTATGTCTGTGTGTAATAGCGGTCCAGTTCCCACTTCTGGGGGTTGTTGTCCAGGTAGGTCCAAATCCGGAGGAAATCCTCTTCCCCGCGAATGATATGGTCATAATACCCGCGCTGCCAGAGGCTGGCGGCAGGCAAGCCTCTGGCGCGGGCCAGGCAGACCGCACGGGATTTGATCGCTCCCACGATCCTCCCCACGCTGCAAGGCTGCGGTTTTCCCGTAGGGGCGGCCTTTATGGCCGCCCGTCGGCAATCCGTCACTCCCCCGCCTCTCCGCTGAGGGACCACTTATTTGCCCCGGTGATCCTCACGTCCGCGAACCGGCCGATGAGGCCCTCGTCCCCGGTCAGGCGCACCAGGCGGTTGCCGGGGGTGCGGGCGGTGAGGCCCTTTTCATCCTTTCCGTCCACCAGGCAGCGGACGGTCTTGCCGATATAGGCTGCGTGCTTTTCCTCGGAGATCTGGTCCTGCCGCTCCACCAGGCGCTGGAAGCGGGCGGCCTTCACCTCCTTCGGGGTGTCGTCGGGCAGCCGGGCGGCGGGGGTGCCCTCCCGGGGGGAGAAAATGAAGGTGAACAGCGCGTCGAAGCGCACCTCGTCAATGAGGCTCATGGTGTCCTCAAAGTCGGCCTCGGTCTCCCCGGGGAAGCCCACGATCACGTCGGAGGTGATCACCACGCCGGGAACGGCCTGCCGCAGCCGGCGCACCTTGTCCAGGTACCCCGCCCGGTCGTACACCCGGTTCATGGCCTTCAAAATCCTGTCGCTGCCCGACTGGAAGGGCAGATGGAAGCAGGGGGCGATCTTGGGGGAGGATGCCATCACGTCAAAGAGCTTCTGGGAGGCGTCCTTGGGGTGGGAGGTCATGAAGCGCAGGAGGAAGTCCCCCTCGATCTCGGAGGCCGCCTTCAGCAGGTCGGCAAAGTCCACGTCCTCCTCCAGATCCCTGCCGTAGGAATTGACGTTCTGGCCCAGCAGGGTGATGTCCTTATACCCCTCCGCCACCAGGCCCCGGATCTCGTCCAGCACCACGGCCGGCTCCCGGCTGCGCTCCCGGCCCCGGACGTAGGGCACGATGCAGTAGGTGCAGAAGTTGTTGCACCCGTACATGACGGACACCCAGGCCTTCACCCCCTCCTGGCGTACCAGGGGGATGCCCTCGGCGATGGAGCCGGGCTCGTCGGCGATGTCGAAGATGCGCCCCCGGCGGGTGACCAGGCGGTACAAAAGCTCCGGGAAGCGCCACAGGGCGTGGGGGCCGAACACCAGGTCCACCTGGCGGTAGCTCTCCTTGATTTTCTGTGCCATGTGGGGCTCCTGGGCCATGCAGCCGCAGACGCAGATGATCTGTCCCGGCTTGGCCCGCTTGGTGTGCACCAGGGCGCCCACGTTGCCCAGCACCCGCTGCTCGGCGTGCTCCCGGATGGCGCAGGTGTTGATGACGATAACGTCTGCCTCCCGCTCGTCTTTGGTGAAGCGGCAGCCCATCTCGGCCAGGTAGCCCCGCAGCCGCTCAGAGTCGGCCTCATTCTGCTGGCAGCCATAGGTGTCCACAAAGGCCAGGGGGGCGGCGGGCCGGGCGGCGAAGCGCTCGTGCAGTTTCCGGCAGAACTCCCGCTGGCGCGCCACGTCGGCGGGGGAGATGCGTGTGGTAGTCCGATCCAAAGCAGTTCCTCCAAATTTCACGGTCTTAACTTAGAAATCATACCACTTTTCCCGGGAAAACACAAGCCGGAACCCCCTTTTCATTGACGGAACATTTTCGCCGGTATATAATGTAGAAACTAACCTGGAAAGGGGCCGGGGCCATGAAAACGCTGGTCATCGAGCGGGACGCCCTGAAAAACAACATCCGAGTGGTGAAAGAGCGGGCCGGCCAGGCGGTGATCTACGGCGTGCTCACCGGGGACGGCCAGGGGGCCGGCCTGGTGGAGCTGGCCCGCGCCCTCCGGGCCGAGGGCATCGGCCGCTTCGCCGTCAGCGAGGTGTCCGAGGCCGCCGCCCTGCGGAAGGCGGGTTTTGTGGAGGAGGAGCTGCTCATGCTCCGCTCCACCACCGACCGGGAGGAGCTGGAGGGCCTGCTGGATCTGAACGTGGTGTGCACCGTGGGCTCGGTGGACGCGGGGCTGGCCCTCAACGCCGTGGCGGAGGGCCGCTCCACCATTGCCGAGGCCCACATCCAGGTGGATACGGGCATGGGCTTCGGGGGCTTTCTGGTCTCCGAGCCGGAAAAGCTCCTGTCGGTCTACCGCAGCCTGCCCAATGTGGCGGTGTCCGGCCTGTGCACCCAGCTGCACACCCTGAAGCCAGACGGCCGGGACCTGGACAGCCAGCTGGCCGACTTCACCCGGGCGGTGGAGGCCATTCACGCCGCCGGGTTTGAGACCGGCATCGTCCACGCCGCCGGCTCCTACGCCCTGCTCCACTGTACCCAGGCCCGCCTGGACGGGGTGCGGGCGGGCTCGGCCCTGCTGGGCCGCTGCCGGCGCAGGCCGGGGGACGGGCTGCGCCGGGTGGGCTACGGCGAGGCGGGCATACAGGAGACCCGCTGGCTGCCCAAGGGGCACACCGTGGGGGGCGACGCCCCCGTGGCGATGAAAAAGCCCACCCGGGTGGCGGTGCTGCCGGTGGGGTACCAGAACGGCTTCGGCGTGACCCGGCCCCGGACCTCCGGCCTGCTGGCGGCCTTCCGCCGGTGGCTGGCCCGGCGGCGGATCACCGTACGCATCAACGGGCAGAAGGCCCGGGTTCTGGGGGGCATCGGCGCCATCGAGACCGTGGTGGACGTCACCGATCTGAAGTGCGCCGCCGGGGACAAGGCGGTGTTCGACATCGATCCCCTGTTCGCCAAGGGCTTCGTCCGGGAATACCGGTAGGGCGTCCGCCGGGGCGGGCGAAGGACGATAAACGAATGTAGGGGCGGATGCCCACATCCGCCCGCCGGACCGACGCCCTGATGTAAAAATTGCAGGAAGAAAGGAACCGACACAATGCGCGCAGTTGTCACACGGGTGAAGAACGCCTCCGTCGTCATTGACGGCAGGGTAAACGGAGAGATCGGCCAGGGCTTTCTGGTGCTGCTGGGGGTGGGCCCCGCCGACACCGAGGCCCAGGCGGTGAAAATGGCCGACAAGGTCTGCGGCCTGCGGGTCTTTGAGGACGAGAACGAGAAGATGAACCTGAACCTGGAGGCGGTGGGGGGCGCGCTGCTGGTGGTGAGCCAGTTCACCCTCTACGCCGACACCAAGTCCCGCCGTCCCGGCTTCACCGGGGCCGCCAAGCCCGACGTGGCCGTCCCCCTGTACGAGAAGTTCATGGCCGAGTGCGCCGGGCGCGGCTTCCGGGTGGAGCACGGCGAATTCGGCGCCGACATGCAGGTTTTTTCCCAAAATGACGGCCCCGTGACCATCCTCCTGGATACCGATACCATGTAGGTCCGGGGCGCCGAATTCGCCCCCGCGCCTTTGGCGCGTCCGAGCGTTTTGGCCCCGCCAAAACCTCGATGCCGGGGCGGATTCACTCCGCCCCGGCAGATGAAATGCCCCCGGGGTCCCCGCGGGGCAAAGGCCCCGTGGGGGATTTAGCGCCGACATGCAGGTGTTCAGCCAGAACGACGGCCCCGTGACCATCCTTCTGGATACCGACCAGATGTAACGGCGGGGCACGGGATCCCGCCACAGCGCATTTGTAGGGGCGGCCCCATGTGGCCGCCCGCTCCAATCCGATACCGAGGTGATCAATATGCAGATCAAAATGATGCAGGTGGGCCCTCTGGGCACCAACTGTTACCTGCTGGAGGACGAGGCCAGCAAAACCGCCGCGGTGGTGGACCCGGGCGGAGACGCCCTGCGGATCCTCGCCCAGGCCCAGGCCGACGGGATGGAGATCAAAATGATCCTGCTCACCCACGCCCACTTTGACCATACCGGCGGGGTGGCCGCCCTCTGCAAGGCCCTGCCCGGCGTGCCGGTGTATCTCCACCCGGACGACGCGGCCCTGCTGGGCAGCGAGGTTTTTCCCGACATCGGCGCGCCCACCGTGCCTTACCGGGACGGTGACGCCGTGACGCTGGGGGGACTGACCATCCAGGTGCTCCACACCCCCGGCCACACCCCCGGCGGGGTGTGCCTGCTGGTGGGGGACGCTCTGTTCACCGGGGACACCCTGTTTTACGGCTCCATGGGCCGCACCGACTTTGCCGGCGGGTCGTACGAGGCTATCATGGCCTCTCTGAAGCGCCTGGCCCTTCTGCCGGGGAATTATCAGGTCCTTCCGGGGCATATGGACACCACCACCCTGGACCGGGAGCGGAAGATCAATTTCTATATCAAAGAGGCGCTGGCGGAGTAAGCCCCGGGCGGCCGCCGTCGCCCCTGCGGATATGGTCTCGGTTTGTGCACAAGACCGGAATATATGCCGGCCGCAGGGGCGGATTTTATCTGCGCGGGCGAAGTGAATTCGCCCGGCATCAAGGTTTTGCTGCGCAAAACGCTTGTACGCGCCATTCGGCGCGGGAGCGTCAGCAGCGGCAGAGCCGGAGGAGCCCTATGAAACTCTTTTTCCACGGTCACAACTACAAATATGCCGCCGAGCAGATGCTGCTGGAACCCCACGGGATGTCCCATCCCGCGGGGACCCCTTTGATTTTATCTGCGCGGGCGAAGTGAATTCGCCCGGCATCAAGGTTTTGCTGCGCAAAACGCTTGTACGCGCCATTCGGCGCGGGAGCGTCAGCAGCGGCAGAGCCGGAGGAGCCCTATGAAACTCTATTTCCACGGTCACAACTACAAATATGCCGCCGAGCAGATGCTGCTGACGCTGTTTCCCGGGCAGCGGCCGGAGTATCCGAACGGACCGCCGGGAGCGGGGGAGGACGGGCTGGTCCTCTCCCTTCACCTGGGTGCGCGCCAGGCCACAGCCACGGCGGCGCTGACCTGGGAGGGCCGGACCTGCCGGAAGACCCGCCGCTGTCCGCTGCCGGACCCCGGAGACAAGGTGGCCCGGGACCGGGCCTTCCAGCACATTCTGAAGCTGGCCTTTTACAGCGCGGGCACCACCCTGCTGGGAGCCGAGCCCCCCTGGGGTGCCCTTACCGGCGTGCGGCCGGTGAAGATCCCCACCAAGGCCATGCTGGCGGGGGCCAGCCCCCGCCAGGCGGAGCGAGAGCTGCGGGAGGTCTACCGGGTCTCCCCCCTGCGGCGGAGGCTGGCCCTGGACTGCGCCAAGGCCAGCCTGGCCGCCCTGGACAGCCTGGCGGCGGATCAGGTCTCCCTCTACGTGGGCATCCCCTTCTGCCCCACCCGGTGCGCCTACTGCTCCTTTGTCTCCGCCGACGTGGGCCGGTCCCTGAAGCTCATCGACCCCTTTCTGGACGCCCTGTCCCGGGAGATCCGGGCCGCGGGGGCGGCCCTGGATGCGGCGGGGCTGCGGGTGCGCACCGTCTACTTCGGCGGCGGCACCCCCACCACCCTGTCCGCCCCCCAGCTGGACCGGCTGATGGGGGAGCTGGCCGATCACATCGACCTGTCCGCCTGCACCGAGTACACGGTGGAGGCCGGCCGGCCGGACACCATCACGGCGGAAAAGCTGGCCGTCCTGGCCCGCCGGGGCTGCGGCCGGATCTCCGTCAACCCCCAGTCCATGTCCGACGCGGTGCTGGCCGCCATGGGGCGGGCCCACCGGGCGGAAGATATCCTCCGGGCCTATGCCCTGGCGCGGGAGAGCGGCATCCCCGTGGTGAACATGGACCTCATCGCCGGCCTGCCGGCGGACAGCCCGGAGGGCTTCCGGGCCTCCCTGGACCGGGTGCTGGAGCTGGGGCCGGAGAACGTCACCGTCCACACCCTGGCCCTGAAGAAGGGCTCCCGCTTAATGGACGGGGCCCCCAACAAGGGCAAGGCCCTTGTTGGGGAGAGGACGAGCGGCGGCATGAGTGAGTTTTCCCGGAAACAGGGAAACGAAGGATATAAAGCCCGCGAGGACGAGGAGGACGGCTCCGCCATTCCCTCCGGGGAGGCCGTGGCGGCCATGCTGGACTACGCCTGGGGCGCCCTGCGCGCCGCCGGGCAGCGGCCCTACTACCTCTACCGGCAGAAGTACATGTCCGGCTCCTTTGAAAACGTGGGCTGGTGCCGGCCGGGCACGGAGAGCCTCTACAACATCTGCATGATGGAGGAACTGCACACTATCGTCTCCCTGGGGGGCGGCGGGGTGACCAAGCTGGTGGACCGGCGGGCGGGGCACATCCGCCGCACCGCCAACCCCAAGTTCCCCAAGGAGTATATCGAGCACATCGGCGCCCTCTGCGCCGGCAAGGCCGGGGCGCTGCGGTTCGACGGGACGGAATGAACAAGGAGGTATCCCATGCCCTATCAGCTCAGTGAGATCAACGCCGGCCTGAAAGCCGACCCGAGAGGCTATCTGGAAGCCTGCGACGCCGCCTACCAGAAGCGGGTGGAGGCCGCGGCGGACACGGTGCTGGAGCGGATGAAGGTGAGCCCCATCGTGCTCCTCTCCGGCCCCTCCGGCTCGGGCAAGACCACCACCGCCATGAAGCTGGAGCAGGAGCTGGAGCGCCGGGGGGTGAACAGCCACACGGTCTCCATGGACAACTACTTCAAGACCCTCAACCGCAAGACCGCACCCCGCACCCCCGAGGGGGACATCGACTACGAATCCCCCCTGCTGCTGGACATGGACCTGCTGGACGACACTTTTACCAAGCTCTCCCGTGGGGAGTGGGTCATCGTCCCCCACTTCGAGTTCGCCCGGCAGATGCGCAACGACAGCCGGGGCACCCCCCTGAAGCTGGACAAGAACGAGATCGCCATATTCGAGGGCATCCACGCCCTCAACGACGACATCTTCGGCCGCCACCCGGAGGCCACGGGCCTGTACATCTCCGCCCGCTCCAACGTGCTGGAGGGGGAGGCGCTGCGGTTCAAGGGCACCTGGATGCGCATCTCCCGCCGGGCGGTGCGGGACTATAACTTCCGGGGCACCGACTTGCTGGAGACCCTGATGATGTGGTATAATGTCCGCCGGGGCGAGAAAGCCTATATCTCCCCCTTCAAGGGCCGGGCCAACGTGATCATCGACTCCTCCCTGCCCTACGAGCCGGCGGTCTTTGCCAACTACGCCGGCGCCCTGGGCAGGGCGGTGGACCAGGTGCCCAAGGATAACCCCCGCTACAAAGAGTTCCACGACCTGGTGGACGCCTTCCGTTACTTCGAGCCGGTGGACCCCGCCCTGGTACCGACGGAGTCCCTGATCCGGGAGTTCATCGGCGGGGGGAGCTACCACTATTGAAGTCCAGGGGGGACGTTGTCCCCCCTGGATACGCGGTCACCGCGCCGCCCTATGGGCGGCACAATGACCGCGATACCCCCCTCACCCGCGCCCGCGCGGGTGGC
>CALXEB010000084.1 GCA_944387215.1 uncultured Flavonifractor sp. | reverse complement strand
CTGGAGACCCACGGCGTGCCCGTGCTGGGCTACGGCACCAAGGAGCTGCCCGCCTTCTACACCCGGAAGAGCGGCTTTGCGGTGGACTATGAGGTGGACAGCCCGGAGGAGCTGGCCGCCATCTTCCACGCCTCCCGCTCCCTGGGGCTGGAGGGCGGCATGCTGGTGACCAACCCCATCCCCGAGGAGTACTCCATGGACCACGAGGTCATCAGCCGCGCCATCGACCAGGCCATCGACGCGGCCAACGCCCAGGGCATCCACGGCAAGGCCACCACCCCCTTCCTGCTGGCCAAGGTAAAGGAGATCACCGGGGGCGACAGCCTGGACGCCAACATCCAGCTGGTGTTCAACAACGCCCGCCTGGCCGCCCGCACCGCCGCCGCGCTGTGCAAGCTGGGCTGAGGCCCTGAAACAGACCAGACCCCGCCGGAAACCGCTCCGGCGGGGTCGTTTTTTGCCACATATACGTAACAATCTTTCTTTTTCTTTACATTGCCGCCCATTTTATTGCATCCCTCCTGCCAGAACCGTATAATGGTGCCATCAAAACCAGCCCTTTCCCGCCCTGCGGAAAGGTTTTTGCAGAAAAGAGGCGATCTTTATGGCACATAAGCGGTCCCTTTCCGCCCGGCTGCTGGCCCTGCTGCTGGCGGCGGCCCTACTGGGCGCGCCCGCCGCCCTGGCCGCGGAAGACGGGCAGGCGGAGCCGCCCGCCGCCGCGATCTATACGACCAGTGATATGCTCGGAAAATTATACGCGGAGGACCCGCTTACCGGCCAGACCCAGCCGGCTACCTACGGCAAAGTGGCTTCCGCCCTGGCGGATGAGTCCCTCCCGGCGCCGGCCCTGCTGCTGGACGCCGGCAACGCGGTATACACCGGGCTCACGGGGGAGGATGGCGGCGCCGTGGCCGCCGCCCTGCGGTACATAGGCTATGACGCTCTGGTGCCTGGGGTGGAGGAGTTCCGGCTGGGGGCCGGCTACCGGGCCGACTTCTTTGCGGACCTGTCGGACAGCCAGGGGGAGGGCACGCCGGTGGATGTGCTGGCGGCCAATCTGCTGGAGGAGGACGGCGCCCCTGCCGCCGCGCCCTATATGGTCTACACCCTGGATCTGGGGGGCACTCAGGTGCGGGTGGGCGTGCTGGGACTGACCGACCCGGCCACCGGCAGCCTGCTCCCCCAGCGGCTGTACGGCGATCTGCGCTTCTCCCACCCGGACAATGAGGAGCAGTCCCTGGCCCGGGAGTGGGAGCGGTACCGCGCCCAGCTGGAGCAGAACTGCGACATCACCGTGGTAGTCTGCCGGGGGGACAGGGATACCCTGTCCCAATTCGCGGCGGCCACCACCGGCATCGACCTGCTGGTGGGCGGTTCCGGCGAAGCAGGCTACGAGACCTTCCAGAACGCGGACGGGGAGAGCGTCCCCTACGTCTGCGGCGGGGGCACCGCCCTCACCTGCACCACGCTCACCCTGGACGAGGATGGCGCGCCGGTGCTGGGGAACAGCACCCTGGTGGACCTGTCTGACCATGCCGCCGACAGCGCTCTGGCCAGCCTCACCGCTCCCTCCGCTTCCGCGCTGGAGGCCGCCGGCACCCGCCGGACGGGCACCCTGTCCGGCCAGTGGGAGAGCGACGTCTCCCTCACCCGGCAGACCGACACTTTGGATCTGGTGGGCGAGGCCCTTCTGTGGGCTGCCGAGGCCGACGCCGCCCTGGTCCGCCCCGCCAGCCTGGGGCAGTTCTCGGTGGCCAGTCTCTTTGGCCGGAACGCCAGCACCGCGCCTCTCACCCTGGCAGACTGCGCCGCCCTGGCCCCGGAGCGGGTCCCGGTGGTGACGGTCTCTCTCACCGGCGCCCAGCTGCGCCAGTGGCTGGAGACCTGCGCCGGCCGGTATACCGTTACGGATGCCGGGCAGCCCGCCGGCGGGGAAGACGCCTGCTTCCTCTACGGCATGGACTACGCCCTCTACCTGGGCGGCGCCGAGGGCCGGCGGGTCGCGGGCCTGAGCATCCAGGGCGCGCCGGTGACGGACGAGCAGGTCTTTACCGTGGCCTTGTCCGCCGCTTTACTGGACGACCCCGAGTTCCCCGACTGCACCGTTCTGTGGTCGGCCGCCGCCGACCAGGACTTCGCCTCCCAGGGCGGCTCCACCGCCGCCCTGCTGGCCGCCTATGCCGAGGACATCACCCACCAGGGCCGCACCGTCTCCCCCGTCCGCTCCAGCGTCTGGGCAGTCTACCCGGAGGCAGACGGCGCTTCTCTCACCCGGCTGGCCTTTGTGGAGCTGCTCTACGATCTGGCCGGCCGGCCCCAGCCCGGCGCCTCCGTTGCCTTTATGGATGTGGAGGACAGCAGCGCCGTGGTCTGGGCGGCGGAGACCGGCATCGTTACCGGCAACGGCAGGGGCAGCTTCCTGCCCCTGGACCCTGTGGACCGGGAGCAGGCGGCGGTGATGATCTATAACCATGCGCTGCGGGTGGGCGGCGCGGAACCCGTGGCCGCCGGGGAGGAGCTGGCCGGACTGCTGGATCGCATGGCCGTCTCGACCTGGGCCCAGCCGGCCGTGGAGTTCTGTCTGGCCGGCAGTATCATCCCCGCCGCCGGTACGCGGGGGGATCTCTTCCTCCCCGCCAGCCCCGTCACCCGCCACGAGGCGCAGTACTTCCTGGCCCAGCTGGCGGACTATCTGGAATAAGCGCACACATAAGACCGGGCGCGGCCCCTCGAGGGGCCGCGCCCGGTCTTTGCATATCCCCGCAGAGACAGTGCGTCCTCCCAGTCACGGCAGGGCACCGCATGTAGGGGCGGCTATCAGCCGCCCGCGTTCCGTTCCCTACCCGCGAGCCGGGGAGCATCCGGCGGGCCGATGTAGGCGTCGGCCCCTATTCCAGGGTCAGGTCCCCCTCCCTGATCCACCCGATCCGCCGGAAGAACAGGCCGAAAAGCCAGGTGAGCACGGCGGGGAGGATGAAGCAGAGCAGGGCCATGGCCGTCCAGTCCAGGGCAGTGACGGCATCCTTCACGCCCATGGCCACGTCGTTGACCCAGCCGGCGTACACCCCGATGGGGCCCACCATGCCGCAGGTGCCCATGCCGGCGGCCACGCCGCCGGAGGGGTCGTTCATCTCAAAATGGAACAGGCAGGTGGCCAGGGGGCCGGTCACGGCGGAGGTCAGGATGGCGGGCAGCCAGATCCGGGGATTTTTCACAATGTTGCCCATCTGGAGCATGGAGGTGCCCAGCCCCTGGCTCACCAGGCCGCCCCAGCGGTTCTCCCTGAAGGACAGCACGGCGAAGCCCACCATGTTGGCGCAGCAC
This sequence comes from uncultured Flavonifractor sp., assembly GCA_944387215.1. GTDB lineage: Bacteria > Bacillota > Clostridia > Oscillospirales > Oscillospiraceae > Flavonifractor. The sequence goes on along the minus strand of CALXEB010000084.1, from coordinate 4,703 downwards.
CCCGCCACCGCCGCGCCCCCCGCCAAGCCGGTGAGGCCGATGGCCGCGCAGATGGCCGCCGAGGAGATGGGCAGGGTGAGGGCCACCCCGATGACCACCGACACCAGGATCCCCATCCAGAAGGGCTGGAGCACCGTGGCCCACTCCACGAACTCCCCCACGGCGGAGGCCGCCGTGCCGATGGCGGGGGCCCACCAGGCCGAGAGGGCCACGCCGCTGAGTATGGTCACCATGGGGGTGACCAGGATGTCGATCTTGGTCTCCTTGCTCACCGCCTTGCCCAGCTCGGCGGCGATGACGGCGATGAAGAGCACCGCCAGCGGCCCGCCGGCCCCCTTGCCCCCGTCCAGGGTGGTGGAGCCCAGCTCGTTGGCGGCGTACCCCACCGTCACCAGGGAGAAGAGCACCAGGGGAGGCGCCTGGAGGGCGTAGCCGATGGCAATGGCCATGGCCGCCCCGCTCATGGCGGAAGCGTAGGCCCCCACCTGCACCAGGAAGGCCAGGCCCAGCTGGTCCCCCAGCGTGTCCAGGATGGTGCCGATGAGCAGGGAGCAGAACAGCCCCTGGGCCATGGCCCCCAGGGCGTCGATCCCGTAGCGTCTGGCGGAGATGACGATGTTCTTCCGCTTGAGAAATCCCTTGAATCCTTCCATATCCGTTCCCTCTCGTCCGTTTTATATGTACAAATAGGGCATTACAAGTGTCATGACACCTGTAATGCCCTATTATAAACGACGGGCGGGATTTGTCAATCCCCTTTCCGGCCCCTCCGCCAGAGCACCAGCGCCAGGATCACCCCGGCAGCCATGGTGATCACCCCCACCGCCAGGATCACGGTGGCGATGGTCAGAAAGACCGATCCCATGGACGAAACGCCGGTGGACATACCAAAGTAGTCTCCAAATTCCGGGGAAAGGCCGCTTACGTCCCAGCCCATGCCGCCGAGCCGGTCCCCCACCGTCACCTGGAACATCTGCCCAAAGGCAAAGCGGGCCAGGGCGCCCACCAGGGTGATCCCCGCGCCGCTGAGGGCGATGTACACCCCCGCCAGCCAGCCCCACCGCCGGGCCAGCCGGCCCAGCCAGCCCGGGCCGTCCGTTCCCCGCTGTCCGCCGGGGGCGGCGGCCGTCTCCGTCCCCGGGGACGCGGCCTCCTCTTGCGGCGCCTCCGGGCTGAGCAGCTCGTCGGTGGTCACGCCGAAGGCCCCGGCCAGGGCCAACAGCTTGTCCACCTCCGGCGTGGCGTCGTCCAGCTCCCACTTGCTCACCGCCTGGCGGGACACCCCCACCCGGGCGGCCAGCTCCTCCTGGGACAGCTTGTTTTTCTTTCGGTAATACTGTATCTTTTCTCCCAATGTCACGTCCCGTCACCTCCTGTGGCCTCAGCCTACCAGAAAAGCCGGTTGCGGGCCACCAGCCGCGGCTGGAACTTTCCGCAACCGCCGGTTGCGGCGGCTCACACATAGCCCAGAAGCCCACGGACGGAGACCTCGCCGGAGGAGAGGACCTCCTCTCCCCCATCCTTCCAGGCCACCCGGAGGGAGAAGTCCTCCTCCACGCCCAGGGCGGTCCCTTCCCGCTCCCCGCCGGCAAAAAGCACCCGTATGGGCCGCCCCACCGTCAGGCAGCCGGCCCGGTAACGGGCCAGCCACCCGGCCTGCTCCCGGGGAAAATCTGCGTACAGGCGGTCCAGGCCGTCCAGCAGGGCGCGGGCGGCCTCCGCACGCCGGGGGGCAGCCCCCAGGGCCTGGGCCAGCGAAATGGCCGTGGGAGCCAGCTCGGGGCCAAAATCCGCCTCGGTCTGGCTCAGGTTGAGCCCTATGCCCACCACCACATAGCGCAGCGCCCCGCTCTCCGCCTCCAGTTCCAGCTCCGTGAGGATGCCGCAGAGCTTGCGCCCCTCCAGGATCACGTCGTTGGGCCACTTGATCCCGGGCCGGACGCCGCACAGCGCCTCCACCGCGTCGCACACCGCCACCGCCGACCACGCCGTCAGGGCAGGCAGCTGCTCCAGCGTGCAGGAGGGGCGCAAAAGGGCGGAGAGGTAGAGGCCCTTCCCCGCCGGGGAGGCGAAGCTCCGCCCGCGCCGGCCCCGCCCCCCGGTCTGCTCTTCCGCCACCACTACCAGGCCGTCCGGGGCCTCCCCCACTGCCCGGCGCTTGAGGTCGTTGTTGGTGGAGTCCACCGTCTCCAGGCAGACCAGTTCCCGGCCCACCCGCCGGCCCGGCCGGGCCAGTTCCCCCGCCGAGAGCCGGTCGGGGGAGCGCTCCAGCCAGTAGCCCTTTCTGGGCGCGGAGGAAATCAGGTACCCCTCCTGGCGCAGGCGCTCCATCGCCTTCCACACCGCCGCCCGGCTCACGCCCAGCGCCTGGCTCACGGCCTCCCCGGACAGGGGCCGCCCCTCCTGCTGCCGCAGCAGGGCCAGCACATCGTCACGCAGCATCCGGCTCCCTCCTTTTCTCCATTGTACCCTTGAGGCGCGTTTCATGTCAACCTCCCATTTCTTTTGGTTGACATTTTCCAAAATGTAAACTATAATCATCTCCAAGTTTACATTCAGGAGGAACCCATGAAAGCACATCATCTGGCATCCACAGGGTTTATGACGGCGCTGACGGCCGTCTGCGCATGGATCTCCATTCCCGGGCCGGTGCCCTTCACCCTTCAGACCTTCGCCGTCTTTCTGGCCCCCGGCCTGCTGGGCGGCAGGCTGGGAACCCTGGCCGTCGGCGCATACCTGCTGCTGGGGGCGACGGGGCTGCCGGTGTTCTCCGGGTTTTCCGGCGGACTCGGCGCCCTGTTTGGGGCCACCGGGGGCTTTCTGCTGGGCTTTTTGCTCACCGCCCTGGTCATGTGGGGGGCGGAGGCCGCTCTGGGCCGGTCGGGGGCGGTGTTCCTGGCCTCCGCCGCCGCGGGGCAGGCTCTGTGCTATCTCTTCGGCTCACTGTGGTATGCCTTTGGCTACGCGGGCGGGGCGGCGGGTCTGCCCGCCGTGCTGGGCGCCTGCGTGCTCCCCTTTCTGCTGCCTGACGCCGCAAAGCTGGCCCTGGCCTTTGCCCTTCGCCGGCGGCTGGCCCCGGTTATGGCCCGGGGTTTCTGATCCGTACCCCGCCCTTCCTCCGGCGGGCATATCCCACCCCGTTGTCCCATATAGATAGGCGAGACTCTTTGGGAAAGGCGGGGGACATATGCCCTATGAAAGCGACCGGGCCCGGCCGGAGGCGGCCCATCACATCATCCTGGAGGAGCGGGAGCGGCTCTCGGTCTCCGGCGTAGAGGAGGTAGAGAGCTTTGACGAGAACACCATCGTCATGTCCACCACCCGGGGCACCCTGGTCATCCGGGGGGAGGACCTGCACATCGAGAAGCTGAGCCTGGACGGCGGCGACCTGAAGGTGGAGGGGAACGTGGACAGCCTCACCTACGAGGACGGCGGCAGGGACCGCTCCGGCGGGCTCTTCGCCCGGCTGTTCCGCTGAATGGGCGCCCCGCTGGCGGACCAGGCCCGCTTCCTCCTGGGCGCCCTGGCCCTGGGTGTGGGCGCGGGGCTGGTATACGATCTGTTCCGGGTGGTACGGGTGCGCCTGCCGCTGCCTTTGCTGGCCGGGGCCTTGGATCTTCTGTTCTGGCTGGTGGTGACGGCCGCCCTTTTCGTGTACACCACGGCCGCCGGCAGCGGAGAGGTGCGGCTCTACCTCATCCTGGGCGTGCTGGCCGGGGCGGCGGCCTATTTCTGGCTGGCCAGCCGCTGGGTGCTCAAGGGAGGGTATGCCGCGGCCGATTTAGTCACCATATTGTGGAAAATTTTGACCTTTCCCCTGGCTCTTCTGGCCCATCTGTGTAAAAAAATCGGAAAAACCGCAAAAAAGTCCTTCCATTATCGGCTGAAGTGGTATAAAATAAATCTACTATCCAGGGAAATGGATGGCATACACCGGGCGGCGGACGCTCAGGCCGGGAAAGGAGCCGATCATGCGGATCAGAAAAGCATCTCTTTTGACCAAGATCGTGATTCTGGCCCTGCTGGTGGCCGCCGCCACCGCCCTGCTTCAGCTGCGCGGCAAGATCAGCGCAGCGGAGGCGGACCTTGCTCAGGCGCAGGAGCAGGTGGCCGCCCAGAGGCAGGTCAACGCCGATCTGGCCGACGCGGTGGAAAACAGCGGCGACCCGGCGCGGCAGAGCGACATCGCCCGGGATAAGCTGGGTCTGGTGGAGCCGGGGGAGTATGTCTTCTATTTCACCGATTGAATCTATCAAAAGAGAGGGACTAGCAGGCAGTATGGAGTTCGGTGTCGGTTCAATTTTGGAAGGAAAGGTCACGGGGATCACAAAGTTTGGCGCCTTTGTGTCCCTGCCGGAGGGGAGATCGGGGCTGGTTCACATCTCCGAGATCGCCTACACCTACGTCAACGACGTGAAGGATCACCTCAAGGAGGGGCAGGAGGTCAAGGTCAAGGTCATTGGGATCGATGACAACGGGCGAATCAACCTGTCCATCAAGAAGGCCATGGATCCCCCGCCCCGGCCGGCGGGCCACGGCCGCCCCGGGGGACGGCCTGCGGGGTATCAGGGCGGCGGCTTCCGGGGCAAGGCCGCCCCGGCGGAGCCCGCCACCTTTGAGGACCGGCTCAAGCAATTCATGGCCTCCTCGGACAGCAAGCTGTCCGAACTGCGTCAGGCCGAGCGCGGCCGCTCCCGCCGGGG
>CALXEB010000083.1 GCA_944387215.1 uncultured Flavonifractor sp. | reverse complement strand
GGCCTGTCTGCGTGAAATTCTCTGTTCAGCAGATTCTCATACCTGTGGACCTGCTGCCCCATCTGCTGCCATTTCCTACGACGGCGGATCTCTGACAGCAGACCATATTTTTTCATGACCCGCAGCACAGTTTTGGGATTGTGAAAAATATTCTGGCTTCTCAGCCATAGCCACATCCGCCGGTAGCCATAGGTACAGAAGCTGCGTTCCCGCTGCTGTGCGATCACTTCCGCAAGGGCGGCATCCTTCTCCGGCCTGTCCAGGCTGTGGACAAAGGCATAATAGCCGCTTCTGGATACGGCAAAAAACGTGCACATGACGGACACCGAATATTTCTCTCTATGGCGATATATGATGTGATATTTTAACAAGACCCCCTGACGTAGTCTATTTTCCTACATCAGGGGGCCTTTTGTCACTGTCCGTTTTTACTGGATCAGTTCAGCCCCGGCGGTTTAGGGGGCTTTAGTTTTCGCCGGGAGAGGGGGCGGCGCGCGGGTTCAAAAAATGTTGAAGGGCTGTTTACCCCCTGTTTAAGGGAGGGATGTAAACTTGATGTTTGACCACGCGGACCTCACCCGGCAGGACGGCGCGGAGCGCATCCAAGGAGGGCTTTTTATGGATCCCTATCGGAACCTGATCTCCAATACGGTCTTGTTCGGGCTGAGCACCTTCGGGGCGCGGCTGCTCACCTTCCTGCTGACGCCGTTTTATACCCGCGTGCTCTCCAGTGCGGAATACGGCCTGACGGACCTGCTGCTCCAGACGGGGAACCTCATCATACCGATCGCGTCCGTGGGCATCGCGAACGCGGTCATCCGATACGGGCTGGAGCAGAGCAGGGACAAGCGCGGCGTGTTCACCATCGGGATGCTGACCACCCTGACCGGCTTCTGCCTGCTGCTGCTTGCCGCGCCGCTGCTGGGGCAGATCGGCTTTCTCTCCGGGTATCTGCACCTGGTCCTGCTCTATGTGCTGGCCAATGTGCTGGCCGACGGGATCACCACGGCGTTTGTGTTCCTGTGCGCCCGGCAGTGGCGCTATCTGCGCCTGAGCGCCGTGAAGCGCCGGGACGCGGCCAGGATGCTGCGCTACAGCGCCCCGCTGGTGCCGGCCAATCTCTGCGGATGGATCATCAACATCTCGGACCGCTACCTGATCGCCCTGCTGATCGGCAGCGCCGCCACCGGCATTTACGCGGTCTCCAACAAGCTGCCGAACGTGCTGCTCACCGCGGCCACCACGTTTTCCAGCGCCTGGCAGCTCTCCGCCCTGTCGGAGCGGCCCAGGCGGGAAAAGGAGCGCTTTTTTTCCAACGTCTACTCCGTCTATTCGGCTATGGCATGGGTGGTGGCCTCAGGGGTCATCCTCACGGCGAAACTCTCCACCCGCCTGCTGGCGGCGCCGGAATACTACGAGGCTTGGCGCTATGTGCCGGTGCTCACGCTGGCGACGACCTTTGCCTGCCTGGGCTCCTTCCTGGCGTCGATCTACATGGTGGAGCAGCGCAGCGCGTCCACCCTCGCTACGACAGTGCTGGGGGCCGTGTGCAATCTGGCGGGGAACTTTTTCCTGATCCGGCTCTGGGGATCCATGGGGGCGGCGGTCTCCACCCTGCTGAGCTATATCCTGATCTTTGCCGTGCGTGCGGTCCACACCCGCTCGCTGCTTCGGATCCGCTGGGGGCTGGCCCGGCTTCTGCCCAGCGCTTTTATCCTGTGCGTGCAGTGCGTTCTCATGGAGCGGGAGGTCCCCGCCTGGCAGGCATGCTCCGGGCTGTGCTTCCTGGCGGTGGCGCTCATCAACCACAGGCCGCTGTGGGATGCGCTCCGAAAAGCCGCCTGACGGCCGTGGAGGGTGTCCTGAGGGAGAGAATTTTGTCGTCAGGGGGGTTGACATTCGCGCTTTAAAGCGGTAAAATCATACGCAACGGCCCGCGGCGGATGCGGGACAGATAAAGGAGAGTAAACTGATGGTCATCACAGAGCTTCTGGAGCGCAACGCCCGGCTGTACCGGGACGAGATCGCGCTGGTGGAGATCAACCCCTCGGAGGAGCGGGACAACGCCGTCACCTGGCGGGACTTCAGCCTCATTGAGAACGCCATGCCCGATGCGCCCTACCGCCGGGAGCTGAGCTGGAAGGGCTTTGACCGCAGGGCCAACCGCTTTGCAAACCTGCTGCTCAGCCGGGGGGTGAAGCGGGGCACCAAGGTGGGCATCCTGCTGATGAACTGCCTGGAGTGGCTGCCTATCTATTTCGGGGTCCTGAAGGCCGGCTGCATCGCCGTGCCCCTGAACTACCGCTATTCCAGCGAGGAGATCCGCTACTGCCTGGACCTGGCGGATGTGGAGATCCTGGTGTTCGGCCCGGAGTTTGTGGAGCGCGTCAACGCCGTGGTGGACCAGCTGGGCCGGGTGGGGATGAAATCCTTTGTGGGCCGGGAGCTGCCCCCCTACGCGGAGGACTGCCGGTCCCTGATGGGCTTTTGCTCCTCCAGCGCCCCGCCGGTGGCCCTGGCCCCAGAGGACTACGCCGCCATCTATTTCTCCTCCGGCACCACCGGCTTCCCCAAGGCCATCCTCCATGACCACCGGGGGCTTTACGCCGCCTGCCTCACCGAGCAGGCCCACCACGGCCAGACCCGGGAGGACGTGTTCCTGTGCATCCCGCCCCTCTACCACACGGGGGCCAAGATGCACTGGTTCGGCTCCCTGCTCTCGGGCAGCCGGGCGGTGCTGCTGCGGGGGGTGAAGCCGGAGTGGATCCTGCGCACCGTCACCGAAGAGAAGTGCACCATCGTCTGGCTGCTGGTGCCCTGGGCCCAGGATATCCTGGACGCCATTGACAGCGGCCGGGTGGACCTGAGCGAGTACTACCTGGACCAGTGGCGGCTCATGCACATCGGCGCCCAGCCGGTGCCCCCCAGCCTCATCCACCGCTGGCTGAAGGTGTTTCCCCACCACCAGTACGACACCAACTACGGCCTGTCCGAGTCCCTGGGCCCCGGCTGCGTCCACCTGGGGGTGGAGAACATCCGCAAGGTGGGGGCCATCGGCAAGCCCGGCTTCCAGTGGGAGGCCAAGGTGGTGGACGAGCAGGGCCGGGACGTGGGCGAGGGCCAGGTGGGCGAGCTGGCCGTCCGGGGCCCCGGCGTGATGAAGTGCTACTACAAGGATCCCAAGGCCACCGCCGAGGTCCTCCACGGAGATTGGCTCTACACCGGGGACATGGCGGAGATGGACGCCGACGGCTTCCTCTATCTGGTGGACCGAAAGAAGGATGTGGTCATCTCCGGCGGGGAGAACATCTACCCCGTGCAGATCGAGGACTTCCTGCGCCGGTACGGCAAGATCAAGGACGTGGCGGTCATCGGTATGCCTGACCCCCGGCTGGGGGAGATCGCCGCCGCCATCATTGAGGTCAAGGAGGGCATGACCTGCACCCAGGCGGAGATCGACGCCTTCTGCCAGGAACTGCCCCGGTACAAACGGCCCCGGAAGGTCATCTTTGACCACGTGCCCCGCAACCCCACCGGCAAGATCGAAAAGCCCGCCCTGCGGGAGAAGTACTGCCACGGCAGGCTGGTGGAGGCGCAGATCACCCATTAAAATCAAACCTGTAGGGGCGGCCTGCGGTCCCCGGGCAACGCTGTGCGCCGGCGAAACGGCGGGCGGCCACGGGCCGCCCCTACGGATTTCTGCGGGGCACGCCGCGCGGTGACGGCCCGGCGGGCGGATGATATCCGCCCCTGCGGAAGGATCTGGCGCACTTTGGATGCGCCGGTCCCGCCGCGAAAAAATTCCCGCCCGGAGGCGGAGAGGAGGAACCCCCTTGCCAGATCCTGCAACCGAGGGCCTGTTTATCAAGCTGGCCCTGCTTATCGTATTTTTCGCCGTGATGGTGGGCATCGGCCTCTACTGCCGCCGCCACGCCACCGATGTAAGCGGCTTCGTCCTGGGCGGGCGGAGCGTGGGCCCCTGGCTCACCGCCTTCGCCTACGGCACCAGCTACTTCTCCGCCGTGGTCTTTGTGGGCTACGCCGGGCAGTTCGGCTGGCGCTTCGGCATCGCCGCCACCTGGGCGGGGCTGGGCAACGCCTTCCTGGGCTCCCTGCTGGCCTGGGTGGTGCTGGGCCGGCGCACCCGCATCATGACCCAGCACCTGGACAGCGCCACCATGCCGGAGTTCTTCGGCAGGCGCTTTGACAGCCGGCGGCTCAAGCTGGCCGCCTCCGCCATCACCTTCCTGTTCCTCATCCCCTACACCGCCAGCCTGTACAACGGCCTGTCCCGCCTGTTCGGCATGGCCTTCGACATCGATTACAGCGTGTGCGTCATCGTCATGGCGGTGCTCACCGGGGTGTACGTCATCGCCGGGGGCTATATGGCCACCGCCATCAACGACTTCATCCAGGGGATCATCATGATCTTCGGCATCATCGCCGTGGTGGCCGCGGTGCTGAACAGCCAGGGCGGCTTCCAGGCCGCGCTGGACGCCATGGGCCGGGTGACTGATCCCGCCGTGTCAGACACCCCCGGCGTGTTCGCCTCCTTCTTCGGGCCCGACCTGACGGGCCTGGCCGGGGTGGTGGTGCTCACCAGCCTGGGCACCTGGGGCCTGCCCCAGATGGTGCAGAAGTTCTACGCCATCAAGAGCGAGTCCGCCATCACCCAGGGTACCGTCATCTCCACCGTCTTCGCCCTGATCGTGGCGGGGGGCTGCTACTTCCTGGGCGGCTTCGGCCGGCTCTTCGGCGACCGGGTGGACGTGGCCGCCGAGGGGTACGACGCCATCATCCCCGCCATGCTCTCCGGCCTGCCCGCCATTTTGATCGCCATTGTGGTCATCCTGGTGCTCTCTGCCTCCATGTCCACCCTGTCCTCCCTGGTGCTGGCTTCCAGCTCCACCCTGGTACTGGACTTTTTGAAGGACGGCGTTATCAAAAACATGGACGAGAAGCGGCAGCTGCGGTGGATGCGGGCCCTGGTGGTGGTGTTCATCGCCATCAGCGTGGTGCTGGCCATCGTGCAGTACCGGGTGGGCCTGTCCTTCATCGCCCAGCTCATGGGCGTGTCCTGGGGGGCTCTGGCGGGCTCCTTCCTGGCCCCCTTCCTCTATGGCCTGTACTGGAAGCGCACCACCAAGGCCGCCTGCGGGGCGTGCTTCGCCTTCTCCACCGTGGTGATGTTGGCCAACATCTTTGTGGGGGAGCATTTCCCCGCTCTGATCCAGTCCCCCATCAACTGCGGCGCCTTCTGCATGCTGGCGGGGCTGGTCATCGTGCCGGCGGTGAGCCTGATCACCCCCGGGCAGGACCGGCGCCGGGTGGCGGAGATCTTCTCCTGCTATGCCCGCACCGTCACTGTCTCGGTCACCGACTCCATCGGCCCCAGGCATGCCCTGGAGGAGGCGGAGGGGCGGGAAAAACCCGTTGACTTTACCGACAAAACGTGATAAAGTAAATCTGTTCAAAGTTTGTGAGCGCGGCACCAGGTAGAGGCCGTTTCGCCGGAGCCTTTTCGTCCTCTGCAGGGAATGCAGAGGACGTTTTTTATCCTCCCGCCCTCATAACAAGGAGTGATATGTGATGAAAACCCTGATGCTCGGCAACGAGGCGGTGGCCCGGGGGCTCTACGAGGCGGGCTGCGCCGTGGTGTCCAGCTATCCCGGCACCCCCAGCACCGAGATCACCGAGGCTGCGGCCAAATACCCCGAGATCTACGCCGAGTGGGCCCCCAACGAGAAGGTGGGCATGGAGACCGCCTTCGGCGCCTCCCTGGCGGGGCGGCGGTCCTTCTGCGGCATGAAGCACGTGGGCCTCAACGTGGCCGCCGACCCTCTGTTTACCATCGCCTACACCGGCGTCAACGCCGGCATGGTCATCGGCGTGGCCGACGACGCGGGGATGCACTCCTCCCAGAACGAGCAGGACTCCCGCCACTACGCCAAGGCCGCCAAGCTGCCCATGCTGGAGCCGGCGGATTCCGCCGAGGCCCTGGCCTTCACCAAGGCGGCCTACGAGCTCTCCGAGCGGTTCGACACCCCGGTGCTGCTGAAGATGTGCACCCGGGTCTCCCACTCCCAGAGCGTGGTGGAGACCGGGGAGCGGGTGGAGCCCGCCCCGGTGCCCTACGAGAAGAAGGCCGCCAAGTACATCATGATGCCCGGCAACGCCATCCGCCGCCACCCGGTGGTGGAGGAGCGCCTGAAGCAGCTGGCGGAGTACGCCGAGACCTGCCCCTTCAACCGCGTGGAGGAGGGGAGCGACCACAAGGTGGGCATCATCACCTCCTCCACCTCTTACCAGTACGTGAAGGAGGTGTGCGGGGACCGCTTCCCCGTGCTCAAGCTGGGCATGGCCTGGCCCATGCCGGAGAAGCTGATCCGGGACTTTGCCGCCTCGGTCTCCCTGCTGACGGTGGTGGAGGAGCTGGACGGCTTCATTGAGGACCACTGCCGCGCCCTGGGCCTGTCCCTGGCGGGCAAGGACGTGTTCACCCCCCTGGGCGAGTTCTCCCAGAACCTGGTGGCGGAGAAGCTGGGCCTGCCCGTCCCCAGGGGCACGGCCCTGGAGGAGACCATCCCCGCCCGGCCGCCGGTCATGTGCGCCGGCTGCCCCCACCGGGGATTGTTCTACACTCTGAACAAGCTCAAGCTCACCGTGCTGGGTGACATCGGCTGCTACACCCTGGGGGCGGTGCCCCCCCTGGCGGCCATCGACTCCACCATCTGCATGGGGGCCTCGGTCTCCGGCATCCATGGCTTTTTGAAGGCCGCCGGCGGGGAGATGGACGGCAGGACCGTGGCGGTGATCGGCGACTCCACCTTCATGCACTCGGGCATCACGGGCCTTGTGAACATCGCCTACAACGAGTCCAACGCCACCGTCATCATCCTGGACAACTCCATCACCGGCATGACCGGCCACCAGCAGAACCCCACCACCGGCTTCAACCTGAAGGGGGACCCTTGCACCAAGATCGACCTGGAGACCCTGTGCAAGGCGGTGGGCATACGCCGTGTGCGGGTGGTGGACCCTTACGACCTGGCCCAGTGCGAGGCCGCTATCAAGGAGGAGCTGGCCGCGCCCGAGGCGTCGGTCATTATCTCCCGCCGGCCCTGCGTGCTGCTCAAGTACGTCAAGACCGCCCCGCCCCTGACGGTGGACAAGGATAAGTGCGTGGGCTGCAAGGCCTGCATGAAGATCGGCTGCCCGGCCATCTCGGTGCGGGACGGCAAGGCCGGGGTGGACGAGACCCTGTGCGTGGGCTGCAACGTGTGCCAGCAGCTGTGCAAGTTCGACGCCCTCCGGGCGCCGGGGGAGGTGTGAGCCATGGAGACGAAAAACATGATGATCGTGGGCGTGGGCGGCCAGGGCACCCTGCTGGCCAGCAAGCTCTTCGGCCGGCTGCTGCTGGACCAGGGCTATGACGTGAAGGTCTCCGAGGTCCACGGCATGAGCCAGCGGGGGGGCAGCGTGGTCACCTACGTCCGCTGGGGCGACAGGGTCTGTTCCCCTGTCATCGACAAGGGGGAGGCCGACTTCATCCTCTCCTTTGAGCTGCTGGAGGCCGCCCGGTGGATGGAGTTCCTCCGGCCCGGCGGGCGCATCATCACCAACACCCAGCAGATCAACCCCATGCCGGTGATCACCGGCGCGGCGGAGTACCCCCAGGCGCTGGAAAAGCGCATGGCGGAGGCCGGGGTGGCCCTGGACGCCATGGACGCCCTCTCCCTGGCGGAGGAGGCGGGCAGCAGCAAGGCGGTGAACCTGGTGCTGCTGGGCCGGCTGTCCCGCTATTTCGACTGGCCGGAGGAGACCTGGCAGCAGGCCATCACCGCCAGCGTGCCTGAAAAGTTCCTGGAGCTCAACCGCAAAGCCTTCCACCTGGGCCGCAATTCCTGAGAGAGTAGGAGAGGAAAGCATGGAGCGTTATTATCAGCCAGAGATTGAGACCGCCTCGCGGGAGCAGATCACCGCCTGGCAGAACGAGCGCCTGGTCAAGCAGGTGCAGAATGTGTGGGACAACGTGCCCTACTATCGGAAGAAGATGGAGGCCAAGGGCCTGACCCCGGCGGACATCAAGGGGCTGGAGGACCTGCACAAGCTGCCCTTCGTCACCAAGGCCGACCTGCGGGAGGCCTACCCCTACGGCCTGCTGGCCCGGCCCCTGAAGGACTGCGTGCGCATCCAGTCCACCTCGGGCACCACCGGCAAGCGGGTGGTGGCCTTCTACACCCAGC
>CALXEB010000082.1 GCA_944387215.1 uncultured Flavonifractor sp. | reverse complement strand
GCGGCGGTCTCCACCTCCTCCAGGCCGATGTCCATGGAGCCGGTGACGTTGACCAGCACGCCCTTGGCGCCGTTGATAGAGGTCTCCAGCAGAGGGCTGGAAATGGCCATCTTGGCGGCCTCCTCGGCCTTGTTCTTGCCGGCGGCCCGGCCCACGCCCATGTGGGCCATGCCCGCGTTCTGCATGACGGCGGTGACGTCGGCAAAGTCCAGGTTGATGAAGCCGGTATTCTTGATCAGGTCGGAAATGGACTGCACCGCCTGGCGCAGCACGTCGTCGGCGATCTCAAAGGCGTTGGCGAAGGTGATCTTCTGGTCGGTGGCAAACTTCAGCCGCTCGTTGGGGATGATGACCAAGGAGTCCACCTTGGTGCGCAGCTCCTCAATGCCCTTTTCGGCCTGGAGCATCCGCCGGCGGCCCTCAAAGTTGAAGGGCTTGGTGACCACGCCCACAGTGAGGATGCCCATCTCCTTGGCGATATCCGCCACGATGGGGGCCGCGCCGGTGCCGGTTCCGCCGCCCATGCCGGCGGTGATAAAGACCATGTCCGCGTCCTCCAGGGCCTTGGATACGGCCCCCCGGCTCTCCTCGGCGGACTTGCGGCCCACCTCCGGGTCGGAACCGGCGCCCTGGCCGCCGGTGAGCTTCTCGCCGATCTGGATCTTGAAGGTCGCGCTGGAAACGGCAAGCGCCTGCTTGTCCGTATTGACCGCGATAAAATCCACGCCCTTGGTCCCGGACTTCACCATCCGGTTGACCACATTGTTGCCGCCTCCGCCTACGCCGATGACCTTGATGGTCACGACGGTATCAGGCCCGGTATCCAGCCCAAACGCCATAACTGCTCCTCCTATGTGAACAAATTCCCTGATCCTGTCTGAGAAAGGGGAAAAATAAGCTATGTTGTATGCTCCTCCTCCGAGGAAACTATATCTTGGTCTATTTTAGCGCTCTTTTGCCTTGAGGTCAAGAGTTCCCGCCGTATTTCCGCAAAGTTTTGGAACATTCTTGTACCGAACACCACCACCGCCGCCAGATAGAGCGGCAGGCCCAGCTTGTTTCCCAGCCAGGTGAGAAAAACGGCAATGGCCGCGTTGCCCACGGTGCCCGAGAGGAACACCCCCAATTTGAATTCCCCCTTGATCCGGGCCCGCAGTCCGCCCAGGGCGGAGTCCAGGGCAGCCAGCAGGCCGGCGGCGGCGTAGAGGGTGTACTGGCTGGGGATGGTCCATGGGACCAGGAACCCCGCCGCCAGGCCGATGAGCAGTCCGACAAGCTCCAGCATCAGCCCTCGCCCCCTTCCTCGCCCGGCGCCACGCTGTGGGCGTACTCGTAGCTGATGGAGCCGTTGTACTTGGGAATGAGCAGCAGATCGTTGGCCGTGACCTTCACGGTGATGCCCCACTGGCTCAGCACATCCACCACGCCGCTGCGCATGGTCAGGGCGTTGTAGAGGGTGTCCTTGTCGCCGATGGCGAAGATCACATAGGGCGCGGCGTACCGCCGGCCGTTCACCGTCACCACCGCGCCGGTGCAGCGCACTTCGCTGGTGGCCAGGATGCGCTCGCCGTTGAGGGAGATGGCCTCCGCCCCGGCGGAGCGCAGCTCGTTGATCACTGAGAGCAGGTCGCTGTCGTGGATGAGGTAATCGGCCTCGTCCCCCGTCAGGTTGGAGGAGGAGGAGTCCTCCAGGATCACGCTTACGCCGGGGCCCTCCACATCGGTGAGGCCCGCCGTGATCTCCAGCTGATCCAGCTCCGCCCGCAGGGCCTCGCTGCCTGCCTGGCCGGAGGCGGCCTGGTCCCGGTAGAGGGCCAGCTCCCCCTGGAGCTGCTGGACCTGGTCGGCCAGTCCGTCCCGCTCCGCCGTCAGCTCGTTGTACAGGTCCTGAAGGGTCTCCAGCCGGGTCGCCGTGGCCTGGTCCGCCGCCCCGGTGAGCTGTACGGTGCGCAGCTGGGCCGCCAGCAGAAAGCCCACGACAGCGCATACTGCCACCACCGCCAGTTCGCCTTTGTTCCGCGGTCTTTTCGTTTTCATCGGCATCTCCTTGCTATGCCCCGCTGTTTGCCGCCTGGGGCGGGATACTGGCCTGAGCCGGCGGGGTGATCGGGTCGGAGGTCCCCGGCGTGGACTGCGTCTGGGGATCCGTCTCCGCCGGCGTTGTCTCGGAAGGTGTTGTCTCGGAGGGCGTTGTCTCGGAAGGCGTGGTCTCGGACCCGGACGCCTGCGCCGTATAGCCGTCGGGCAGCCAGCGCTCCGGCAGCAGATGGGCCTCCTCCGTCTCATAGGTCAGGTCCAGGGTCCCGGTCCGGGCTATGCCCTCCTCGTCCATGGCCAGCAGGACCTGCCGCAGCTTGTGGGTCTTTTCAGCAAAATCCCCGTTCAGGGGGAAGAGCACCGTCAGGTCGGCGCCGTAGCCAAAGCGCAGCTCGTTGCTGGAGCTGAGGTCGATAAAGCCGGTGAGGCTCCCGGTCATGCCCGCCTCGCCCATGGCCGCCAGAAAGGCCCGCAGCCGTTCCAGCTTGTCCTGCCCGTCCCCCTCCGCCGTCAGTCGGCTGCCCACGGTGGGGTCGATGGGCGTCAGGCCCAGCACCTGGGGCAGGGCCCCGGCCAGGGACTCCTCCCCCGTCTCCAGCACCTTGCAGCGGTGGTCCAGCAGCCAGCAGGCACCCCCGCTCTCCACCCAGGCCAGCGGGGCGCTTTCGGTGATATAGATCACCAGGGTGTCGGGCAGCTTGCGGTGGATGGACATGTCGTCCACATAGGGCAGGCGGGTGAGGATGCGGGAGATCATGGCGCTTTTGTTCAGCGTGAACAGGTTGTCCCCCCGTTCCACCTGGGAGGCGGCCACCACCTGTTCGTCGGTGTAGCGGCTGTTGCCCTCCACCAACACCGTATCCACCCGGAAAAACACCACGCAGCCCGCCAAAATGGCGGCCAGGATGAGCAGGATGGACAGCAGCTTATAGAGGCCGCCAAAGCGCCCCCGGTTTCGCCGCCGTCCTGTTCTGCTTCTTCTCGCCGCCATGGGTCTGTCTCCTGTCCTTTGTGTTCCCCCGCCGCGCCGGGCAGGGGCATGCCCCGCCCTTTTCCCGCCGGGGCGTGCTCATATTCTCCCACAAAAACAATAAGAATGTGTGAAGAAGTTCTTACGATTTTCCGCCCTCCAGCCGGCGGATCCGGGCCCCCAGGGCCCGCAGGTCCCCGTCCAGGGACTGGTAGCCCCGGCCGATATGGCCCGCGTCCTCCAGGCGGGTCTCCCCCTCCGCCCCTAGGGCGGCCACCGCCAGGGCGGCCCCGCCCCGCAGGTCGGCGGCGCGCACCCGGGCCCCGTGGAGCCGGGGCACGCCGTACACCACCGCCACCCGTCCCTCGGTTCGGACGTCCGCCCCCATGCGGCGCAGCTCATCCACGTGGCGGTAGCGGCTGTCGAACATGTTCTCCACAAACACGGTGCACCCCCGGCTTTTGCACAGGGCGGCCATGAGGGGAGCCTGTGCGTCGGTGGGGAAGCCGGGATAGGGGGCGGTGCGGATGGGCCGCACCCCCCGCAGGGGCTGGCGGCAGGCCAGGGCAATGCGCCCCGGGGCGCTGTCCACCCGGCAGCCCGCCTCGGTGAGCACCGCCGTCACCGGCACCAGGGTGCGCCAGTCCGCCCCGGTGAGCTCCACCTCCCCGCCGGCGGCGGCCGCCGCCGCCAGGTAGGTACAGGCCACGATCCGGTCGGCCATGACGGTGTGTTCCCCGCCGTGGAGGGGCGCGCCCCCCTCCACCGCGATGACCGGGGTGCCCGCGCCCCGCACCTTCGCCCCCAGGGCGGTAAGGAAGTTCTGCAGGTCTACGATCTCCGGCTCCCGGGCGGCGTTGGTGATGGTGGTCTCCCCCCGGGCGCACACCGCCGCCAGCATGGCGTTCTCGGTGGCCCCCACGCTGGGCAGGGAGAGGACGATGTCCGCCCCCCGCAGCGTCCCCCGGCAGCTGAGGCCGCCGCCCTCCTCCGCGATCTCTCCCCCCAGGGCCCGGATGGCCGCCAGGTGCAGGTCGATGGGCCGGGGGCCCAGCTCGCAGCCGCCGGGAGCGCACAGCCGGGCCTGCCCCATGCGGCCCAGGATGGCCCCCAGGAAGATCACCGAGGAGCGCATCTCCCGCATGAGGGCGTCGGGCACGTCCCAGGCGGCGGGGGCGGAGGCGTCCACCACCACCGCATCCCCCTCCCGCCGGGCCGGGCAGCCCAGGTGGCGCAGGATGGCCAGAGAGGCCTCCACGTCGGACAGGCGGGGACAGTTGCGGATGACGCACTCTCCCGGCGCCAGCAGGCAGGCCGCCAGCATGGGCAGCACGCTGTTCTTGGCACCGTGGATCGCCACGGAGCCCTCCAGAGGGTATCCGCCCTCCACCAGATATGTAGTCATAGGCCGTCCTCCGCAGTTTGGGTTTGGTACCCCATCCTATGCGGAGGGCGGCGGGGGGTTCATCCGCCCCGCTTTTTGCCCAGCAGGCCGGACAGCACCCCGTAGATCTGCTCGGCAGCGTCGGGCACGGACATCTCACGCAGAGCGGCGGACATGGCCTCCCGGCGGTCCTTGTCCTCCAGGAGCGACCTGGCGGTCTGGTAGAGGCTCTCGCCGCTGCCCCCCGCCTCCGGCAGGAGCACCGCGCCCCCCGCCTGCTCCAGCACCCGGGCGTTCTTGGTCTGGTGGTCGGCCACCACGTTGGGGGAGGGCACCAGCACCGCCGGCCGGGCGATGGCGGCGATCTCCGCGATGGTGGAGGCCCCCGCCCGGCAGAGCACCAGGTCGGCGGCGGCCATGGCCAGGGGCATGTCGTAGATGTACTCCCGCACGTCCACGCTGTCCTGCCCCGCCAGGTCCACCCCCCGCTCCGCCAGGGCCCGGCAGATGGCCTGGTAATCCCGGCCTGCGCCGTGGATGTGGTGCCAGGGGGCGCCGTCGGCCAGCTCCCGGGCGATGAAGTCCACGCTGCGCCGGTTCATCTCCTCCGCCCCCAGGCTCCCCCACACGGAGAGGACCAGGGGCCGGCCGTCGGTGAGGCCCAGCTTCTCCCGGGCCTCCTTCCGGGTATAGCGGAAGAAGTCCCCCCGCACGGGGGTGCCGGTGACCACCACTTTGGACGGGTCGTCGTAGTGCTGCCGGCTCTCCTCAAAGCCCACCATCACCACGTCCACCACCTTGGACAGGGCCTTGGTGGTCAGGCCGGGGACGGCGTTGGACTCGTGGACGGCGGTAGGGATGCCCCGTTTGGCGGCGGCGCTCACCACCGGGAAGGAGGCGTAGCCCCCGGTGCCCACCACCAGGTCGGGCCGGAAGCGGTCCAGGATGGCGTTGGCCTGCTTCTTGGAGCGGCTCATGTTCAGCAGGGTCTTTACGTTGTGGCCGATGGAGGCCGGGGAAAGGGAGCGGCGGAAGTTGGTGATGGTCACCGTCTCGATGGGGTAGCCCTCCTTGGGCACCAGGCGGGTCTCCATGCCCCCGTCCGCTCCCACAAAGAGCACCTGGCAGCCCGGATTGCGGGCCTGGAACATCTGGGCCAGGGCCACGGCGGGGTTCACGTGCCCCGCCGTCCCGCCGCAGGTAAAGAGGATGTTCATGGGACGTCAACTCCTTTGAACGTTGGAGGAATGGGCGGGTCTGGGACCCGCCCCTACGGGCCGGGGCTCGGAACGGCGGGCGGCCATAGGTCGCCCCTACTCCTGGCGTGGCGCCGGGATCTGACGCGACACCGATAATACCATGCCCATCTCGGCCAGCTGGATCATCAGGGCCGTGCCGCCGTAGCTGAAGAAGGGCAGGGAGATGCCGGTGGTGGGGATCAGGTTGGTGACCACGGCGATGTTGAGGAACACCTGCACCGCCGTCAGGGTGGTGACGCCCACCACCAGCAGGGCGCCGAAGCGGTCCCGGGCGTGGATGGCGATCCAGTAGCCCCGGACCACCAGCAGGGCGAAAATAAGCAGGATGATCCCCGCGCCGATCAGGCCCAGCTCCTCGCAGACGATGGCAAAGATAAAGTCGTTCTCCGGCTCGGGCAGGTAGAGGAACTTCTGCCGGCTCTTGCCCAGGCCCAGGCCGGTGAGCCCGCCGGAGCCGATGGCATAGAGGGACTGGATGATCTGCCAGCCCCCGTCCTTATAGTACTGCCAGGGGTCCTGCCACACCAGGATGCGGGTGGACTGGTAGCCCTGCATAAAGATCAGCAGCAGGCCCGCCAGCAGGGCCGCCCCCATGGCAAACCAGCGCAGCTTGATCCCGGCGGCGAAGATGACCGCCGCGGCCCCCACCAGGATCAGCAGGGTGCCCGACATGTGGGGCTCCCTGCTCATGAGGACCACGATGACCAGCAGGATCAGGCCGTAGGGGATCAGCTCCAGAAAGCCGATGCGGTCCAGCCAGCCCACCACCCCGCTGAGGGGGCTGCGGGGGGAAAGCCGCACGGGCTTTTCCGTGTTGCGCTTGGACAGCCGGGAGGCGAAGTACATAATGACCGCCACCTTGGCGATCTCCGAGGGCTGGAAGGTGCCCAGGCCGGGCACGGCGATCCAGCGCTTCACGTTGTCGGGCCGGACGGTGTGTATCCCGGGTATGAGCACGGCGACCAGCAGCAGCACCGCCACGATCATGGCGAATACCGACAGCCAGCGGAAGGTCTGGTAGTTGATCTTGGACACCACGTACATAACGGCCAGCCCCGCCCCGGCAAAGATGGCCTGCCGGAAGAAGTAATAGGTGGGCTCCCGCCCCTCGGAGAGGGCGGTGGCGAAGGAGGCGGAGAAGACCATAATGACTCCGATGCCGGTGAGCAGCGCCACCAGCATCAGAAAGGGCAGGTCCATGGGCCCGCGGGCCAGCTGCTCTTCCATGGTCAGGTCCCGCTTTGCTCTTGCCACGTCTTCTCCCCTCCTTTCAAAAGCCGGTTACGTCACGTCCAGCGATCCAGCACGCCGAAAAAGGCCAGCAGGCAGGCCGCCAGGGTGATCATGGTGAACACGCACACCAGCTTCACCTCGCTCCAGCCCCCCATCTCCAGATGGTGGTGGAGGGGGGCCATGCGGAAGATCCGCTTGCCGTGGGTTGCCTTGAAGTAGGCCACCTGGATGATATCGGACAGCGTTTCAGCAATGTAGATGACGCCCACCAGGATGAGCACCAGGGGAATGTCCAGCCCGAAGGCCAGCCCGCACACCGCACCCCCCAGGAAGAGGGAGCCGGTGTCGCCCATGAACACCTTGGCCGGGTGGAAATTATACAGCAGGAAGGCCGCCAGCCCTCCCAGCAGGGCGGCGGAGAACACTCCCAGCTCCCCGCGGTCCCACAGGGCGGCCACAGCAGTGAAGAAGAGCATCACCGGCATGGTGACCCCGGCGGCCAGGCCGTCGATGCCGTCGGTGATGTTCACGGCGTTCACCGTGCCCACCATGACGAAGGCGGCGAACACCATGTACACCGGCCAGGGGATGGGCAGGGTCACGTTGGCGAAGGGGATGTACAGGTCGGGCGTCAGGTAGCCGTGCTCCCGCATGAGCACCGTGAACAGGATGGCCGCCGCCAGCTGGAGCAGGAACTTCTGGGGGGCGGTGAGGCCGGTGTTCTGGTGGTGCTTCACCTTCATATAGTCGTCAATGTACCCGATGGCCCCGAACACCAGGGCGAAGAGGAACACGAAGCCCCCTCCGAAGCGCCCGGCCAGGAAATCGGGCCACCCCAGGACGGCCACCGCCACGGCGGCGCCCAGGATGAACATGAGCCCGCCCATGGTGGGGGTGCCCTGCTTGGACATGTGCCAGGTGGGGCCGATCTCCTTGATGGACTGCCCCGCCTTCATCCGCCGCAGGAAGGGGATCAGGGCTTTCCCCGCCAGGGCGGTCACTACAAAGGCCGCCAGAAAGGCCGCTGCCATTCTCATTTTTGAACCTCCATACCTCATACCTCTCAAATGGTCTCACGGTGAGGTATTTTATCATCTTCTCCCGCGCTTTACAATCGTCGAAACGACGGTTTCCAGGCCGATCGGCCCTCTTTGTGTGACGCAGAGGCCGACGTCCGCAGCCGCCGCCGCGCCGTTTCTCAATTCCCCGCCCGGAAAAAGGCCGCCACTTCCTCCCGCTCGTCCAGATGGTGCTGCACGCCGCAGACCTCCTGATAGGTCTCGTGGCCCTTGCCGGCCAATACCACCGTGTCGCCGGGCCGGGCCAGGGAGAGGGCCAGGCGGATGGCCTGCCGCCGGTCCGGCTCCACGTGCTTTTCCGCCGCCGTGCCCGCCAGGCCGGGGAGGATGTGGGCGATGATGGCCTCCGGGTCCTCGGTGCGGGGGTTGTCGGAGGTCACCACCACC
>CALXEB010000081.1 GCA_944387215.1 uncultured Flavonifractor sp. | reverse complement strand
CCGCCTGCTGCGGGCAAGGCCGGCCTTTGCCGCGCCGGAGCACGCCCGCGCCTGGCTGCTGCGGGTGGCGGCCAACTGCGCCAATGACTGGTTCCGCGCGCCCTGGCGGCGGCGGGAGGGGCCGCTGGAGGACAGCCTCCCCGCCCCGGAGGAGCCGGAGCCGGGAGGCGTGGTGGAGGCGGTGCTGGCCCTGCCGGCCAAGTACCGCACGGCGGTGCACCTGTACTACTACGAGGAACTGAGCGTGGCGGAGATCGCCAAAATCATGGGGAAAAGCGAGGGCGCGGTGAAGTCCCGGCTCTTCCGGGCCCGGGCCCTGCTGCGGGACATGCTGAAGGAGGACGACGATGTTTCAGAGCGATTATAGGCGGGAGATGGACGCCCTGACCCCCGGATCGGAGGCCCTGGAGCGGCTGGACGCCCTGCTGGCCGGGGGCGGGGAGCAGGCGCGGCCCCGGCGGCGGTTCGGCCGGCGGGCCGCCGTGGCCCTGGCCCTGTGCGCCGCCCTGGCGGTGACGGCGGTGGCGGCGGGGCCTACCCTCTGGCAGACCCTTCAGGTCCGGCTGGGGGCCTTCGCCCCCTATGCCGCCCCGGCGGAGGGGGCCGTGGTGGAGAACGGCGTGGAGGTGGCCCTGGCGGGCAGCCTCAGCGACGGGTATGTGGCCAGGGTCTACTTCACCGTCACCGACCCGGCGGGCCGGCTTAACGAGCACACCAATGTCACCGCCCGGCTGGAGGCGGCGGACGGCCCCCTGGCCGGCGGCGCGGGCTGCCATGTGCTGTCCTGGGACGCGGAGGCGGGCCGGCTGCTGGTGGAGGCCAACCTGGTGGGGGTGGGCAGCGGCAGCGCCGCCACCCTGACCGTCACCGGCCTGGACCCCAGCTACCGCTATGAGACGGGGGCCGCCTTCCGGCCGCCGGAGAGGGTGCAGACCCTGGAGACGGAGGAGGCGGCGGAGGGGCAGGCCGTCCTGCGGGCGGGCCAGACCCCCCAGGCCAGCCCGGACACGGAGGATTTCTCTATCTCCTCCATGGGCTTTGACGGGGAGGGGCGGTTCCACATCCGCCTGGCCATGGCGGAGGGCTTTTCCAACAGCGGCCTGCTGGCCCTGCCCTATAACGCCGCCGGGGAGCAGATGGGCTCCACCCAGGACCAGGTGGACGCGGCCGACGGCACGGACTATGTGATCGGCGGCATCACCCCGGCGGATGTGGCAGACATGGCGTATATCCGGGTCTACGGCCTCTATCACGGTCCCGAGGAGGCCCTCCGGGACACCTGGACCCTGCCGGTGGCTCTGGAGCCGGCGGAGGAGCGTACCATCGTCCTGGACCGGACGGCGGGCCCCTACCGGCTGGACGCCCTGGAGATCTCCCCCCTCAGCATTGCCCTCACCTGGAGGCGGACGGACGGGGAGGTGGGCCACCCGGGTCTGCAGGTGACCCTGCGGGACGGCGCCCAGGCCGCCCTGGAGGCGCAGGGGGGCGCGCCCACAGAGGGCGCCTCCCGGGACTTCTGGGTCTTTGCCCAGCCGGTGGAGCTGGAGGACATCGCCTCGATCACCATCGCCGGCGAGACCTTCCCCATAAACTAAAACGCGCGGGGGCCCCTCATGACGAGGGGCCCCCGCGCATGTCAATCATTCATTAGGTCCGCTGGCGTGTCCACGTCGGCCAGCTCCCGGGGGGAGGAGGCCTCCACCAGCGCCAGCCGGTCCGGGTGGGCCCGGATCACCGCCCCGCCCCCTGTGTCCCCGGTGAGGGCGGCCAGCTCCCCGAACAGGTCCCGGGGGAAGATCACCGGGTTGCCCCGCGCCCCCCGCCAGGACAGGGCGCAGATGGCGTTCTTTGATTCCTGAAAGGAATTTATCATCTTGATAATACTATTTGTGGTAAGATACGGCTGGTCACACACGGCGAACAGCACCCCGTCCAGATCCTCCATGGCGGACAGGCCCAGCTTGACGGAGGCGGATATTCCCTCGGCGGCATTCTCGTTGCGCAGGGGGAGAAAGCCGGAGTTTTCCCCCGCCGCCAGAATTTCGGGGTAGGGGGAGCACACCGCCAGCCGGTCCAGCCCCGCCCCCACCAGGGCGGCCATGGCCCGGCGGTACAGGGGCACGCCGTCCACGGGGACGAGCAGCTTGTTGCCCCCGAACCGCGTCCCCGCCCCGGAGGCCAGCAGCACGCCGCCGACTTTCATCGCCAGAACTGGCTGGGTCCCCGGCGGACGTACCGGCCCCGGCCCTCGGCGGTGACCCGGCCCCCCTCCACGACTGCCTGGCCACTGAGGAGCACCGTGTCGGTCCGACCCGCCATCTCCATACCCTCGTAGGGGGTGTAATCCACGTTCTGGTACTGGGCTTGAGCGGTAATACGCCACGTATATTGCGGGTCAAATATTACGATATCTCCATCGCTCCCAACCGCCAGGGCCCCCTTCCGGGGGTACATACCGAAGAGCCTGGCGGGCTGCTGGGAGAGCAGCGCCATCATCTGGTGGGGGGTGATGCGCCCGGCGGCCACGCCGAAGGTGTACACCAGGGCGGGCCGGTGTTCCACCCCCGGGATGCCCCCGGGGATGGCGGAGAAGTCGTCCCTCCCCAGCTCCTTGGTGGGGTGGAAGTTAAAGGAGCAGTGGTCGGTGCCGATGGTGTCGATCTCCCCGTTTTCCACCCCCTGCCACAGGGCGGCCAGGTCGTCCCCCGTCCGCAGGGGGGGCGCGCAGACGTACTTGGCCCCCTGGAAGCCGGGCAGGGAATACTTCTCCTCCGTCAGGGTCAGGTACTGGGGGCAGGTCTCCAGGTATACCTTCTGCCCCCGCGCCCGGGCCCGGCGTGCGGCCTCCAGCCCCCGGCGGGTGGACAGGTGGACCACGTTCACCGGCGCGCCTGCCTGCTCGGCCAGGGCCAGCCAGCGGGTCACCGCCTCGTCCTCCATGACGGCGGCGTGGGACAGGGGGTGGCTGGCGGGGCTCAGGCGGCCCGCCGCCCGCAGCTGGGCCGTGGCGGCCTCGATGAGGTCGCCGTTTTCACAGTGGCAGCCCACCACGCCCCCCTGCTCCGCCACCGCCCGGATGACCTCGTAGGCGGTGCGGTCGCTGATACGCAGGTTGGGGTAGGCCAGGTAGACCTTGTAGGAGGTCACGCCCTGGGCCGTCATGGAGGGCAGCTCGGCCAGGATGCGCCGGTCCCAGTCCTTGACGGTCATGTGGAAGCCGTAGTGGCAGCTGGCGCGGCCCTCCGCCCGGTCGTGCCAGGTCTCCAGGGCGGACTGGAGAGAGGCCCCCCGCTCCGGCTCGGCAAAGTCCAGCACGCAGGTGGTGCCTCCGGCCAGGGCCGCCCGGGTGCCGGTGGTCCAGTCGTCCGCCGTCTCCCGCTCGGTGCCCTTGTTCATCTCAAAGTGGGTGTGGGTGTCGATAAAGCCGGGAAAGACCAGTTTGCCGGCGGCGTCGATCACCCGGCTGTCCCCCGGGGGCAGATCGGGGCCGATCTGGACGATGGTCTCCCCCTCCACCCGCAGGTCGGCCCGGACCGGGCCCTCCGGGCAGAGCAGGGTGCCGTTCTGAATGAGGATGGACATGGAAAGCCCCCCTATACGGGAAAATCAGGAGCCCCGGGCCAGCATCATGATGATGACCGGCACGGCCAGCTTGATGAGGCCCACCGCCAGGGTCATGAAGATCAGCAGGGCCAGGGCGGGGCCACGCTTGCCGAAGGCGTCCTCCCACCGGGCCAGCATCCGGGTGAAGTTGGCGGTACGCTTTTGCGCGCCGATCAGGTCGGCAATGCTCTTGATGAGGGTAAAGATCGTGTAGCCCATCCAGATGGGCAGGGCGGCGATGGAGATGGTATGCTGGAAGCCGTCCAGGAGCATGTAGTACAGCGCCAGCGCGAAGCTGGCCAGGGTGAAGAGGAGATAAGCCCATACGCCGACTTTGGCGGCGGGATCGTGCTGCTGCATAGTGGTCAAATCCTTTCTGTTAAACTTACGGGGCGATGCCCGCCCGGCGGAAGACGGAGAGCAGGGCGTCCATATCGGGAGGACAGGACAGGGGCTCCCCGGCGGCCTTGACGCCATTGGCCACGTCTTTCAGGCCGTTGCCGGTGACAATGCTCACCACCGTGCTGTCGGCGGGGATCAGCCCCAGCTCCAGGGCCTTTTTCACCCCGGCGGTGCCGGCGGCGCCGGCGGGCTCCCCGAACACCCCCTGGGTGCGGCCCAGCAGGCCCATGGCGGAGAGGATCTCCCCGTCGGAGACGTTGACCGCCACGCCGTGGGACTCCCGGATGGCGCCTATGGCCTTGTCCGGGTTGCGGGGCACCCCCACGGCGATAGAGTCGGCCAGGGTGTCCTCCTCCATGGGGGCCCAGGGCTTCCCGGTCTGCACGGCCCGGTTGATGGGGCAGCAGCCCTCCGCCTGGACGGAGATGAGCCGGGGCAGCTTATCGATGAACCCGGCGGAGGCCAGGTCCTTGAGCCCCTTCCATACCCCGGCGATGGTGCACCCGTCCCCCACCGACAGGGCGATGTAGTCGGGCACATGCCACCCCAGCTGCTCCATGATCTCCAGGGAGACCGTCTTTTTCCCCTCGGAGAGGTAGGGGTTGATGGCGGCGTTGCGGTTATACCAGCCCCACTTTTCAATGGCGGCCTTGGACAGCTCGAAGGTGTCCTCATAGCTGCCCTCCACGCTGACCACCGTGGCCCCGAATATGCGCAGCTGGGCCACCTTGCCCTTGGGGGCCCGAGCGGGCACGAAGATGTAGGAGCGCAGGCCCGCCGCCGCCGCGTTCCCCGCCAGGGAGGAGGCGGCGTTGCCTGTGGAGGAGCAGGCCACGGTGTCCGCCCCCGCCTCCATGGCCTTCACCACCGCCAGGGCGGAGGCCCGGTCCTTCAGGGAGGCGGTGGGGTTGAGCCCGTCGTCCTTGACGTACAGGGTCTTCAGGCCCAGGGTCCGGGCCAGGTTGTCCGCCCTGTACAAGGGGGACCAGCCCACCCGCAGGGGCGGGGCGGGGGAGTCCTCCTCCACCGGCAGGAAGGGCCGGTACCGCCACATGGACCAGTCCCGGCAGCCCTCCAGCACCCGGGGGGAGAAGTCCCGGCGGATGGCGGCGTAGTCATATTGGATGTCCAGGATGCCCCCGCAGGCGCAGGTGGTCAGGCCGGGCACGGCGGCGTACTCCCGGCCGCACCTGACGCAGCGGGCGCCCAGAACATATTTCATGGGAGAGACCTCCTTTTGTAGCTGGGCTTGGGGCGGGCGACCACAGGTCGCCCCTACCGACGGGGGGTGTGGGGCGCGCCGGGGTCGCCGTGTCTCACGGGGGGGGCGGGTGGCGCGTCAGGGATGCCGCGCCCTACAACCTGTAGGGCGGGGGCTTGCCCCCGCCGCCCGGCCTGGGACGCTCGTCGCGCCCTACAGGCGCTTGAGCACCCCGGTCTCCTCGTTGAAGGCGCGGATCAGCTCGTCCAGGGCGCCGGCCTGGCTGTGCACGTCCTGCCACACGGTGCCGTACCACAGGTCGTTGAGCTCCTCCGACGTGCGGCCCTGCTGCTCCACCCAGGTGTAGTACTTCAGGTTGTGTACCCGCTTGCGGTCGCGGTAGTTCAGCTCGGCCATGGAATCGGTGCGCAGGCCCAGCAGATGCAGGGCGTGGTCCACCGCGGCCTCCTTCTCCCCGTAGGGGCCGTACTGGTCGGCCAGCTCCTTGATGCGGGAGCGGTACATGTCCGCCGAGTCGGTGAGGACGGTGGCCACCACGTCGTGCTCGGTGAGCTCGTAGTACTTGGCCAGCTTCACGCAGCACAGCACGTTGGCGATGCCCGAGATGCCCAGCCAGGAGAGCTTTTCCAGGGTGTCCCCGTCCACCCCGGCCTCCCGCAGGTGGGAAAGGCCCGCCGGGTCGTTGAACAGCCGCAGCAGCCGCTGGGAGTCCTCGTCGTCGATGTCGATGACCATGTCGGTGTTCTTCACGTTGTGGATCCAGGGGATGTGCTTGTCTCCGATGCCCTCGATGCGGTGGTCGCCGAAGCCGTTTTCCAGGATGGTGGGGCACTGGAGGGCCTCGCCCACCGCCAGCTTCATCTGGGGGTAGACCTCCTTCAGGTAGTCCCCGCAGCCGATGGTGCCGGCGGAGCCGGAGGTGAAGCAGGCCCCCGAGAGCCTGTCGCCGGGGCGCTTCACATGCTCAAAGACCTCCTGGACGGCACGGCCGGTGACCTGGTAGTGCCACAGGTGGTTGCCCATCTCCTCAAACTGGTTGAAGATCATGCAGTCGGGCTCCTGCCGCAGCTCGTGGGTCTTGTCGAAGATCTCCTTCACGTTGGACTCGCAGCCGGGGGTGGCGATGACCTCCCCGGCGATCTGCCGCAGCCAGTCGAACCGCTCCCGGCTCATGCCGGCGGGCAGGATGGCCACCGACTTGACCCCCAGCAGCTTGGAGTTGAAGGCGCCCCCCCGGCAGTAGTTGCCTGTGGAGGGCCACACCGCCCGCTGCCAGGTGGCGTCGAACTGGCCGGTGACCAGCCGGGGGACCAGGCAGCCGAAGGAGGCCCCCACCTTGTGGCAGCCGGTGGGGAACCACTTGCCCACCAGGGCCACGATGCGGGCCTTCACGCCGGTGAGGGCGGGGGGCAGCTCGATGTAATTGGGCACGGCGGTATACAGCCCGCCGGCCTGCCGGGGCTCGTTGTGCCAGGTGATGCGGAACAGGTTCAGCGGATCCACGTCCCACAGGCCGACCCCCTTCAGCCGTTCCTTCACCGGGGCGGGCACGGTCTCCGGGTCCCGCATATTTTCAAAGGTGGGGATGATGACGCCGTTGTCCCGGGCCTTCTGGATGTTGTGCTCCAGCCCCTGCCGGCAGATGGTCAAGTCGATCATGGCACGGCCTCCTTTATGTAGTATCCCAATCATACCACACAGCGGGGGAAAATCCAAGACGGAATTGTGAAGAACGACGGAACTTGCTCTTTCTTTTTTTGACCCGATGCGTTATACTGAACATGAAAACCCGCACTGAAAGGAGGCGCGCGGAATGGAAGTGGGAAGGAGCCTCGTCCGAGTGGACGCCGCCGATAAGGTGACCGGCCGGGCGAAATATACCGACGATCTCTGCCCCCGCCCGGTGCTGGAGGCGGCCATCCTCCACAGCACCATCGCCAACGGGTGGGTGAGATCCATGGACGTCTCGGCGGCCCGGGCCCTGCCCGGGGTGGTGAAGGTGCTCACCTGCTTTGACGTGCCCGACATCCAGTACCCCACCCCCGGCCACCCCTGGAGCGTGGAGAGTGCCCACCAGGACGTGTCTGACCGTAAGCTGCTCAACCGCCGTGTGCGCATCTACGGGGACGACATCGCCGCCGTGGTGGCGGAGGACGCCGTCACCGCCCGCAGGGCCCTGGAGCTCATCCGGGTGGAGTACGAGGAGTACCCCGTGGTGCTGGAGCCGGAGCAGGCCATGGCGGAGGGGGCCCCCGTGATCCACGAGGAGCACCCGGACAACGTCCTGGCCCGCAGCGACCTGCGCACCCCCATGCCAAAGGGCGGTTTCCAGACGGTGGAGGAGGTGTTCTCCTGCCCGGACTACCACCAGTTCAGCGGCCATTACGAGACCCAGCAGGTCCAGCACTGCCACATCGAGAACCCCGTCTCCTTCGCCTGGATGGAGGGAGGGCGCATCGTGGTGGTCACCTCCACCCAGATCCCCCACATCGTCCGCCGGGTGATCGGCCAGGCCATGGGCATTCCCTGGGGGAAGATCCGGGTCATCAAGCCCTACATCGGCGGCGGCTTCGGCAACAAGCAGGAGGTGCTCTACGAGCCCCTCAACGCCTGGCTCACCACCCAGGTGGGGGGCCGGTGCGTGCGGCTGGATATCTCCCGGGAGGAGACCTTCCAAAACACCCGCTCCCGCCACCCTATCGCCTTCGACGTGGCCGCGGCGGTGGACGGGGAGGGCAACCTCATGGCCCGCTCCTGCAGGGCCGTGTCCAACCAGGGGGGGTACGCCTCCCACGGCCACGCCATCGTGGCCAACGCCATCACCGGCTTCCGCCAGCTCTACCTGGACAGGATCGGCCACCACTCCCAGGCCCTGACGGTGTACACCAACCGCTCCGCCCCCGGGGCCATGCGGGGCTACGGCATCCCCCAGGCCGACTTCGCCTCCGAGTGCATGATGGAGGACATTGCCCGGGAAATGGGGCTGGACCCCCTGGAGTTCCGCAGGCGGAACATCATGCCCCTGGGCTATGTGGACCCCTTCAACGGCATCACCTGCTACTCCACCGGCCTGTCCGAGTGCATGGACAAGGGCGCGGCGTTCATCGGCTGGAGGGAGCTGCGGGAGAAGTACAAGGACCAGACCGGCCCGGTGCGCCGGGGGGTGGGCATGGCCTGCTTCTCCTACAAGACCGGCGTGTACCCCATCTCCCTG
>CALXEB010000080.1 GCA_944387215.1 uncultured Flavonifractor sp. | reverse complement strand
ATCTCCGGCCACCTGTGCCGCTGCACCGGCTACCAGAACATCCTCAACGCCGTGGAGCGGGCGGTGAACGAGGCCCACAGGTTCGTAGGGAAGGAATAAGCGCCAGACTGATATCCGCATCAAAAAAGGACTCACGGCTGAGCCGTGAGTCCTTTCAGCTTGTCAAAGCCTCGCGAAGTTCGCGCCCGCAGGCGCGAAAAAGGTCAAATCCGTTTTCAGCCGCGGCATGCGCGTGGCTGAAAACTTTAGGCGGTCATATCCTTCAGATCCTGAGCCACGGTGAAGTCGGCCTCGGTGGCGGCCTTGACGTCGTCCACGGTGAACTCGGGGTTGATCTCGGTCATGACCAGGCCGTCCTTGGTGACCTCCATCACGCACATCTCGGTGATGATCTTGGTGATGCAGTGCACGGCGGTGTAGGGCAGGGTGCACTTCTTCAGGATCTTGGGCTTGCCCTTGGCGGTGTGCTCCATGGCCACGATGACCGTCTTGGCGCCCACCAGCAGGTCCATGGCGCCGCCCATGCCGGGCATCTTCTTGCCGGGGATGATCCAGTTGGACAGGGAGCCCTCCTGGTCCACCTCCAGGCCGCCCAGGATGGTGGCGTTGACGTGGCCGCCGCGGATGAAGCCGAAGGAGGTGGCCGAGTCGATATAGCAGCCGAAGGTGTCCGCGCAGGCGGGGGAGCCGCCGGCGTCGATCTTGTACTTGGGCTCGGCGTTCTCGGGGGCGGGCTTGGGGCCGGTGCCGATGATGCCGTTCTCGGACTGGAGGATCACGTGGACCCCCTCGGGCAGGAAGGCGGGAACCATGGTGGGCAGGCCGATACCCAGGTTGACCACGTCGCCGTCTTTCAGCTCCTTGGCCACGCGCTTGGCGATAAAGGCCTTGATCTCAGACTTATCCATTACACATTCCCTCCATCCACGATGTAGTTGACGAAGGCACCGGAGGTGACTACGTTCTCGGGGTCGATATCGCCGATCTCCACCACGTTGTCCGCCTCGGCAATGACCACGTCGGCGGCGGTGGCCATGACGATGTTGAAGTTACGGGTGGTGCCCTTGTACCAGATGTTGCCGAACTTGTCGATCATATGGCCGTTGAGCAGGGCGAAATCGGCGTGGAGGGGCTTCATCAGCAGGTACTCCTTGCCGTCGATGGTCTGCTTGCCCAGGCAGAAGGGGGAATCCTCCACGATGGTGCCCACGCCGGTGGGGGTGAGCACGCCGCCCAGGCCGGCGCCGCCGGCCCGGATCATTTCGGCCAGGGAGCCCTGGGGGATCAGGTCCACGGTCAGGGTCTTGTCCACCATGTTCTGCTGGCCGACCTCGGGGGTCATGCCCACGTGGGTGGCGATGAGGTGCTTGACCTGGTGGTTATGGACCAGCTTGGCCACGCCGTAGAACTCCTCGCCGTTGGGACCGACGGCCATGCCGCAGTCGTTGCCGATGATGGTCAGGTCTTTGGTGCCCTTTTTGGCCAGGGCTTCGATGATGTGATGGGCGCTGCCGCAGCCCAGGAAGCCGCCGTACATGATGGTGGCCCCGTCGGGGATCATGTCCACGGCCTCCGCAACAGAAATGATCTTATTGCGCACTGTGTTACCCTCCTGTTAGTAGAATGTGGAAATACCGAACTCAGCGGGGACAGAAGGCCTGTCCCCGCCGGGTCAGACAGAACTATTTTAGCACTTCTCGAAGATTGTTGCAACACCCATGCCGCCGCCGATGCAGAGGGTGGCCAGGCCCTTCTTGGCCTCGGGGCGCTTGGCCATCTCGTGGAGCAGGGTGACGATGATGCGGGCGCCGGAGGCGCCCACGGGGTGGCCGATGGAGATGGCGCCGCCGTTGACGTTGACCTTGCTCATGTCGAAGCCCAGCTCCCGGGCCACGGCGATGGACTGGGCGGCAAAGGCCTCGTTGGCCTCCACCAGGTCGATGTCCTCGATCTTCAGCCCGGCCTTGGCCATGGCCTGACGGCTGGCGGGCACCGGGCCCACGCCCATGATCTTCGGGTCCACGCCCCCCTGGCCCCAGCTGACCAGCTTGGCCATGGGCTTCAGGCCGTATTTCTCCACCGCCTCGCCGCTGGCCAGCACGATGGCCGCCGCGCCGTCGTTGATGCCGCTGGCGTTGCCCGCGGTCACCCGCTGCACGTGCTTGTGGGCGTCAGCCTCGTGGATCTGGGTGGGCTGGAAGGTATGGACGATCTCGTCCTCCACGCCCTCGGGCCCCACGGGGAAGGCGCCCTTCAGCTTGGCCAGGCCCTCCATGGTGGTGCCGGCGCGGGGGAACTCGTCCACCTTGAACTCCACCATCTCTTTCTTCTTCTTCACCATCACGGGCACGATCTCATCCTCGAACCGGCCGGACTTGATGGCCGCCTCGGTCTTCTGCTGGGAGCTGGCGCCGAACTCGTCCAGCTCTTCCCGGGTGATGCCCCACACGTCGCAGATGTTCTCGGCGGTGGTGCCCATGTGATAGTTGTTGTAGGCGTCCCACAGTCCGTCGCGGATCATGGTGTCCACTACCTTTTTATCCCCCATCCGGGCGCCCCAGCGCTCGTTGGGCAGGGCGAAGGGGGCCGCGGACATGTTCTCCGTGCCGCCGGCCACGATGATGTCCGCATCCCCGGCCAGAATGGCACGGGCCCCTTCGATCACGCTCTTCATGCCGGAGCCGCACACCATGCCCACGGTGTAGGCGGGCACGGAATAGGGCAGGCCGGCCTTCACGCCCACCTGGCGGGCGGGGTTCTGCCCCTGGGCCGCGGTGAGGATGCAGCCGAACATCAGCTCGTCCACCTGCTCCGGCTTCACCCCGGCCCGGTTCAGAGCCTCCTTCACCACCACGGCCCCCAGATCAGCCGCAGGCGTGTCCTTCAGGCTGCCCCCGAAGGAGCCCACTGCCGTCCGGCAGCAGTTCACTACATAGATTTCCTTCATTTCCATAGACCTCCAAAAAATTTTTTGAAACGCTCCATGTAAAAACACCCTTCTGCCAAGATTATACCCCTGCGTCTAAAAAAAATCAACTGCGGAGCAAGGTGTTTTTGGGACGAAATGCTAAATTTTTCTCCAAAATTTGTTACAAAAATGACAAAGTCAAGATCCGGGAAAAGCCGCCTTCAGCGGCAGGACCCGCCCCAAAAGCCTCACGGAGTTCCTGCGCGCGGAGGACTGCATCCAGCGCCAGAAAGCGGCTTTGGCGCTTTTTGACAGGCACACGGCCCGCCGCCCTGCAAGGGCGGCGGGCCGTGTATGGGACTGTGGGGGTCAGCCGGTCAGGGCCTGGTCGTGGACCGAGACCTGGCGCAGGGTGCGCAGGGCCAGCTCCTGGTCCGGGCCGATGCCGGCCAGCTCCTCCAGCAGGGCCAGGGTGCGGGAGGCGCCGGGCTGGAGGGCGATGGTCACGGTGGCGTAGTCGCTGCCGGAGGCCTCGGTGTAGGGCACGGCAGTACCGGCGGGGGCGTCCGTGACCTCCATGGAGTTGCTGCCCTCCCGGTCCGCCAGGCGGTAGGTCAGGTAGAGATAGGCGTCGTAGCAGCCGTCCAGGTATTCGCCGTCCTCCAGCAGCCAGCGCCGGCCCAGATCCCCGGCGGCCAGGTCGGCCCGGACAGCGGCCTCCAGGTCGGGCAGGGACTCAGAGGGCAGGGTCAGGTTTTCGGAGAGGGCCTGGTTGCCGGAGAACACGCCGGAGACCTCGGCGGCCACCAGCCGGTCGCCCTCGGCGAGGCTGCCGAAGTAGGCCTCCTCCGCGAAGCCGGGGGCGTTGAACAGGGCCTGGAGCAGGGCGCTGATGGAGCCCTCCTCCGCCAGCTCTTCCGAGGTCACGGGGACGGTGTAGTCCCGGTACATCACGTCCCCGTCGGTCATGACGTAGGACAGCCGGACGTCCTTCCAGTCCTCGGTCTGCACGTCCACCCCGTCGGCGTCGGTGGTGTAGCCGGTGGCATACAGGTTGTAGTCGTCCTCCAGCCGGGCCTTTTCGGAGACAATCCGCTCATGGAGCGCGGTGACCAGGGCGATGGATTCCGGGTCGTCGGCGGTGAACTGGGCCCACCGGGCGTCGTCCTCCGGGTAGGTGGTCACGTTGTACACGTAGGCGGTCTGCACCCGGGCCGGGTCGGGCACCCGGCTCTCAAACCCGAAGCCGTCCAGCTCCATCAGGCACATGGCGGCGGTCAGGCAGGCCAGGAACACACAGCAGCCCTTCCAGCTGCTCTTGAACACCCAGAAGGTCTTGCGCAGCAGCATCACCGCCACGAAGCAGCCGAAGGCCCCCCACAGCAGCATCCAGAACAGCAGGGTCCAGGCCCCGTCGGGCAGCAGGCGGTCGAAGATGCTGTCGAACAGGTTGCCCAGGGCGATGGCGCAGCAGAAGGCCACCCCGTAGCGGAACACGGGGCGCACCCAGGCCACGCTCACCACGTCGCCGGCGGTCTCCAGCTGCCGGCGGCGGTAGACCGCCAGGGCCAGGGCGGCCAGCACCAGGCCGATGAGGCCCACCAGGAACACCCGGCCCAGGCCGGAGAGGAAGGCCACCTGGTCATAGCTGGGGGCGGGGCCGTCGTAATAGCTCACCCGCACCCCGCTGGCCAGGTAGGCCACGGGGGTGAGGTAGAGGCCCAGGGTCTCCATCCAGGCGGCGCCGGTAAAGCCGAAGAGGAACCGCTGGGCCATGTCGTTGACCAGGAAGCACAGCCCCATCACCAGGAAGTTGAGGATGCCGTAGAAGGCGGGCAGGGCCAGGATGTGGCCGGTGAACATGGCGCAGAACACGGCGAAGGAGTAGAAGAACAGGCAGTAGAAGCAGGTGGTCACCAGCCAGACGAACAGACTGCTGAACACCAGCACGCCGAAGGCGGCCTCCACCAGCAGGGAGAGGAAAAAGACGGCCAGGTTGGGCAGCACCAGGAAGGCCAGGCCGGACAGGTAGTTGGTGAGGAACAGCCCCTCCCGCCGCATGGGCAGGGCGTGGAGCAGGCCCACCGAGCGGGAGCTGTACAGGTAGGAGAACACCGCCATGGCGCACAGGATGCCGAAGCCGGCGGCCAGGAACAGGGCCGTGGACATGCCGTCCAGAAACTGCAGGGGGATGAGCCGGGCGCGGGCCAGGGTCAGGTAGTCCCCGTCGGTCAGCAGGCCGATGGGCAGCAGCACCAGCCAGATCAGGCCGTACAGCCCCCAGATGGGCCA
This sequence comes from uncultured Flavonifractor sp., assembly GCA_944387215.1. GTDB lineage: Bacteria > Bacillota > Clostridia > Oscillospirales > Oscillospiraceae > Flavonifractor. The sequence goes on along the minus strand of CALXEB010000080.1, from coordinate 3,297 downwards.
GAAGCGGGACAGGTTTTTGCGGAAGAGGGTGAAATTAAAGTACGATGTCGCGGACCGCATAGTCCTCACCTCCCAGCTCGTAGATAAAGATCTCCTCCAGGGTCAGGGGCAGGGCCTCCATGAGGATGGGGGCGTACACCGCTAGGCGGTTGGTGATGTCGGTGGCGTTGCCCCGGATGATGAGGGTGTGTATGCGCCCCACCTGGGAGACGTGGAGGACCTCCATGTCGTCGGGCAGCGCGGGCAGCTCCTTCTCCTGGAACACCACCTGCATCTTCACGATGTTGGACTGCAGATCGCTGAGGGAGCGCTCGATGAGCACCTTGCCGTGGGAGAGGATGCCCACGTGATCGCACACGTCCTCCAGCTCCCGCAGGTTGTGGGAGCTCACCAGCACGGTGGTGCCGTGCTCGGCCACGTCCCCCATGAGCAGGCTCCACACCTGCCGGCGCATCACCGGGTCCAGGCCGTCCACCGGCTCGTCCAGCACCAGCACGTCGGGCCGGCAGCTCAGGGCCAGCCAGAAGGCGGCCTGCTTCTGCATGCCCTTGCTGAGGCGGCGGATGCTCTGCCGCTCGTTCACCGTGGGGAACACGTCCTTCAGGGCCTCGTACCGGCCGGCGTCGAACCGGGGGTAGAAGCCCTTGTAGAACCGCATCATGTCCCGGGTGGAGGCGGACAGGAAGTAGTACAGCTCGTCGGGGATATTGGCGATGCGGGCCTTGGCCGCCGGGTTTTCGTAGATGGGGTCCCCGTCCAGCAGCACCGAGCCGCTGTCCTGCCGGTACACCCCCGTGACGTGGCGCAGCAGGGTGCTCTTGCCCGCCCCGTTGGGGCCAACCAGGCCGTAAATGGAGCCCTGGGGCACCGTCATGGTCAGCCCGTCCAGGGCCCGGAAGCCGTCAAAGCTCTTGACCACGTTCTTCGCTTCGATCATATGCTCCTCTCCTCTCTCTCCGCCAGCCGGCCGGCGGCCTCCTCCAGCCGCGCGGCCAGCTCCTGGGCCGTCATGCCCAGGAACAAAAGCTCCGAAGCCGAGGCGTCGAACTGCCTGAGCAGCCCCTCCCGCCGCTGGGCGTTCACGTCCGCCTGGGGGGAGGCGAAGGAGCCCTTCCCCGCCACGGTGTAGAGGTACCCCTCCTGCTCCAGGGACTCGTAGGCCCGCTGAATGGTGTTGGGGTTGATGGCCAGGGAGGAGGCCAGCGAGCGCACGGAGGGCAGCTTTTCCCCCGGCTGCACCGCCCCCGTCACCATCAGGTGGCGCAGGCCGTCGCGGATCTGTTCGTAGATGGGCCGGGCGTCCCGGTAGTTGAGCTGGATCATTGCCCCATCTCCTTTCCGACAGCTGTATGGACTGCCTTAGTACACACAGTATACCCTGGCGGGGAGAAAAAATCCTTAATTATTTCTGACGATTTTCTTTCCTTTTGCCGCCCGGGACGCTTTTGTAAGGGACGACGGAGGAATGGGAAAAAAGAAGGGAAATTTTTTTGAAAAAGGCGATGCTTTTTTCTCCTCTATTTGCTATAATCGTAACGGAAGGTAAAATTTGATCCGAGGTGATCCCTGACAATGAGCGCGACTGGAGCGGTGATCTTTCTGCCCCGGGAGGGAAACGGTCCCTCCCTGATGCTGCAGGAGCTATTGTTCGACCCCGCCGCACGCTGGCTGGCCCAGGCTTTGGCCGACGCGGGCGTGGAGCGGTTTTTTGTGGTCTGCCACAGTGACGACCAGCAGGCGGCCCGGGCCTGCTTCCCGGCGGATACCGAATTCGTCACCGGCGTCAGCGAGGACGCGGTGGACCAGCTGGTGGCCTTTCTCAGCGGGCTGGAGGGCAAGGCCATCGTCATCACCAGGCCCGTGCTGCTCAGCTGGAGCGACGCGCGGACCCTGGCCGGCGCGGAGAACGGCGGCGTGCTGGATACCAAGGACACCGGGGTGTACCGGGTGGACTGCGCGCTGCTGGCCCAGGCTCTGGGCGAGGGCGTGGGCCTGGAAGAGGCCCTGAAGGAAAAGGGCGATCGGTTCAACAGCCGGGGAGTCTGGTTCCAGGGGGCCTATCCCATCCGCTCCGGCCGGGCCGGCCGGATGGAGGCCGAGGGGGCGGCCCGGCAGTTCGGCGCCCTCCGCCTGCTGGAACAGGGCGTGCGCATCATGGACCCGGCCAACTGCTACGCAGGGCCCCAGGTGAAGGTGGGGGAGGGCACCGTCCTCCTCCCGGGCACAATCCTCCGTGGCGGGACCGTCATCGGGAAAAACTGCGAGATCGGCCCCAACGCCATGATCCGGGACTGCACCGTGGGCGAGAGCGTTACCATCAACGCCTCCCAACTCAATGAGAGCACGGTGGACGACGGCGCCACTGTGGGCCCCTTCGCCTACGTCCGCCCCAACTGCCATGTGGGGGCGAAGGTGAGGGTGGGGGACTTTGTGGAGCTAAAGAACTCCACCATCGGCGCGGGCACAAAGATCTCCCACCTGACCTACGTGGGCGACTCCGACGTGGGGGAGCGGGTGAACTTCGGCTGCGGCACGGTGACGGTGAACTACGACGGGACCCAGAAGTACCGCACCACCATCGGGGACGACGCCTTTATCGGCTGCAACACCAACCTGGTGGCCCCGGTGAAGGTGGGGGACGGGGCCTACACCGCCGCCGGCTCCACCATCACCGACGAGGTGCCCGCCGATTCCCTGGCCATCGCCCGGGCCCGGCAGACCGTGAAGAAGCAGTGGGCCGCCAAGCGCCGGGCCAGAAAGAGGTAAAGACCATCCCGAGGGGATGTTAAAAAGAGACAGGACAGAAAAATCGTGTACCACACGAGGAGGATGTAAACAAATGATCGCACACGGCAAGGACATCAAGATCTTTTCCGGCAACTCCAACCGGCCTCTGGCTGAGGCCATCTGCAAGGAGCTGGGCACCGAGCTGGGCAACGCGGAGGCGGGAGCCTTCTCCGACGGGGAAAACTTCGTCTCCATTTACGAGACCGTCCGCGGCTCCGACGTGTTCGTGGTCCAGTCCACCTGCTCCCCGGTCAACGACAACCTGATGGAGCTCCTGATTATGATCGACGCCCTGAAGCGGGCCTCCGCCGGCCGCATCACCGCCGTGATGCCCTACTTCGGCTACGCCCGGCAGGACCGCAAGACCAAGCCCCGCGACCCCATCTCCGCCAAGCTGGTGGCCAACCTCATCACCCGGGCCGGCGCCGACCGGGTGCTCACCATGGACCTGCACGCCAACCAGATCCAGGGCTTCTTCGACATCCCCGTGGACAATCTGCTGGGCAACCC
>CALXEB010000079.1 GCA_944387215.1 uncultured Flavonifractor sp. | reverse complement strand
CGACGCAGACGCCGTCCACGATGATATCGTTATGGGTGACGTCCACGTGGACGTCCCTCGGCGCCGGCCCGGCGGCCCCGGCCGGCACTTCTATTTACATAGTACAAAATGCTTTGGGAAAATGCAACAAATAATTTGGAAAACCGCAATAAGCACATATAAACCGCGGAAAAGGTCCGGGCGCAGGGACGGCCCGGTCCATATGGCGCGGCGGGAACAAATGTGCTACAATAGACCAAAGGCCGAAGGAGACCGAACGCCGGGCCGGCCCGATGATCGGGCGGCGTCCGGGGAATACTGGGCGGGAGAGGAGTGACCGGGGCGTGAAGGAGAAGTGCTACGTCTGCTGCGACCTGAAGAGCTTTTACGCCTCGGTGGAGTGCGTGGAGCGGGGGCTGGACCCCATGACCACCAACCTGGTGGTGGCGGACGAGCGGCGGACCGACAAGACCATCTGCCTGGCCGTTTCCCCCTCCCTGAAGGACTATGACATCCCCGGCCGGGCCCGGCTTTTCGAGGTGGTGCAGAAGGTGAGGGAGGTCAACGCCCGCCGGCAGGAGAGAGCGCCGGGGCGGCGGTTCACCGGCGCCTCCTGGAGCGCCCCGGAGCTGCGGAAAAACCGCGCCCTGGCCCTAGACTACATCGTGGCCCCGCCTCGGATGGCCAAGTATATCGAGTGGAGCACGAAGATCTACCAGGTGTACCTGAAATATGTGGCGCCGGAGGATATTTTCCCCTACAGCATCGATGAGGTGTTCATGGACCTGACCCACTACCTGGACGCCTATAAAATGACGGCCCGGGAGCTGACCCGCACCATCATCCTGGACATCCTCAAAACCACCGGCATCACCGCCGCGGCGGGCATGGGCACCAACCTGTACCTGGCCAAGGTGGCCATGGACATCGGGGCCAAGCACGTCCCCGCCGACGAGTACGGCGTGCGCATCGCCTGGCTGGACGAGGCGGACTACCGCCGGGCCCTGTGGACCCACCGGCCCATCACCGACTTCTGGCGGGTGGGGAAGGGCTACGCCGCCAGGCTGGAGGCCCATGGGCTGTACACCATGGGGGACGTGGCCCGCTGCTCCGTCGGACTGCCCGGCGACTACCACAGCGAGGAGCTGTTATACAAGCTCTTCGGGGTCAACGCGGAGATCCTCATCGACCACGCCTGGGGCTGGGAGCCCTGCACCATCGCGGACATCAGAGCGTACAGGCCGGAGAACAAGAGCATCGTTTCCGGCCAGGTGCTCCAGTGCCCCTACGGCTTTGACAAGGCCCGGCTGGTGGTGCGGGAGATGGCGGACGCGCTGGCGCTGGACCTGGTGGACAGGGGCCTGGTGACCTGCCAGCTGGTGCTCACCGTGGGCTATGACCGGGAGAACCTGGATGACCCGCGCCGCCGCCAGAGCTACCGCGGCCCGGTGACCACCGACCGCTATGGCCGGAAGATCCCCAAGCACGCGGTGGGGACGGAGAACTTCCCCTACACCTCCTCCGGCGCCGACCTGCAGCGGTCCGCGGCGGCCCTCTACGATCGGATCGTGAACAGGAACCTGCTGATCCGCCGTCTGAGCATCAGCGCCAACAAGCTGCTGGACGAGGCGGAGGCCCGGAAGGGGGGAGGGGCGGAACAGCTGGACCTGTTCACAGACTATGCCGCCAAAGAGGCACAGGAGCAGGCGGACGAGGCCGCCCACGCCCGGGAGCGGAAGCTCCAGGAGGCCATGCTGGGCATCAAGAAGCGCTACGGCAAGAACGCCATCCTCAAAGGGATGGACCTGGAGGAGGGGGCCACGGCCAGAGCGCGCAACCAGACCATCGGAGGGCACCAGGCATGAGCGGACCATACGACGACATCATAGATCTGCCCCACCCCACCTCCCGGAGGCATCCCCGTATGCCCATCCGGGACCGGGCCGCCATTTTCAGCCCCTTCGCCGCCCTCAGCGGCCACGGGGCCGCCCTTGCGGAGACCGCCCGGGTGACTCAGCGGCGGATGGAGCTGGACGAGTACACCAGGGCGGAGCTGGACCGGCGGCAGGCGGTCCTGCTGGCGCACCTGGACAAGCAGCCAGAGATCACCGTCACCTGGTTCCAGCCAGATGAGCGGAAAGAGGGCGGGGCCTACCGCACTGCCGCCGGCCGGCTGAAAAAGCTCAGGGAGCTGGAGCGGGTCCTGGTCCTGGCAGACGGGACGGAGATTCCCCTGGAGGATGTGGTGGCGCTGGAGAGCGGCATCTTCCGAACACTCATATAGCTGAGAGGAAAGGGAGCACAGCGCATCAGGCGCCGTGCTCCCTTTTGCGGTCAGATCAGGCGTGCAGATGGAGCCTGCATTTTGCAAACGGCGGTGATGGCCCTGAAATTGGGCCGGACATAGAACGCGGCCGTCCTGGATAGCTATGAGGGCGTCCGGGAGCACGCCTGGTATCTGCGGGCGGCGGAGCTGCTGGAACAGATCCGGGCCGGGGCCTGCCTGCAATCTGCACTCGACGAACGGCCGGATTCCTGCTATACTGAGGAAAATACAGTGCGTGTGGAGTGTCTGGAGCATGAAAAAGATCCTTTTTGTGTGTCATGGAAATATTTGCCGCAGCCCGATGGCCGAGTATGTGATGAAGGATTTAGTAAAGAAGACGGGACTGGAGGACCAGTTCCAGATCGCCTCGGCGGCCACCAGCCGGGAGGAGATCGGCAACCCGGTCTATCCGCCGGCCCGGCGCAAGCTGGCGGAGCACGGCATCTCCTGCGCCGGCCACGCCGCCCGGCAGCTGCGCGGCAGCGACGCGGAGGAGTACGACCTGCTCATCGGGATGGACGAGGCCAACCTCCGCAACATGCGCCGCATCTGCGGCGGCAGCTTCAACGAAAAGATGCACCTTCTGATGGAATACGCCGGCCGCCGGAAGGGGCCCCCACACGAGCCCAGCGAAGCGGGTCGCGTGGGGAGAGGAGAAGTAAGGGAGCGTTCGGAGGTTTCGCCACAGGCGGAAACGGAGAGACGCGGACTTTGCTTCGACGAGGTGGCGGACCCCTGGTATACCGGCGACTTCGACGCCACCTGGCGGGATGTGCTGGCCGGCTGCCGGGGGCTGTTGGAACGGAGCGCGCGGGGCGGGCTGTGACCCCGCAGGGCAAAGGCCCGCGGAAAGCCGCCTGGGGCGGCGGACCGGCACCAAAAGCAGGAGCGGACTGCAAATTTGCAGTCCGCTCTTGTTTTGTGTTTCTTAGAAATTGCCGTACGTCAGGCTGTCGTGAATGGCGAGCGCCGCGGCGCCGTTGGCGCCGCTGTAGTCATCCGGCTCCACGAACCGAAACTCCGTATCGGAATGGAGCGCGTTGCACAGATTTGTGTGGATGACGTTCAGAAGCTGCTCCCGGTTTCCGGGCACGCCGAAGAGCATGCCGTCGATAAACATGATGCGGGAGCTGGCGAAATTGACCACGTTTGCCACGGCGACGCCCAGCATATAGACCGCGTCCTCCGCGATGCGCTGTACATCCTGGTCGCCCTCCAGCTGGGCGGCAATGATGTTCTGCATGGTGGGCTGCCTGCCCTGGCACAGAGCGCGGAGCTTCGGCGCTTCCCCGCGGTCCATCGCCTCCTGGCAGCGGCGGATCACCGCCACGTCGCTGGAGTACGCCTCCAGGCACCCGCGGTTGCCACAGCTGCAAAGCAGACCGTTGGGCTGCATGATCATGTGCCCGACCTCTCCAGCCCCCACAATGGAACCGACGACGTTGTTGGTGTCCAGAAACAGCGGGCAGGCAATGCCCCGGGAGATGAAGAAGTACGTGAAATTGTGGATGTCCTTCAAAAGCTCCCGCTGGGCCAGGCGAAGGCCGTAGGCCCGGGCGCAGGTGTTGTTTTCAACGCTGATAGGGCCGCGGTAGCCGGTCAGCGCCCGCACATCGTCCCGAACGGGCTTGTCCCGCCAGCCGAAGCTGGGCAGGGTATCCAGGATCCCCGCCGCGTGGTTGACGACGCCGGGCATGCAAAAGCCGATGCCGGAGATGTCGTCCAGGGCAAGCCCGCAGGCGTCCAGGGCCGTTTGGAGCATGCCGCACCCCAGCTTCATGTTTTCATCATAGTCGTGGACCAGGCGGTTGTCCTGGTCGGCATAGAGGGTCTCGCCGATCAGGTTGCGCACGCTGATGGTCCGCTTGAAGCCCCGGATCTCAATGCCCACATAGTGCTTGGCGTCCGGGATGATGCTCACCGGCCGCGCTTTTCGCCCCAGACTGTTGGAGGCGGCGTCCGGCTTTTGCTCCTCTTTTACCAGGCCGGCTGCGATCAGGGCGTTGACGTTGGTGGTGATCGTGGCCTTCGTCAGTCCGAGCAGATCCGCGATCTCGGCGCGTTTGATGGGGCCGCGGTAATAGATCGTTTTGAGTACCTCCGAAGTGCTTGCCGACCATGTGCCCGACAAGACGCTCCGCTGAACGCTTTGCATGAAAACCACCTCGCAGTCGATGGGGTCCGGCCGGCCCGGTTCAGGCCCGGGATCTGCCGCTCAAAGGCGGCGCCCCCGCAGGAACACGTCGGCGACCTGATGTTGCGCGTCAAGCACCACAAGGTCCGCGTCCTTGCCGTCTTCAATGGAGCCCTTCCGATCGTACACGCCGATCAGCTTGGCCGGGTTCTCGGTCAGCACAGGCACGATCTGCTCCAGGGGGAGCCCGGTAAAGGCAAGCAGGTTCCGCAGAGCCCTGTCCTGCGTCAGGGTGCTGCCGGCGCGGGTCCCGTCAGAGGCCAGCTTGGCGTCCCCCTGTTCCACCACCACCTGGTTGACGCCCAGGTGGTAGTTCCCATCGGGCAGGCCTGCGGCCATGATCGAGTCCGTGATCGCAACGAGGCGCTCCACGCCCTTGGTCTTCCACAGCAGGCGGACGATGGCGGGGTGCAGGTGGAGCCCGTCGCAGATCATTTCGCAGTAGACGTCCGACTCCAGCGCGGCCCCGATGATGGCGGGGCGGTGCTGGTGCAGGGGCGCCATGGCGTTGAAGGTGTGGGTACAGGCGGCGGCCCCGGCCTGGATGGCGGCCATGGCGGTGTCGTAATCGGCGCCGGAATGGCCGATGGCCACGACGATGCCGAGCTTTCGCAGCGCGGGGATGAGCGCCAGAACGCCTTCCACCTCGGGGGAAACGGTGATATACCGAATGTTTCCGCCGGCCAGGCGCTGGTAGGAGGCGACCAGGTCCGAAGAGCCCTTTTTCAGCAAATGCTCAGGCATGGCGCCCTTGAATGCAGAGGCGAGGAACGGACCCTCCAGATGGATGCCCAGCAGCTGCGCGCCCATCCCGTCGGACGCCTGGTATGCGGTACACTGGGAGATGGCGCGGCCCGTCTGCTCCTCTGTGTCTGTCAGGATGGAGGCAAGCCAGGATGTGGTCCCGTTTTTCGCAAAGAACCTTCCGATCTTCTCCAGGTCCTCTGCCGACGCGCCGTTGACGTCCACGCCCACCGCGCCGTGGGTGTGAATGTCGATGAAGCCGGGGACGATCTTCTTCCCGGCGGCGTCAAACACCGTCCCGCCGGTCCGGCTGCCCGGCTCCAGCAGGCGGAGCTTCCCGTCCTGGATATGGATGGTCTTTTCCTGAAACGTGTGGTCGATATAGACCTGGCCATTTACGATATACGTATCGCTCATTGGTATCACCTAATATATTATAATAGACATTTTAGTCCGGCAGTTCCGCAACAAATTCTGTGAATCGAAGCAGCGCGTCAGGGTGATCCTGCAGAAGGGTCACCGGGAAGTGGGCGGAGACCTCGCCATAGGCCGCGTGGCGCACGACGCTGCGGTGCCAGTCCCGGAAGCAGCCCAGGCGGATCTTGCGGGCGTTGTAGATCTCGTTCATGCCGATGGTGACGCACCAGCGGGGCATGTCGTCCAGCGCGCCGTTGAAGTCGCCGATGGCGTTGGCGGTGCGGGTCTCCGGGGTGATCTTCAAAACGCGGGTGTGCAGCTGCTTGAACTGCTCCGGGGTCAGCTCGTCCTGCGCTTCATTGAAGGCCAGGTGGCCGTTGATGCCGATCCCGCCGAAGCAGATATCCACGCCGCCCAACTGGGCGATCAGCCGCCCCATGCGCTCGGGGGCCTTCGGGTCCGGGAAGACCCGCTGCTCCTCCGGCATCACCAGCTCGGGCTTAAGCTTGGAATAGACGGTGCGGTCCATGAAGCCGCGGAAGCTCAAGGGGTGGTCATGGTCGATCCACTCCTGATCATCGGTCAGATACTCGTCCATATTCAGGAACCAGACGTTTTTCAGGCTGATATTCTCCTGGTTGACCAGGTCCACAAAGTAGGGGTACTGGCCGACGGGACCCACCGGGCAGATGAACACCGTACGCTCGCCCAGGGCATTTTTCCGCTTGATCTCCTCCGCCATCTCCCGGGCGATGGCCTTGAACACCGCCTGATTGTCCTGCAGCACCTCCAGGGGCAGCTTGGGGGCCTTGAGAAGCTCTTCCTTGGTATAGTAATAGTATTCGTGACGCATAAAATGCTCCTTTCATTCCTCCGAAAGAGGAAAACCGGTGTATTTTCTTGTGACCTCCAAAACGCGGTAGACGTCCAGGAAGGGCTGATACTTCTGCTCGTTCTGGCAGATCAGTTCCCGCAGCGCGTACCAGCCGTCCGCCGCCTGCCGGGCGTCTCCGCCGGCCAGGGCGCCCAGGGCGCGGCTCAGGGCCAGGACGTAGTCCCGATGGTAGCGAAGGATCTCCCAAAACAGCGGGCAGCCGTCCCCGGCCGCGTCAAGAGAGACGTCCCGGCACAGCCGGGAGACCTGCTCCATGCGCCCGGCGATCGCCGGGTCCGTACGCGGGCCCTTGCCGTTGAGATAGTCGCAGCTGCTGAGACTGGACAGGGCATCCAGATAGGACAGGATCTCGCCTGCGCGCGCGCCGTACGCGGCCGAGAAGTACTCCTGGATCAGGGCCTGGGGGTCGGCGGACTCGTCGAAGAGGGTATAGCCCATGATATAGTTGGGCAGTGCGTTCGGCAGGCACACGCGAAGCTCCTGGCAGCTGATATAGCCGTCCAGCCCCATTTTGTGAAGCTGCTTGATGTCGCTGGAGATCACGCGGGCGATGTGGACATATCCAAGGTCCCCGTAGTGGGCGCGCCCCAGGGGGTAGTCGTACACAAAGCTGTCCCCGTGGAAGAGCCGCTGCCAGCCGCGGAGGAAGGCCAGGTTCTCCTGCAGGTTGGTAGGAAGGACGATGTGGTTGCGCACAAACGCCGGGACAGGCACTTCCGGCCCGCTCAGATCGTAGGAGGACTCGAAGGTACGGCTGATGGGGGCGAACATGAGCACGAAGCGGTCGGGGTGCGCCAGCTTTTCCCGGATGGGGGGCCAAAGCAGCTCCTGGTAAAGCAGGAAGACGATCCGCGTCGGAAGGCCCTCCGCGGTCAGCCGGCGGTCGATCTCGTTGAGCAGGGCGACATACTGGTCCGACGGGGTGGTCTGCCGGCAGCCGCCGCACTCGCAGACGTTATTGTACTCGTCGGCCAGCCAGACGTGGAGATAATCCACCGCCGGGTTTTCCCTGGCGTAGTTCACGACCAGCCGGGCAAAGGCGTCCACCGCGTCGCCGTTGTGAAAACACAGATTGGTGTTTGCGGGGCTTCCCTGCCAGAGCTCCCGCCGGCCCGCGATCTCGGCCGCCATGGCCCGCTCCTCCGGGGCGAGCGGGCGCGGCTGCTGATCCCAGGAGACCGTCTGATAGCCCAGGACCTCCCCAGTCCAGCCGTGACCGACCTTGTGCAGCATAAGGCCCCGCTTTTTGAGCTCTGCCTCCAGAGCCGCGGTGTCCGCCTGCGCGTCCTCCACACGGTACGCCTCAGGCTTCAGGTGCGGGTTGCCCTGATGCTGATACCAGCGGGCCAGAAAGGCAAAGGGCACTTTGAACTGAAAGAAGAAGCTGTTGTACCCGAGCTTGGGGAGCCAGTCGATGAAGTCCAGGATATTCTCGCGGGAGTCGGCCCCTTCGATGCACACGCCGCGGTGGCGGAAGCTGGCGCGCTTTTCATACGCCGCGGGGAGGGCCTGGGGGGAAATAGCGGGAATGACTTCACAATCCGCTCCCGGGGCAAGGAACCTGCACCCCAGCCGGTGGAGATAGTCGTACACGCCCAGCAGTACGCTGCGGTCGTTGACGCCGCAGATCTCGCCGCCGTCCGCCGCGATCCTGACCGAGAATGCATCCAGGGGCTGCCGGCCGGTCACAGTGAGGCGAAAGGCAAGCTGCGACGTGGAGGGGAGCATTTTTGTCAGATACTTTTCAAGCTCCGATGCGGCAAACCGCACGGTCTGGGATGCCGCGGCATCGAAGGCGATCTTCATGTGGAACGTACCTCCATTTCGGATGTCGGGGAATAAAACGGACCCTATGAACCGGACAAAAGCCGTTCCATAGGGTCCGTTCCTATGCTTGCATGATCCTCAGAGAGGCGGGACGAGAGGCTCAGATGCCCAGGGACTCCCGCATGACGTCATAGAGGACCACCGTGCTCATATCCACGGCCTCATCCTCGGTGATGGACTCGCCGTCCAGGAAGTCCTGCTGGAGGTGATCGTAGTAGCC
>CALXEB010000078.1 GCA_944387215.1 uncultured Flavonifractor sp. | reverse complement strand
GCGGTGGAGTAGGTGGCGCCGCCCAGCAGGCAGTCGGCCACGCCCATCTTCACCAGCATGGTGCCGAAGTAGTTGCCGTGCTGCAGGGCGGCACGGCACTCCTCGGGGGTCATCTTGCCGCGGCGGAGCTCCACCATGGTCTCCACCATCTTGTCCATATCGGGGTAGGTCTCCGGGTCGATGATCTCCGCGCCCCGGATGTTGAAGCCGGCGGCCTCGGCGGCGGCGTGCACCTCGTCATCCTTACCCAGCAGGATGGGGGTGAGGAAGGTACCGGAGAGCAGCCGGGCGCTGGCCTCCAGGATGCGGGCGTCGGTGCCCTCGGTGAACACGATGCGCTTGGGGCTTTTTTTCAAAGTATCGATGAGCTGCTGAAACATGTGAACGGGCATTGGTATCATCCTCCATCGCTAAGCTTATGTATGATTTTGCCGTCAGTGCGGCGGTACCAATATTATACACCAATGGGTCTGCAAACTACAATGGCGAAACGGAAGATTATTGTGAAAAAATGCACTTTACTTTTTGTATTCATCCATAGTATACTATACAACCAGTGAACAAGGGGGAGCACGCTTTTCAGCGGCGGCGCCGGGGCCCGGGGCCCCGCCTCCCGCCGGCTCCGAAAAAACCGTGTTGCCCCTTGTGCGCTGGTACTATTGTAATTGGATGAGGTATGTTATGAGTTCTGATTTTTCCCGCAGCCTGTCCCTGCTGCGCCAGGAAAAGGGCATCTCTCAGCGCGCGGTGGCCAAGGACCTGGGCATCAGCCAGGCCCTGCTGAGCCACTATGAAAACGGTGTGCGTGAGCCGGGGCTGGCTTTCGTCATCAAGGCATGCAACTACTATAATGTATCTGCGGACTTCCTGCTGGGCCGCACCCTGAGCCGGGACGGCACCACCATCGCCGCCGAGGAGCTCTACGACTACTCCGCCGAGAAGGACAACGTGCTCCACGGCTCCATCATGGCCACGTTGAACAAGAAGCTGCTGGTCAACTCCATCGGGGTGCTCTTCGACCTGCTGGGCAAGACCGGGAAGCGGGAGGCGGTGGCCGCCGCCGCCGACTATCTGAGCACCGCCGTCTACAAGCTCTTCCGCCACCTCTACCGGGCCGACGGCACCCAGAATGAGGACTTTTTCTCCCTCCCTGCCCGGCAGTTCACCTCCGGCGTCCCCTCGGCGGATATGATCTGCACCGAGGCCCAGTATGTGGACGCCCTGGCCGCCCACGTGAAGGAGAAGGGAAGCTTCCCCCCCATGAACAACGACGCGCTGATGGAGAACTATCCCGGCCTCTACCAGTCCCTGCTCCAGATCGTCCACAACACCGGCGAGCGGGTCACCCGCCGCATGGAGCGCCACATGCAGGAGAAGTAAGGGCCGGCCCATTTTCCAACGGAGGTTTCTGTCTATGCCCGATCAATCCAAGATTCGGAATTTCAGTATCATTGCCCACATCGACCTCGTCGCCGCAAAGTCCGCTGCTTCTGTTTCCGCCTGATGGCGAAAACGTCAGCCGCTCCCTTGCGGCTCCTCTCCCCACGAAGCCCGCGCGGCGGGCTCCGCGGGGGCCCGGTTTTGATTTTAAAATACGCGCCATTCGCCGCGCCCCACTGCGTGGGGCCCCGCGTAGATTTGCCTTATGGAGGTATGCGCATTGACTGACCTCGTCCTCGCAAGCTCCATATCCCTCGCCCCGCCCCGAAGGGGCAGGGCTCTCTCATTCCGCTGCTCGTCCTCTCCAAACCGGACCCGCTGACGCTGGGCTCCGGTTTGGCCCATCCTCTGACGGAGGTTTCTGCCTATGACTGACCAATCTAAAATCCGCAACTTTTCTATCATCGCCCACATCGACCATGGCAAATCGATCCCCACAGAGCCTGCCGGCTCCGCGGGGGCCCCTTTTCTATTCACATCCTCGGCGGAAGTGAATTCCGCCTGCGGCAAGGTTTTGGCCCGCGGCCAAAACGCTTGGACGCGGCTGAACGCCGCGCCCCACTGCGTGGGGCCCCGCGTAGATTTGCCTTATGGAGGTATGCGCATTGACTGACCAATCTAAAATCCGCAACTTTTCTATCATTGCCCACATCGACCATGGCAAATCTACGCTGTCCGACCGGCTGATCGAGAAGTGCAACGCCGTGGCCCAGCGGGACATGGAGAGTCAGTTGCTGGACAACATGGACCTGGAGCGGGAGCGGGGCATCACCATCAAGGCCCGGGCGGTGCGCCTGAACTACAAGGCCGCCGACGGGGAGACCTATGAGCTCAACCTCATCGACACCCCGGGCCACGTGGACTTCAACTACGAGGTGAGCCGCTCCCTGGCCGCCTGCGAGGGGGCGGTGCTCATTGTGGACGCCGCCCAGGGCATCGAGGCCCAGACCCTGGCCAACACCTTCCTGGCCATGGAGCACGACCTGGAGATCCTGCCCGTGGTGAACAAGATCGACCTGCCCGCCGCCGACCCCAAGCGGGTGAAGGAGGAGATCGAGAACGTCATCGGCCTGCCCGCCCAGGACGCCCCGGAGATCTCCGCCAAGATGGGGATCAACATCGACGCGGTGCTGGAGGACATCGTCCGCAGCATACCCGCCCCCAAGGGGGACCCCCAGGCCCCCCTGAAGGCCCTGGTGTTCGACAGCCAGTACGACCCCTACCGGGGGGTCATCGTCTACTTCCGGGTGATGGAGGGGACCATCCGCACCGGCATGAAGGTGCGCCTTATGGCCTCGGGGGCGGAGTACGAGGTGCTGGAGTGCGGCCACCTGCTCCCCCTGGGGCTGGAGCCCTGCCGGGAGCTCATCGCCGGGGAGGTGGGCTACTTCACCGCCTCCATCAAGAACGTGAAGGACACCCAGGTGGGCGACACGGTCACCGGGGCCGAGCGCCCCGCCGCCGAGCCCCTGCCCGGCTACCGCCCCGCCCGGCCCATGGTGTACTGCGGCATCTACACCGAGGACGGCAGCAAATATCCCGACCTGCGGGACGCCCTGGAGAAGCTCCAGCTCAACGACGCCTCCCTGTCCTTCGAGCCGGAGTCCTCCGTGGCCCTGGGCTTCGGCTTCCGCTGCGGCTTCCTGGGCATGCTCCACATGGAGATCATCCAGGAGCGGCTGGAGCGGGAGTTTGACCTGGACCTGATCACCACCCTGCCCTCCGTCATCTATGAGATCACCAAGACCGACGGCACGGTGGTCCACGTGGACAACCCCCACAACTACCCCGACCCGGCGATGATCGCCGAGGCCCGGGAGCCCTACGCCAAGGTGTCCGTCATCTCCCCGCCGGACTACGTGGGCAACATCATGCCCATGTGCCAGGAGCGGCGGGCGGTATTCAAGGACATGCAGTACCTGGACACCAACCTGGTGGAGCTGCACTACTCCATGCCCCTCAACGAGATCATCTACGACTTTTTCGACACCCTCAAGGCCCGCACCAAGGGCTACGCCTCCCTGGACTACGAACTGGAGAAGTACGAGCCCTCCGATCTGGTGAAGGTGGACCTGCTGCTCAACGGGGACCAGGTGGACGCCCTGAGCTTCATCGCCCACCGGGACAAGGCCTACCCCCGGGCCCGGCGGCTGTGCGAGAAGCTCAAGGAGAACATCCCCCGCCAGCTCTTCGAGGTGCCCATCCAGGCGGCCATCGGCGGCAAGATCATCGCCCGGGAGACCGTGAAGGCCATGCGCAAGGACGTGCTGGCCAAGTGCTACGGCGGCGACATCACCCGCAAGAAGAAGCTGCTGGAAAAGCAGAAAGAGGGCAAAAAGAAGATGCGGAGTCTGGGGACCGTGCAGATCCCCACCGAGGCCTTCATGGCCGTGCTCAAGCTGGACGAGGAGTAAACGGGAAGCATCTTCTTGTTGCCCTCTGGAGCCCCGCAGCGCGGGGCGGCGCTGTGCGCCGTACAAGCGTTTTGGCCGGAGGCCAAAACCTTGGCGCAGGGCGGATTCACTCCGCCCGAGCATGTCAAATAAAATGGGGTCCCCGCAAAGGGCTACCCTTTGTGGGGCGGGCAAGAAGAAGATGCGCTCTTTGGGGACGGTACAAATCCCGACATAGGCATTTATGGCCGTGCTCAAGCTGGACGAGGAGTAGGCCTTACGGCCCCCCCCGTCCCCTCCCCCCACCCCGTCATTGCGCGCCAGTGCGCACACTGGCGCGGCAATCCGCATCCCCCAAATGGCACTCTGAAACAGGACGCAGGAGAGGGCCTGCCGCGCGGCAGGCCCTCTCCTTATTGTAATAATAATGTATGCCGCGGCCCTTACGGGTCCGCTTTGCGCTCCAGCTCCTCCAGGTGGGCCCGGAGCACCAGGTTGATATAGCTGGACAGGGAGCGGTCCTGTTGTTCGGCCAGTGCCTGGATTTTCTCAATTACAGGCTGATCCAGGGTCAGGCTGACTTTGCTTTTCAGCGGCTTCATAGTATCACCTGAAAAAATATAGCATGGAACACGATAAAATATTGACGAATCGGATATTATCGCCTATAATCCTACCAGGTGATATATATGATGCACACAAACGAATTTGAAGAGGCCTTCTCCAACTTCCTGGAGCGGCACGAGTACGATGAGGCGGAGAACTACCTGTTTTCCATGGTGCGCCTGGCCTTTGTGGCGGGGTGGAAGGCGGCGGGCGGCGATCCCCCCAAGGCCGAGCGGCTCTTCGAGCTCATCGTCACGCCGAAAGCGGAAGGCCCGGCGGAGTCAGAGTGACTCCGCCGGGCCTTTTAAGCGCTGGGGGCTCAGAGCTGCGCCATCACCGCCTGGAACAGGCGGTAGATGGTTACGTAGGACTGCTCCCGGGTGTAGGAACCCAGGGGGGAGAAGGTGTTGTTGCCGGTACCGCTCATGACGTTGATCTGGTAGACGAAGTTCACCGCGTCGGTGAACCACACGCCCACATCGCCGCTGTCGGTGAAGCCGGCCACGGCCACGTTGCCGGTGTCCATGCCCAGCACCTTGGCAGAGCGCATCAGGAAGGCGGCGGCCTCCTGCCGGGTGATGGAGGCGTAGGGGTCGAACACCCCGTTGCCCCGGCCGGTGACGATGCCCAGGGCGTAGGCGGCGATGGCGTTGCTGTCGCTGGTGTCATTAAAGGGGTACTCGTCCATCCAGTCGTACAGCGACTTGCCGGTCTGCTCCTGCACCACGTCCCCAATGTCCCGATCGGTGATCTCCTCAACGGCCTGGATGGTCAAATCGCAGAATTCGGCGCGGGTGATGTTGTTCAGATACAGATCCTGCAGGTAGTCGGGCACCAGGCCCGCCTCGATGGCGGCGGTGACCTCCTCATAGGCCCAGGCGCTCATTTCCTCCCCAGCGGGCCGGGCGGGCTGGTATTCCATGCTCCCGAAGCCGTATTTGCCGTCCTTCTGGACAAAGAGGTACTCATCCATCTGGCGGAGGGTCACCTGGAGGATCTGGTTTTCCTCGTCCGCAGTGGTGAAAGCGTAAAGGTCGGAGAGGTTGTCAGGCCCCGCCCACTGAACCGGCGTGCCGGTTTGGTCGATGAACCAGAGGCCGGTGTCGTCGAACGCCAGGGCGATGCCGTTCTGGAAGTCGGTGACCAGCAGGTACCGGGCGGGGATGGCCACGCCGCCCCCGGCGTCCAGGAAGCCCCACAGGCCGTTCTGCTCAAAGGCGGCCAGCCCCTCGTGCAGGGGCCGCAGGCCGCCGTATCGGAAGGGGATCACCGTGGCGCCGGTTTTGTCAATGGCGCCCCAGTAGCCGTCCCGCTTCACCATGGCCAGGCCCGCCTCCCCGAATATCTGCCAGGTGGCCCGGTCCACGGGATAAAAATCGTCGATGTCCCCGGGCTCCACCACCCAGTTGAAGTCCTGGTCCATGAGACCGATTCGGGCGGAAAACGAAATAATTGCATTCGTTACATTCGTTTCCCCGGAAGGCTGCTGGTCCGACTGGCTCAGGCGCCACGCGCCGCTGAATTCCGGCCCGAAGAGCCAGCCCAGATTGTGGTTTGCCGGGTTCATGCGCCGCATCGTGCTGTCCATGCCCGCGTAGACGGTGGCCTGGTAGACCAGGGCCAGGCCCTGGTTGAAGGAGCCGGCGTCGTAGATATAGTGGAAGGACTGCGTCCGATTGCCCTCATCGTCCGTCACCCAGGAGCCGTAATACTCGTAGGAGTCCTCGTCCCAGACCTTGACCGGCATGCCCTGGGTGTCCATATATCCGATGCCGGATCCGTCCGGCAGCATACCGAGGATCAGCCCGTCGCCGGGGGACTCCAGTGGCGTCAGCGTCCCGGCCAGGGGCAGGCCGTCGGTGCCGTACAGGAAGGACGTGAATTTCAGCAGTACGTACCCGTTGTGGAACTGGTAGATATCGTACGGGGAGAGGTCGTAAGGGCTCACCTCCAGGGGAACGGCGGAGCCGTTCTCGCCGTGCTGGAGGAAGGGCGTGTAGTTCCCCGCGCGGTCCACAAAGCCCAGGCGATAGACGTCCAGGGCCTGCCCCTCATACTCTGTCTGGGCCAGGGTGGCCACGATGGCCAGCCCCTCGCTGAAGGGCCATGCCATGTCGTACTGAAAGGGGATGACGGTGCTGCCGTCGGTATCCACGTAGCCCCACTTGCCGTTTTCCTTCACCGCAGCCAGGCCCTCGCTGA
The DNA here is from genome assembly GCA_944387215.1 of uncultured Flavonifractor sp. GTDB lineage: Bacteria > Bacillota > Clostridia > Oscillospirales > Oscillospiraceae > Flavonifractor. Next base: position 2,098 of record CALXEB010000078.1, on the reverse strand, counting down.
AGGGCCGGTAGTCCTCATACCTGGGCGCGGCAATTTCCGTGTAGGTCAGCACACCCCTCTCCGCCGCCAGGGCGGCGGGGGCCAGGGTCAGGGTCAGGCAAAGGGCCAGCCCCGCCGCGGCGATGCGCTTGGTCAAATGTCTCATGGTGCAGTTTCCTTTCTTCTCTCTTTTTTGAGATATGTTTTGGCGGCTGAATTTTCAAAAACCGAAACAACTGATGAGTTCAGTATAGACCCCTGCATAGAGAAAGTCAAGGAAGGCACGGAAATTGCTGTCAATTCGATATAAAAGCAACCGCCCCGGCAGAACCATTGGCTCTGCCGGGGCGGCGGGGTTTGAACGGGTGGATGGCGCCGCTTATTCCTCCTCGGTCTCGGTGACGGCGATGTGCAGCTCGTCCAGCTGGGCCTGGGTGACGGTGCCCGGCGCGCCCATCATCAAATCCTGGGCGTTCTTATTCATGGGGAAGGGGATGATCTCCCGGATGGAGTCCTCCCCGGCCAGAAGCATGACCATGCGGTCCACGCCGGGGGCGATGCCGGCGTGGGGGGGCGCGCCGTAGGTGAAGGCGTTATACATGGCGGGGAACTTGGCCTTCACGTCGTCCTCCCCCAGCCGCACCAGCTGGAAGGCCTCGATCATGATCTCCGGGTCGTGGTTGCGCACCGCGCCGGAGGAGAGCTCCACGCCGTTGCACACCAGGTCGTACTGGAAGGCGGTGATGGACAGGGGGTCGATCTCCCGGTTGGCGGCCTTTTTCAGCACCTCCAGCCCGCCGTTGGGCATGGAGAAGGGGTTGTGGCAGAACTCCAGCTGGCCGGACTCCTCGCCGATCTCGTACATGGGGAAGTCCACGATCCAGCAGAACTCGTAGCGCTCTTTATCCATGTGGCCGGGGCAGAAGGCGCCCAGCTTGGAGCGCAGCACGCCGGCGGTCTTTTGGGCGGAGAGCAGCTTGCCGGCGGTGAGGCCCACGAAGCAGCCCTTTTCCAGCCCCAGGGCGGACACCACCTGCTCCTTGATGGGCTGGACGAACTTGGCGATGCCGCCCACGATCTCGCCGTTCTCGTCATAGCGGAACCAGTAGGCCTTCTCGCCGGCCTGCACCTCCACATCGGCGCACAGTTTGTCGATCTGCTTGCGGGTGCCCTCGAAGCCGGTGACCACCACGGCCTTGACGGTGTTGCCCTCAAAGGGCCCGAAGCCGCAGGGACCCAGGACCTGGGTGGCGTCCTGCACGGTGAGGTCGATGCGCAGGTCCGGCTTGTCGGAGCCGTACTTGTCCATGGCCTCCAGGTAGGAGATACGGCGGAAGGGGGCCGCAGAGGCCGTGTTGTATTTGCCGTATTTGGCGAAAATGGGGGGGAGCACATCCTCCAGCACAGCGAACACGTCCTCCTGGCCGGCAAAGGCCATCTCCATGTCCAGCTGGTAGAACTCGCCGGGGGAGCGGTCGCCCCGGGCGTCCTCGTCCCGGAAGCAGGGGGCGATCTGGAAGTACTTGTCAAAGCCGGAGGCCATCAGCAGCTGCTTGAACTGCTGGGGGGCCTGGGGCAGGGCGTAGAACTTGCCCGGGTGTTTCCGGCTGGGCACCAGGTAGTCTCTCGCGCCCTCCGGGGAAGACGCGGTCAGGATGGGCGTGGTGATCTCCATGAAGCCGTGGTCGATCATGGACGCGCGCAGGGCGGCCACCACCTGGCAGCGGAGGATGATGTTGTTCTTGACCTCCGGGTTGCGCAGGTCCAGGTAGCGGTACTTGAGCCGCTGGGTCTCGTCAGCCTCCCGGCTGCGGTTCACCTGGAAGGGCAGCTCGTTGTGGCGGCAGCGGCCCAGCACCTCGATGGTCTGGGGCACCACCTCAATGTCGCCGGTGGGCAGCTTGGGGTTCTTGCTGTCCCGCTCCCGCACCACGCCGGTGACCTGGACGGCGGATTCCTTGTTCAGGGCCTTGATGGTCTTGACCATCTCCTCGGTCTCGGCCACCACCTGGGTGGTGCCGTAGAAGTCCCGCAGCACCAGGAAGCCCAGGTTGGCGCCCACCTCCCGGAAGTTCTCCAGGAAGCCCGCCAGGGTGACGGTCTGGCCCACATGCTCCAT
>CALXEB010000077.1 GCA_944387215.1 uncultured Flavonifractor sp. | reverse complement strand
TTTTCTACTTTCCTCCTCGCTATAAGCTATTTTTTACCCCCGGCATAGCCGGGGGTTGACTTTGGTACCACCAAATCGAAAGCGGCCTGTGCTTTGCACAGGCCGCTTCTTCGTTCATCCCAGCCGCGCTGTCCCGCTCCTCTCCGCGCAGGCGCCCCCGCTTCCTCAGGCGGCCCGGCTCCGGGGAGCGGGCACGCCGGGAGAGCTGTGGCCCCTGGGGCAAGGAAGAGGCTACTTCTCCCGTCTCTGGAGCTGGAGGCGGTCGGCGATCATGGCGATAAACTCGGAATTGGTGGGCTTGCCCTTGGTGTTTGAGACCGTATAGCCGAAGTATTTTTGAAGGGTCTCCAGGTCTCCCCGGTCCCAGGCCACCTCGATGGCGTGGCGGATGGCCCGTTCCACCCGGGAGGCGGTGGTGCCGAAGCGCTTGGCCACCTCCGGATAGAGGACCTTCGTGACCGCATTGATGACGTCCATATCCTTCACCGCGATGAGGATCGATTCCCGCAGATACTGGTAGCCCTTGATATGGGCGGGCACGCCGATCTCGTGGATGATGGCGGTGACCGTGCTCTCCAGGTCCAGGCTCTCCTCGGCATCCAGCTCCCCGACCCCGGCGGCCAGCTGGCGCACCCGCTCCATCACCGCCGCCAGCCGGCAGGGCTTCATCATGTAGTAGTCCGCGCCCCTGTCCGCGGCCAGCTCCGCCACGCTGCCCCGCACAAAGCTGGACAGCACCAGCACCTTGGGCCTCTGGCTCAGTTCTGACAGCTCCTGGAGCACCTCCAGCCCGTCCATCTTGCTCAGCACCAGATCCATGACCACCACGTCCGGCCTGAGCCGCTCGGCCAGACGGACGGCCTCCGGCCCTTCTCCCGTTTCGCCTGCCAGCTCCATGTCGCTCTCCGCCGACAGGCCCGACGTCAGGATGCGCCGGAATTCCTCATTGGCGTCGGCCACTATGATCCGCTTCTTCATATCCACTTCTGACACCCTTTCCAGCAGGTCCTCCTGCTCTGCATTTGCCGTCTGGCCAAGACTTCTCACCGGTTATCTATAATTTACCATAATCAGACAGTCTGCGCAAGGGTTTTACTGGAAATTTATGGCTATTTCTTTCGACTTGATTCGACCCGGGCCGGCCCGTTCCGGCCCGTTCCCCGTCCTTTCCCGTCAGGGCGCGGCCTTGCCTTCTCCCCGGGCGGAGGGGCAGGCGATGGCCACCATGATCTCGATCATATGGTGGAGCAGCTGGGCCTGCTCGGTATCGGCGGCCCGGTAATAGACCTCCTTGCCCTCCCGCCTGCTGAGGATGAGCCCGGCGGACTTGAGCTGCTTGAGGTGGTGGGACACCGCCGGGGAGCTCATGTCCACCATGGAGGACAAATTGATGACGCACTCCTCACAGTGGCACAGCAGCCAGAAGATCCGAATACGGCTGCCGTCCCCCAGCTGCTTGAAGATGTTGGCCACCGTCTGGAACTGTTCCACCTGGGGCATATGGTCCAGCTGGCGCTCGATGGACTGCCCGTGGTCATGGGGCAGCTGTACCTGACCCGTCATGTTGGGTCACTCCTTTCAGAGGCTTTCAGATCATCCTTATTATAGCACGATCTCCCGCTCCAAAAAAGCCCATGTTTCCGCCCCGCCGCCGGGTGGGACCGGCGCGGAGCAAAACTTTTTCTCCGCGGGGCTTGACAGCGGCAGAGAACTGGTGTATAACATCAATAGTTAAAAGATTATTTAATCGTTATATCAAAGCCGAGAGAGGAGTTCCGCCATGAAAAAGACTTACAGGATCGATGTGGACTGCGCCAACTGCGCCAACAAGATGGAACAGGCCGCCCGCAGGACCGAGGGGGTCCAGAGCTGCACCGTCAATTTCATGACCCTGAAGATGATCGTGGAATTCCTGGAGGGGCACGACCCCAAGGACGTCATGCAGGCCGTCCGTAAAAACTGCAAAAAGGTGGAGGCCGACTGCGAAGTCTATCTCTGATCCGCAGGCAGCTGGGAAAGCGCCCCCGAAGGGTGCTTTCCTTTCCCTTGTTAAGTAAACAATTATTTAATCGTTGTGAATCGGAGGTGTCCTCCATGAACAAGAAGCAAGCGCGTATGCTCGTGCGCATCCTCCTTGCCGCCGCCCTGCTCATCGCCCTGCACTTTGTCCCGGCGGAGGGCTGGGTCCGCTTCGGGTTCTACCTTGTCCCCTATCTGGTCATCGGCTATGACATCCTGCTCAAGGCCGCCCGCGGCATCGCCCGGCGTCAGGTGTTCGACGAGTGCTTCCTCATGGCGGTGGCCACGGTGGGCGCCATCGCCCTGGCCCTGTACGAGGGCAGCGGGGACTACACCGAGGCGGTGGCCGTCATGCTCTTTTACCAGATCGGCGAATGGTTCCAGTCCTACGCCGTGGGCAGGAGCCGCCGCAGCATCTCCCAGCTGATGGACATCCGCCCCGACTACGCCAATGTGGAGCGGGAGGGCAGGCTGGAGCAGGTGGACCCGGACGAAGTGGAGGTAGGTACCGTCATCGTGGTGCAGCCCGGGGAGAAGGTGCCCATCGACGGCGTGGTGACCGATGGGACCTCCACCCTGAACACCGCGGCCCTCACCGGCGAATCTCTGCCCCGGGACGTAAAGGCCGGGGACGAGATCATCAGCGGCTGCATCAACCTGACCGGGGTGCTGAAGGTCCAGACCACCAGGCCCTTTGGGGAATCCACCGTATCCAGGATCCTGGACCTGGTGGAGAACGCCTCCTCCCGCAAGTCCAGATCCGAGGACTTCATCTCCAAATTCGCCCGGGTCTACACCCCGGCGGTCTGTCTGGCCGCCCTGGCCCTGGCCTTCCTGCCGCCTCTGGTCCGGGCGCTGGGGCTGGGCCTTCCCGCCGACTGGGACACCTGGATCTATCGGGCGCTCACCTTCCTGGTGATCTCCTGTCCCTGCGCCCTGGTGATCTCCATCCCCCTGTCCTTCTTTGCCGGCATCGGCGGGGCCAGCCGGGCCGGCGTACTGGTGAAGGGCTCCAATTACCTGGAGACCCTGTCCCAGACCAGGATCGTGGTCTTTGACAAGACCGGCACCCTGACCCAGGGGGTGTTCGAGGTCAGCGGCATCCACCATACCGAGCTGGAAAAGGCCAGGCTGGTGGAGTATGCCGCCCTGGCGGAGAGCGCCTCCTCCCACCCCATCAGCAAGAGCCTGCAGCGGGCATACGGCAGGCAGCCCGACCGCAGCCGGGTGCGCGACATCCAGGAGATCAGCGGCAACGGCGTCACCGCCGTGGTGGACGGCCACGCCGTGGCCGCCGGGAACAACAAGCTCATGGACCGCCTGGGGATCCCCTTTATCCCCTGCCACAGCGTGGGCACCATCATCCACATGGCCATCGACGGCAGATACGCCGGGCACATCGTCATCTCCGACGTGGTGAAGCCCCACTCCGGGGCCGCCGTCCAGGCCCTGAAGGCCGCCGGGGTGCGCAGGACGGTCATGCTCACCGGCGACGCCGGGAAGGTGGCCGACCAGGTGGCCGCGGAACTGGGCCTGGATGAGGTATACAGCGAGCTGCTCCCGGCGGATAAGGTGGAAAAAGTGGAGGCCCTGCTGCGCGCCAAGCCGGAACGGGACAAGCTGGCCTTTGTGGGGGACGGCATCAACGACGCGCCGGTGCTCCGCCGGGCCGACATCGGCATCGCCATGGGCGCCATGGGGTCCGACGCGGCCATCGAGGCCGCCGACGTGGTGCTTATGGACGACGACCCTCTCAAGATTGCCAAAGCCATCAGGATCTCCCGGAAATGCCTGGGGATCGTCTATGAAAACATCGTCTTTGCCATCGGCGTCAAGCTGATCTGCCTGGCGCTGGGGGCCCTGGGCCTGGCCAATATGTGGCTGGCCATCTTTGCCGACGTGGGGGTCATGATCCTCGCCGTCCTCAACGCCATCCGCGCCCTGTTCGTCAAAAAGCTCTGAGTTTTCCCGTCCGCGGGCGGCCCTCCGGCCGCCCGCAAATTTTTTCTCCCTTTTTCGGCCGGATGTGCTATAATGATGGATATCACCTGATGGTTCCCGCGCTCCGAGCGGGGCCGCCTTCTGGCTTTGTCCATGGCGCCCCCGCCTGGGCCGGTCTGGAAACGGGCCGACCTTCCGTGTTTGAAAAGGAGCCGCGCCGCCCCGCAGTCTGCGTTCAAGGGGGGAGTGTCGGCTTTTCCGCCGCCGCTCCCTCCTTTTTTGATCGGATGAAAGAAAAGAGGATGCCTATGCGCACCAGCCTTTCCCTGGAGGAGGCCCAGGCTCTGCTCGGCGCCCTTCCGCCCCTTGGGACGCAGGTCCTTCCCAGTTCCGCGGCTCTGGGCCGCACCCTGGCCGGGGCGGTGACCGCCCCTCTGGACCAGCCGCCCTTTGACCGCTCCCCCCTGGACGGGTACGCCCTGCGTTCATCAGACCTGGCTGGGGCGGGCCGCTGCGCCCCAGCCGTGCTGGACGTGGTGGAGACTGTGTACGCCGGCTCCGTCCCCGCCCGCGCCCTGGGTCCCGGCCAGGCCGCCCGGGTGATGACCGGGGCTATGCTGCCCGCCGGGTGCGACTGTGTGGCCGCCCAGGAGGACACCGACCAGGGCACGCCGGTCTCGGTGCCCATCTTCCTGCCGCCCCGCCAAAACTACATCCGCCGGGGCGAAGACTATCGCGCCGGCGAGACCCTCTTCCCCGCCGGCGCCCGGATCGACGCTGCGGCGGTGGGCGTGCTGGCCTCGGCGGGCATTTCTCAGGTGGCCGTCCACCGGCGGCCCCGGGTGGCGGTACTGGCCACGGGGGACGAGGTGGTCCCCCCCGGCGTCCACCCGCTGCCGCCGGGAAAAATATACGACGCCAACCAGGCCCTGCTGCTGGCCCGGCTGGCGGAACTGGGCTTCCCCGGCGCCGCGGGGGCCCGGGTGGGGGACGACCCGGAGCGGGCGGCGGCGGCCATGGCGGAGCTTCTGGAGGGCTGCGACCTGCTCATCACCACCGGAGGGGTGTCGGTGGGGGACAGGGACATCCTGCACCAGGCCCTCCCCCTCCTGGGGGCGGAGCGGGTGTTCTGGAAGGTCCGGGTAAAGCCCGGCTCTCCGGCCATGTTCTCCCTCTGGCAGGGCAAGCCCATCCTGTCCCTGTCGGGCAACCCCTTTGCCGCCTTCACCACCTTTGAACTGCTGGCCCGGCCCCTGCTGGCAGCCCTGAGCGGGGAAGCGCACCTTCTGCCCCGGCGCCGGGCCGCGGTGCTGGACACTCCCTTCCCCAAGGCCAGCACTGTCCGCCGGTTCGTGCGGGGAAGGTACGAAAACGGGCGGGTGACCCTGCCGGAGGGCCACGCCTCCGGGCAGCTGCGCTCCCTGGCGGGGTGCAGCTGCCTGGCGGACATCCCCGCGGGCAGCGGGCCGGTGGAGGTCGGACAGGAGATCGAGATCTTGATGCTGTGAGCGGCGGGGGCTTGCCCCCGCCCTACGGGGGGGACGGGCGGCCACATGGGGCCGCCCCTACATGGGAAATAAACCGCGCTCCGCTCCGTATGGGCCGATGCCCACATCGGCCCGCCGCACCAATACACAGGAGGTCACCATGGAAGCGAAATTCAATCACTTTGACGCGGCGGGCAACGCCGTGATGGTGGACGTGGGGGGCAAGGCCCCCACGGAGCGCGCCGCCGCGGCGGAGGGGACCATTAAGGTCTCCCGCCCGGTGCTGGAGGCCATCAAGGCCGGTACGGCGGCCAAGGGGGACGTGCTGGGGGTGGCCCGGGTGGCGGGCATCATGGCCGCCAAGCGCACCTGGGAGCTCATCCCCCTGTGTCACCCCCTGATGCTCACCCACCTTTCGGTGGACTTCGAGATCCTGGAGGAGGCCTGCGCCGTGCATGCCGTCTGCACCGCCCGCCTCACCGGCAAAACCGGGGTGGAGATGGAGGCCCTGACGGGGGTCTCCGCCGCCCTGCTCACCATCTACGACATGTGCAAGGCCATGGACCGCTCCATGGAGCTGACGGACATCCGCCTGGTCCATAAGGAGGGCGGCAAGTCGGGGGTGTACGACCGTGAACAGTAGGCCGGCGGTGGCGGCGGTGTCCGGGGTGAAGAACGCGGGCAAGACCGCCCTGATAGAGGCCATGCTGCCCCATCTGGCGGCGGCGGGGCTGCGGACGGCGGTGGTCAAGCACGACGGCCACTCCTTCCAGCCGGAGCCGCCGGACACCGACACCGGCCGCCTGCTGGCCGCCGGGGCGGTGGGCGCGGCCATCTTCGACGGGGAGAAGTTCAAGCTCATCCGCCGGCAGGCGGTGGATGAGGGGGCCCTGATTGTCTGCTTTCCCGAGGCGGACCTGGTGCTGCTGGAGGGGTTCAAGGGCTCGGCCTGGCCCAAGATCGAGGTGGTGCGGGGGGCAGTGTCGGCCGCGCCGGTGTGCGACCCGGCCACATTGCTGGCCCTGGTCACCGACCTGCCCCTGGCCCTGCCCGGGGTGCCCGTCCTCCCCCTGGGGGATGGGGCCGGGGCGGCGGCAGTGCTGATCGAGTATGTAAAGGAGGTACGGGGCGGTGCTTGACCAGTACGGGCGGCAGATCCGATACCTGCGGGTGTCAGTCACCGATCGGTGCGATCTGCGCTGCCGCTACTGCATGCCGGAGGACGGCGTGGAATGGGTGGAGCACAGCCGCATCCTCACCTACGAACAGATCGTCCGGCTGGTGCGCCTGGCAGCGGAGCTGGGGGTGGACACGGTGCGCCTCACCGGCGGGGAGCCCCTGGTGCGCCGCGGGCTGGACCGGCTGGTGGCGGCCCTGAAGGCCGTGGACGGCATCCGCGCCGTGGCCCTCACCACCAACGGCGTCCGCCTGGCGGAGCAGCTGCCCGCTCTGCGCTCGGCGGGGCTGGACGGGGTGAACCTGAGCCTGGACACCCTGGACCGGGGGCAGTACGCCGCCATCACCCGGCGGGACAGGCTGCCGGAGGCCCTGGCGGGGCTGAAGGCGGCGCTGGCCGTCCCGGGGCTGAGGGTGAAGCTCAACTGCGTGCCCCTGGCGGAGAACCGGGACCAGTGGGCCCCCCTGGCCGCCCTGGCCCGGGACAGGGCCCTGGACGTGCGGTTTATCGAGCTGATGCCCATCGGCCTGGGGGCCGCCATGACCGGCGCCGGCCAGGAGGAGGTTCTCTCCCGGCTGGAGGAGGCTTTCGGCCCCGCCCTGCCCTGCCCCCAGGGGGGCGGCGGCGGGCCGGCCCGGTATGTGACCTTTGCCGGCTTCACCGGCCGGGTGGGGTTCATCAGCGCGGTGAGCCACCGGTTCTGCGAGCGCTGCAACCGGGTGCGGCTCACCGCCGGGGGGTTCCTCAAGACCTGCCTGCAATACGATAAGGGCGTGGACCTGAAGGCCCTGCTGGACGCGGGGGCGGACGACGGGGCCCTCCGCGCCGCCATGGCGGAGGCCATCTTCGCCAAGCCCGCCTGCCATCACTTCTCCGCCCCCGGCACGGCGGAGGACGAGGGGCGGAGCATGTATCAGATCGGAGGCTAGCGCATGGGCAGAGTAATTGCCGTGTGTATCAGTGAGAAGAAGGGCACGCAGAAGCGGAACGTGGGCTCGGCCCGGTTCGTGGCGGACTGGGGCATTGAGGGGGACGCCCACGCCGGGAAGTGGCACCGGCAGGTGTCCCTGCTGTCCGCCGAGAAAATCAACGACTTCCGGGCCCGGGGGGCCGCGGTGGAGGACGGGGCCTTTGGGGAGAACCTGGTGGTGAAGGGGTACGACTTCAAGGCTCTGCCCATCGGGACGAAATTTCGGTGCAACAACGTGGTGCTGGAGCTGACCCAGATCGGCAAGGAGTGCCACAGCCACTGTGAGATCTACAAGGCCATGGGGGAGTGCATCATGCCCCGGGAGGGCGTATTCACCCGGGTGCTCCGCGGGGGGACCATCTCTGTGGGGGACGAGCTGACCATTCTGGAGGAGGGATGACCATGCGGGCGGCCATCATCACCCTCAGCGACGCCGGCTATGCCGGGCGGCGGGAGGACAAAAGCGGCCCGGTGATCCGGGCGCTGCTGGAAGAGGCGGGGTATACGGTGGTGCACACCGCCCTGCTGCCCGACGGGGTGGAGCCCCTGGCCGGAGAATTGAAGCGCCTGTGCGACGGCGATATCGCCGACCTGGTGCTCACCACCGGGGGCACCGGCTTCTCCCCCCGGGACCTGACGCCGGAGGCCACCCGGGCGGTGACGGAGCGGCCCGCCCCCGGCATTGCCGAGGCCATGCGGTGGAACTCCCTGCAGATCACCCCCCGGGCCATGCTCTCCCGGGGGGAGGCGGGGATACGCAAGGGGTCCCTCATCGTCAACCTGCCCGGCAGCCCCAAGGCGGCGCGGGAGTGCCTGGAGTTCATCCTCCCCGCCCTGGGCCACGGGCTGGAGATTTTGAAGGGGTCTGCAGGAAATTGTGCCGTGGAGAAATAAATACGGGTACAGCGCAGGCCGTCCGGCCTGTTTGATATAGATTCTTCGAGCCCGTGGACCTAAAGCGAGCCAACGCCATGGCAGCGGGCCGGGGTGTGTTCGGAAACGGATACGCCTACCATTTTGTAAAGGAGAATTATCATGAAACGAATTGCAGCCCTGGCCCTTGCCCTGGGCCTCACCCTGAGCCTGGCCGCCTGCGGCGGCGGCGCCGGCACGGCGGACTCCCCCGCCCCGAACACCGGCGCCGCCGGCCCGGAGCGCGAGCCGGTGGAGGTGGTGGTGTTCGCCGCCGCCTCCATGGAGGCCTCCCTCACGAAGATC
>CALXEB010000076.1 GCA_944387215.1 uncultured Flavonifractor sp. | reverse complement strand
ACCGGCTCCATGGACATCGGCCTGGAGGAGGTGGAGACCGCCGCCAACCTGGTGCAGCAGGCCGCCCACCCCGACGCGCTCATCATCTTCGGCGCGGCCTTCGACGATACTCTGGAGGACGAGATCCGGGTCACCGTCATTGCCACCGGGTTCGAGGAGCGGGAGGGCGCCATGCCCAGCAAGCCCTTCACCGCCGCGGCGGAGAAGCAGGCCGAGGCCCAGCAGACCCAGGAGGCGCCGGCGGACAAGCCCGCCGCCTCCGCGGAGGACGATCCCTTCGAGGATATCTTCAAGATCTTCAATCGGGGCAAGTGAGAAAATGTGATGGACAGGGCGCGGGACCGATATCCCGCGCCCTGTTTTTGCCCCAGCCCTGTACCCTTTCGCCTCCGCCTGGGCGCGGCGGCTGCAAAACGGGGGTTGCAATCCGGGGAAAAGGGGCTTATAATAAATGTTGGCCCGGCTTCGGCCGGGAATGCAGGAAAAAAGGAGTGATATGCGCCGTGAGCGGTGACCCTCTGAGTCGAACTTATCATGTACACAGCGCGGCGCATGGGCGACCCGTCTGACCGGCCCTGCCGGTCTCGACCCGCGCGCCTGGTCTGCCGCGCGCCCGGAGGGGGATCCCGCCGGGCAGCAAGAACAGGACGGCGCGGGATTTTTGTGCCCTTTTCCGCGCCGGGAAAGGCGTGATCATTTTGCTCTCTATCCACAAGACCATCAATGGGAAAATGACCCGGCTGGATGCCGTGCAGGACGGCTGCTGGGTCAATCTCACCTACCCCAGCGAGGATGAACTGAACACCGTGGCCCTCACGCTGGGGGTGGAGCCCACCTTCCTCCGGGCCGCCCTGGACGAGGAGGAGACCTCCCGCATCGACACCGAGGAGGGGCAGACCCTCATCATCATCGACGTACCCTCGGTGGAGAAGGACGACGCGGTGGTGTACTCCACCCTGCCTCTGGGCATCATCGTCACCCAGAAGCACATCATCACCGTCTGCCTGAAGGAATCCACCATCATCAAGGACTTTCAGGACGGCCTGGTGCGCAACGCCGAGACCCAGAAGCGCACCAGCTTCATCCTCTATATGCTTTTGCAGGTGGCAAAACGATTCCTGCAATACCTGAAGCAGATCGACAAGATCTACAGCTATATGGAGCGCCAGCTCTACAAGTCCCAGCGGAACAAAGAACTGATCCAGCTGCTGGACCTGGAGAAGTCGCTGGTCTACTTCAATACCTCCCTGAAGGCCAATGAGGTCACCCTGGAGAAGATCCTCCGCGGGCGGATCATCACCCTTTATGAGGAGGACCACGACCTGCTGGAGGATGTGCTCATTGAGGTGCGCCAGGCCATTGAGATGGCCAACATCTACTCCTCCATCGTCTCCGGCATGATGGACGCCTTTGCCTCCGTGATCTCCAACAACCTGAACGTGACCATGAAGGTCCTCAGCTCCATCACTATCCTGCTGGCCATCCCCAACATCATTTTCGGCTTCTACGGCATGAATATCACCACCGGCCTGCCCCTGGACCACTTCTGGTGGATCCCCCTGGCCATCGTGGGCGTGGTGGTCCTGGTGGCCGCCGTCCTGCTGAAAAAGAAAGACCTGTTCTGACGGAAAGGCGTCGGACAACCCATAGGGCTGCCCGGCGCTTTTTTGTTTTTGCAGGAAGTTTGGCAGGCAGATTCATAAAATGGTAACATTTTTATGGTAAGTTGTATCCAATTAAACCCAGAGGCAAGAAATATGCCGGCGCAGCGGCGCCGAAACGGAAGAGAATGGAGGGTTTCTATGGCGAGCAATCCCAAGTACTGTGAGATCACCCCTGAGATCGAAGCCCTGGCGGCTCAGGCCCTGTCCAACAGCCAGATCGACCCCGGCGACTTTGTCAAGTATGACGTCAAGCGCGGCCTGCGGGATCTGAACGGCAAGGGCGTGCTGGCGGGGCTTACCGAGGTCTCTGATATTGTGGCCAAAAAGGTGGTGGACGGCCAGGAGCAGCCCTGCGACGGCAAGCTGTACTACCGCGGCGTGGATGTGGAGCAGCTGGTGGCCGGCGCCTTGAAAGAGGGCCGCTTCGGCTTTGAGGAGACCGCCTATCTCCTGCTGCTGGGCCGCCTGCCCAATGCTGCGGAGCTGGAGAGCTTCCGGCAGCAGCTGTCCTACTACCGTACCCTGCCCAACAACTTTGTGCGGGACATCATCCTCAAGGCCCCCAGCCACGACATCATGAACTCCCTGGCCATCAGCGTGCTCAACCTGGCCTCTTATGACGACCGCTGCGACGATATCTCCCTGCCCAACGTCATGCGCCAGTGCGTGCAGCTCATTTCGCTGTTCCCCATGCTCAGTGTCTACGGCTATCAGGCCTATACCTATAAAAGCGGCAACAGCCTCTATATCCACGCCCCCCGGCCGGAACTGTCCGCGGCGGAGAACATCCTCTCCCTGCTGCGGCCCGACTCCTCCTATTCCTTCTGGGAGGCCCATGTGCTGGACATCTGCCTGACGCTCCACGCCGAGCACGGCGGCGGCAACAACTCCACCTTCACCACCCATGTGGTCACCTCCTCGGGCACCGACACCTACGCCTGCATGGCCGCCGCCCTGGCCTCCCTCAAGGGCCCCAAGCACGGCGGCGCCAACATCAAGGTGGTGCGCATGTTTGAGGATATGAAGGAGCATGTGCGGGACTGGAAGGACGAGGACGAGGTGAAGGCCTATCTCCAGGCCCTGCTGGACAAGCGGGCCTTTGACAAGGCGGGGCTCATCTACGGTATGGGCCACGCGGTCTACTCCCTGTCCGACCCCCGGGCCAACCTGCTCCAGTCCTTCGTGGAGAAGCTCTCCCGGGAGAAGGGCCGCACGGAGGAGTATGAGCTCTACTCCCTGGTGGCCCGCCTGGGCCCCGAGGTCATCGCCGGGGAGCGGAAGATGTACAAGGGCGTGTCCGCCAACGTGGACTTCTACTCCGGCTTCGTCTACCACATGCTGGACCTGCCCCTGGAGCTGTACACCCCCCTCTTCGCCATGGCCCGCATCGCCGGCTGGTCCGCCCACCGCATTGAGGAGCTCATCAACATGGGCAAGATCATCCGCCCGGCCTACAAATACGTGGGCCGGCACACGGACTATGTGCCCATGGAAAAGCGCTGAACAGCCGAACAGAGCCCCGCGCCGTTATGCGGCGCGGGGCTCTGTTCGGCTTTAAATTAAGAATTAGGAGTGAGTAGGGGCGGATATCATCCGCCCGAGGGCGGGGACGGAGCCTCGCCCCTACATGCCGACGGGGGCCGGGTGCCCGTAGGGGGCGGTCTCCGCGCCGCCCCGCCCTACAGGGGCGCAGGTCCACTTCGTGAGGCGCGGCGGCCCGGCGCGCCCGCCCGCCGGTCATTCCGCCGCACGCCTGACTTCCAGGTAGAAGTGCTCCTGCGCCTGATCCAGCGTGACGGTGTTCACTCCGTTTTCCAGGTCGAAGCCGAAGTTCTGCCGGACGATCTCGATAAAGCCCCGGTCGGCCAGGGTGGCGGTCTGGGCCGTGCAGGCCAGGTTGGAACCCAGCTCCGTCACCAGGTCGTAGCCCTTGACCTCCCGGTTTTCGGTGTGGGCGCAGTAGTAGTCGAAGCTGGCCTGCTTGGTCATGGAGGCAATCAGCTCCACGCTGCCCCCGGCGGGGATGGTGATCCGGGCCTCCAGCCAGCACACCCGATCCAGTCCCTCCTCGATGCTTTCCAGCCAGCCGGCGTCGTACCGCTCCGCCCCGCTGTCAGAGAGGATGCCGTAGGAGAACAGGTATTCCAGCACCGCCCGGTACCAGGTCTCAAAGTCTAGGTCCAGCTCCATACCGTCCTGCTCGTAGGTGCGCCGGCGGAGGTCCTCCCACTCGGGGGTCAGGATCTCCCGGAGCGCGGCGTCCAGATCGCTCTCGTACCGCTCCACCGTCACCCCGCAGTCCTCCAGAGCGGGGGTGTCCGGGTCGGTGCCGCCGGTGACGTAGCCGCCGGTGGTCATGTTTCGGACGTCTTCCCCCAGCACCAGCAGATAGTGCACATCTTCCCCGTAGTCCCGTTCCCCCGGCTGGGGGATGGAGAAGCCCTGGACCATGGTTCCGTCCTCCCGGCCGAAGGCCCCCATGTGGAAGCCCCAACCCAGCACGGTGGTCGCGTCGTAGTCCAGGTCGAAGGACACCCGGATGGAGGGGTTGGGTATGCCCGCCTGTTCGTCCGCCGCCGGCCCGTAGGGATCGGTGAACCGATAGACCACCACGGGGATGCCGCCCACATCGGGCCCCTCCCCCAGGGCGTTGGCCAGATAGGCGCCGTCGGAGAGGGCGGCGGCGTAGTCCTCCCAGCTCTCGGCGTAGTCCAGGTTGACGCTGCCCTTCGGATCGCCGCCGATGGCGCCGCTCCACACCCCCTCGAACCCGCCGGAGTAGGCCCCCACCCGCAGGGCGGCCTCCAGCTCCGCCCCGTCCAGGGTCAGGGTGGGCGTGTTCCTGCCCAGCATCTGCAGCCCGGCGGCGAAGGGATAGAGGAGGGTGAGGGTCTGCTCCTCCGCCGAGGAATTGGTCAGGGTGTAGGAATCGGTGACCAGAATGTCGTCGGAGGAGCGCCAGTAGCCCCCCTCCTCCAGGCTCTCCGACTCCACCCACACCCGCTCCCAGGGGGCAAAGTCCAGGGTGATGTCCCGCTGGGCCGTAATGCTGTCATTTTCCTCCCGCAGGGTCAGGGGGAACACCGGCCCGGCGTAGGACATGAAGGTGGACGCCTCGTCGTGGCCGGCGCCCCCGGCGCTTCCGCCGACGGGCAGCAGGGGGAGCACCCCGGTGAAGGTCCCCACCCCCAGCAGCACCACCGCCAGGCAGGCGCACAGGCCCATCCAGGGCCGGAATCTCCGCCGGGGCCGTACCGTGCCCGCCAGGGCGTTGATGCGCGCCCGCAGGTCCGGGGAGGCGCGGAGGGCCTCCGCCTGGACCAGATAATCCAGTCTATTCCGCATCGTCAAAGCCTCCGATCATCCGCTCCCGCAGGGCCTGCCGCCCCCGGGACAGCCAGGACAGCACCGTGTTTCGCTTGGCGCCCAGGATCTCCCCGATCTCTTTGGCGGTATAGCCCTCGATGTAGTGCAGGTAGATGGCGTTGCGGTAGGGCTCGGGCAGCGAGCGCACCTCGTCCAGCACGGAGGGCTCCGGCCCCGGCTGGGGGGCGTCGGCCTCCGCCAGGGGCACCTCGGTCTGCCGCCTGGCCCGGTGGAGGTTGCGGCACTTGTTGACCGTCACCCGCAGCAGCCACGCCTTCAGATGCTCCCCGTCGGCGAAGGCCTTGCCGCTGCGCAGCAGGGCCTCAAAGACCTCCTGGGTCACGTCCTCGGCGTCCTGCACCGTGGGGGCGTTGTGGTACGCCGCCCGGTACACGGTGTCCAGATAGTGTTCCATCGCGTAGGAGAAGGGGGCGTCCCCCCGGAGCTGCATGGCCATGGCGCTCTCTCCTTTCACCCTGTACACACCTGAAGGGGGCGAATGATTGCACAAAGGCAGAAAAATATGCGGCGGCCGCCCGCCCTGCATGGCTCCCCCCTGCGGGGGAGCTGTCAGCCGCAGGCTGACTGAGGGGGTGGATGTACGGCGGCCGCATTTCAACCGGCGTAGGCTGTGAGCGCCCCCCTCCGCCCCCTTACGGGGGCACCTCCCCCGCGAGGGGGGAGGCAGGGAGGGTGCCCGGTGCGGGGTGAGATGTGGGGGGGCGGATTGCCGCGCCAGTCTGCGGACTGGCTCGCAACGACGGGACAGGGATCGGGGACAGTTTAAGCAGCCCAGCTCTCCCCTGCGGGGGAGCTGTCAGCCGCAGGCTGACTGAGGGGGTGGACGTATGGCGGCCGCATTTCAACCCGCGTGGGCTGTGAGCGCCCCCCCTCCGCCCCCTTCGGGGGCACCTCCCCCGCGAGGGGGGGAGGTAGGGAATTCTCCGCGAAAACGAACCGCGCCGCGGTCCATCCCGCACAGCTCCCCCCTTGCGGGGGAGCTGTCAGCCGCAGGCTGACTGAGGGGGGAGCTTACCGCCGCAGGTTATTTTCCCCCCGCCACCGCTTCCGCAACCCGGATGCCGTCTACGGCGGCGCTCATGATCCCCCCGGCGTACCCCGCCCCCTCGCCGCAGGGGTAGAGGCCCCGGAGGGCGGACTGGCAGGTCTCGTCCCGGAGGATGCGCACGGGGGAGGAGGAGCGGGTCTCCACCCCGGTGAGGACGGCGTCCGGCTCGGCAAAGCCGCTGACCTTCCTATCAAAGAGGGGCAGGGCCTGCCGAAGGGTGTCGGTCACGCAGCCGGGCAGGCAGCGGGAGAGGTCGGTCCAGGTCACCCCGGGGCGGTAGGTGGGGCGGATGGCCCCCGGCCCCTCCGAGGGCCGGCCGGCCAGGAAGTCCCCCACCCGCTGGGCCGGGGCGTGAAAGATGGGGCGGGAGGGGTCGAAGACCGGCGGGGCGTTCCCGGTGCCCAGGTCCCAGGCTGCCCGCTCCCACTGCTCCTGGAAGCGCACCCCGGCCAGTGGGTCGGTCCCGGGGAAGTCCCCCGGCCCCACCCCCACCAGGAAGCCGCCGTTGATGTTTGCCCCGTCCCGCGCGCGCAGGCTCATGCCGTTGGTGACCACCTGGCCGTAGTCGCTGGCGGCGGCCACCACCTGGCCCCCGGGACAGACGCAGAAGGTGAAGGCGGAGCGGCCGTTGGGCAGGTGACAGGAGAGCTTGTAGTCCGCCGCCGGCAGGCGCTCCCAGGCCGGGCCGTACTGGACCTGAGAAATGGCGGCCTGCCGGTGCTCGATGCGCACGCCCACGGCGAAGGCCTTCTGCTCCATGGGCACGCCGGCCTCATGCAGCATCCGAAAGGTGTCCCGGGCGGAGTGGCCGGGGGCCAGGATGAGGGCGTCGCAGGGGACGTCCACCCGCCCGCCCTGCTCGTTTTCCGTCGTGACGGCGGCCAGCCGGCCGTCCCGGATCTCCAGGCCGGTGAGCCGGTGCCCGAAGCGCACGTCGCAGCCCAGGCGCCTGAGCTCCTGCCGGAGGTTTTTCACCACCGTGCGCAGCACGTCGGTGCCGATGTGGGGCTTGTGGCTCCATACGATGTCGGCGGGGGCGCCGAACTCCACCAGGGCCGAGAGCACCGCGGGGATGCGGCCGTCGTGGGTGCCGGTGGTGAGCTTCCCGTCGGAGAAGGTGCCCGCGCCCCCCTCGCCGAACTGGACGTTGGAGGCGGGGGAGAGCTGCCCGGTGGCCCAGAAGCGCTCCACGTCCTCCGTCCGCTCCTCCACCGGCCGGCCCCGCTCCAGCACCACGGGGGGCAGGCCCGCCCGGGCCAGGAACAGGGCGGCGAAGAGCCCCGCCGGCCCCATGCCCGCCACCACCGGGGGCAGGGGAGAGGTCCGGCGCACCGGGGGGAACACATAGGGCTCCGCCCGCCAGGCCGTCACGTTTTTGTCCCGGCAGCGGGCCAGCACTTTCGCCTCCCCGGGGACCGAAACCCGGACGGTGCAGACGTAGTGGACGTCGCTTTTCCGCCGGGCGTCAACAGACTGCCGGACCAGGTCGATCTGTTCGATCTGCCCCGGCCGCAGGCCCAGGATGCGCTCGGCTTTTTTCCGCAGCTGATCTTCCCCGCCCTCCAGGGGCAGGTGGATGTTGGAGATCTGGATCATGGGATTCCCTCCGTATATGGCTGGCGCCCGGCGGGCGCGGATAGAAAAAGGGCGCGGGCTCCCGAAAGGGCCCGCGCCCCGTCTCTTCAGTTGGCTGAAAGAAAGCGCTCCAGCTTGGCTCCGTCCTGGTAGCCATAGCCGTACAGCCGCTCCATGGCCATGGCGTTGCGCCGGAGCGTGCTGATGCCGTCGATGTCTGCCGGGGCCAGCACCAGGGCCCGGCCCTGCTTTTCCAGCTCTGCCAGCTCGTCCAGCGCCTGGTTGTAGACCAGGTGCCGCCGGAGCAGCGCCTCCAGCGCCCGGGGATAATGGCGTAGGGCCAGCCGGGCGGCCTGCGGGTGGCTCAGCGGGGGACGGCGGAAGTCTTTGGGCCGGGTGAGGAGCACCACCACCCGGTCGCACCCGTCGTCCATGGCCCGGCGGTAGGGCACCGGGTCGGACATGCCGCCGTCAAAGTAGGGCACCCCGTCGATGACATAGGGCCGGCAGGCGATGGGCAGGGAGCAGGAGGCCTTTACCACGTCGAAATCATCCGGGTGGACGTCCGCCCGGGTAAAGTAGCGGGGCAGGCCGGTCTCGGCGTCGGTGGCCACCACCACGTAGGGGGTGGGGTCGGCGGCGAAGGCGGCGTAGTCGATGGGGTCCTCCCCGTGGGAATCGCTGAGGGTGGAGTAGATATAGTCCACGTCGAAATAGGAGCCCTTTTTCAGGTAATTGCCCAGGCTCATATACTCCGGCCGGTTGGCATAGTTGGTATAATACCGATGGTTGCGCCCCCGCTGGCCCGACAGGTAGGATACCAGGTTGGCCGCCCCGGCGGACACGCCCAGGCAGTAGTCCACCCGCACCTTGTGGTCCAGCAGATAGTCGTACACGCCGGCGGTGTAGATGCCCCGCATCCCGCCGCCCACGTCGATGATGCCGATCATGTGTCCCGACCTCCCGTCACGATCGTTGCAGGCCCGGCGGCCGGCCCTCCTGGACGGGCCGCAGAGCGCGGCCGCCCCGCGGCGCGGGGCGGACTATAAATGAAAATGACCACACCCGCAGGCGTGGTCATTTTTTGTGGTGCGCGAGGCGGGACTTGAACCCGCACGTGCGTAATGCACACTAGAACCTGAATCTAGCGAGTCTGCCAATTCC
>CALXEB010000075.1 GCA_944387215.1 uncultured Flavonifractor sp. | reverse complement strand
AACAACATCGTGGACATCACCAACTACGTGATGCTGGAATACGGCCAGCCCATGCACGCCTTTGACTACCGCTATGTAAAGGGCGGGAAGATCATCGTCCGCCGGGCGGAGGAGGGCGAGGAGCTCACCACCCTGGACGGGCAGGTGCGCAGGCTCAACGCCAATCACCTGGTCATCGCCGACGAGACCCGGGCCGTGGGCCTGGCGGGCATCATGGGCGGGGAGAACTCCGAGATCGTCTCCGACACCACCGACGTGGTGTTCGAGTCGGCCTGCTTCGACGGCACCTGCATCCGCAAGGGGGCCCTGGCCCTGGGCATGCGTACCGAGGCCAGCGCCAAGTTTGAAAAGGGCCTGGACCCCATGAACACCCTCCCCGCCGTGGAGCGGGCCTGCGAGCTGGTGGAGCTGCTGGGCGCCGGCCAGGTGGTGGACGGGGTCATCGACGTGCTCAACTACGTGCCCCAGCCCCATGTCATCCACATGGACCCGGAGCGGGTCAACGCCCTGCTGGGCACCGATATCCCCGCCGTGGACATGTACCAGTACCTGGAGCGGGTAAACATCGTCACCGAGAAGCACGACTTCCCCAACGGCCCCGCCGACGTGATCATTCCCTCCTGGCGGGGGGACGTGGAGGGCATCGCCGACCTGGCGGAGGAGGTGGCCCGGTTCTACGGCTACAACAACATCCCCACCACCCTCATGCGGGGCCAGACCACCCTGGGCGGCTATTCCGACGCCGAGCAGCTGGAGCGTCAGCTGGGCGGCGTGTGCCGCGCCTGCGGATATGACGAGATCATCACCTACTCCTTCATCTCCCCCACCTATTACGACAAGATCCTCTGGCCCAAGGACTATTCCGCCCGGACCAGCTTCAAGATCCTCAATCCCCTGGGCGAGGATACCTCCATCATGCGCACCACCACCCTGCCCTCCATGCTGGAGATCCTCACCCGGAACTGGAACTACCGCAATAAGTCCGCACGGCTCTATGAGGTGGGCCGCATCTATCTGCCCGGCGGGGCGGACGGCCTGGCCAATGAGGCCAAGGTGCTCTCTATGGGTGCATACGGCGACGGCATGGACTTTTATACCATGAAGGGCGCCGTCGAGGCCATCCTGCGGGAGATCCGGGCGGAAAACGTCCGTTTTGAGCGGCCTCTGGGCTCTCCCAGCGACGCGTCCTATCATCCGGGCCGCTGCGCCTCGGTGTGGAGCGGCGAGACCTGCATCGGCATTTTCGGCCAGATCCACCCCCTGGTGGCCCAGAATTACGGCGTGGACGGGGAACTCTACTGCGCCGAGCTGAGCTTTGACAAGCTGATGCTGGCCAAGGGTGCAGACCCTGAGTATGTGCCTCTGCCCAAGTTCCCCGCTGTTACCCGGGATATCGCCGTGGTGTGTGACAAGGCCGTCACCGTCGGGACCCTGGAGGACTGCATCCGCCGTGGGGCCAAGGGCCTGCTGAAGCATGTGGAGCTCTTCGACATCTACACCGGCGCCCCCATCCCCGAGGGCAGGAAAAGCGTGGCCTTCAGCCTCACCCTCCGCTCCGACGACCGGAGTCTGACGGCGGAAGAGGCGGACGAGGACGTAAAGAGCATCCTGGCCGCCCTGGAAAAGGACTGCGGGGCCGTGCTGCGGTAAGATATGCAAATAAACCGCCCCTGGGGCCGGAAATTCCGGCCCCAGGGGCGGTTTTTGTCAGAGGTCGTCATCCGTAGGGGCGCGCAGTGCGCGCCCGCGGGCGGCCGCAGGTCGGCCCTACGGTATAAATACGGCGCGGCTGTGGGCGGGTCTGGGACCCGCCCCTACGCACCGCTGCGGGTCATGCCGTGGGGTCCCGGCGGTCAAACCCTCACGCCAGGGAATCCACCACCCCGGCGAAGAGGACGGCGTCGTCGGAGCGGATGACGAACAGGAAGGGCCGGTCCAGATCCATGACGCAGATCCTGGGATCATCCTCCGGGGCTCCGGCGCCGGACATGGCCAGCAGGGTGACGGCGGCGGCCTGGAAGCCCTGCTCGTCCACCTGCACCCGGGCGATCTGCTTGGCCTGGTCCAGCCACACCGGCTCGGTGCTGGTGAGGGGGGAGAAGTCGGAGGCTTCCGGGTCCAGCACAGAGGTGATCCCCAGGCCGGTGAGGGTGGATTTCAGATCCAAATCAGAGCTGACATCGAACTTGGGCAGGGACCACTGCACCTCTCCGTAAATGCCGTCCTCGCCGTACACGTCCAGGCTGCCCAGGAAGTCCGGGTCAGCCAGCAGGTCCCGGGGGGCCACCCCCTCGTCGGGGAGGACGAACACCACCTGGCCGGCGGTGCTGTTGAGGGCCGCCGCCTGATAGCCCTCCCGGCGGATAAAGTTGGCGTCCTCGGTGCGGTGCATGAACTCCGCCTGCTGCTGCGTGCCGTCGGCGGCGGTGAAGACGTCGTCGGTGTTGTTCTCGGGCTGGAATTCGTTGACCCAGCGGCCCATGGCGTAGAGGGTGGAGGCCAGCACCATCAGGGTGTCGGGGGTAGTCTCCAGCACCTTGCCGTCGGCGCCGATGAGGCCGCGGGTCTGCTCCGCCGTCCAGTCAGCCAGGGCCTGATCCGCCTCGCCGGTGCCCATGGGCACCTGATAGGACCCGGCGTAGTAGTGCCCGGCCAGGGCGTCCAGGGTGTCCTGGTTGAAGTCCACTCCCTCGTTCAGCCACATGGAGGTGCCCAGCAGGACGGCGGCGGTGCCGTCGTCGGTGTAGAGAGCGTGCCACAGGGTGTCGGCCCAGGCGCGCAGCTGCTCCACGTCCTCCGCCCCCAGGGCGTCCAGGATCTCCCGCCGGCTGTCCTCCTCGGTGGTCTCCGCCAGCATGGCCAGGGCAAACCACAGGGACACCGGGGAGTACACCCCGTTCCCCTCCCCCGCCAGGGCCAGGGCGGTACTGCCGGCGGTGAAGTCCTCCAGGGCGGTGAGCAGGCCGGCCTGCTCGTCCAGGCCGGGGGCCTCGTTCCGGTAGGCCCGCCAGGCGTCCCACCAGGCGCTGTAATCTTCGTTGAACTGCTCCCAGGCCGCCTCGCTGTCCGCCGTGGGCTCCGCCGGCATTTTGGGCAGGTCGGGGTAGGCGGGCTGGGCCAGGGCGTAGGCGGCGGAGGCGGTGGTTCCGCCCCCCAGGCCGGGGACGCCGTTCACCAGCAGCGCCACCGCCAGCACGGCGGCCACCGCCGCCGGGAGGGCCGCCCGCAGGGGGCTGCGGCGCTTCCGGGGCGCGCCCCCGGACAGGGCACCCTCCACCGCTTTGTCGGTGGGGTGCAGGGCCTCGTTGGCCCGCTTGTATCGATCCGTCAAGGTTATTCGTCTCCTTTCAGCGCCGCGGCCAGCTTCTCCCGGCCGCGGGACAGCCAGCTTTTCACCGTGCCCTCTCTGGCCCCCGTCAGGGCGGCGATCTCCGCCACGGAATAGCCCTCCACACAGTGCAGGTGGATGGCGGTGCGGTAGGGCTTGGGCAGGGCCAGCACGGCTTCGTAGGCCTCCCGGTCCTCCGGCGGCACCGCCCGGACCAGGGCCTCCTCCAGGGGCAGGTGCTTCCGCCAGGAGGCGGACAGCAGGGTGTTGGTGCAGTTGAGGGTGCAGCGGATGAGCCAGGCCTTCCGATGCTCGTCGCTCTCCAGCTCCGCCTGGTGGCGGAAAAAGCGGCAGAACACCTCCTGGAACACGTCCTCGCTGTCCTGGACGTGGCGGGTGCGGGCCAGGGCCAGCCGCCACACCATGTCCCCCCAGCGTTCTACCTGGGCGCGGGCGGCAGCGTCGTCGGTCATTTTCCTCACCATCCTTCGGGCATACAGGGGAGCCGGGGCCCCTCCCCGCCCATGCCCCGGGGCGGAAAGGCCGGCCCTCCTCTGTCGCCTATCATACCATGAAACAGTCCGAAAGGTTGCGGGGGAAGAAAATTTTTATCGTCTTCTCCTGGGAGAAGGCTTTGGAAAATATTAAGGAAGCATAAAATTTTCTTTCCGCTCTTTACTTTTCAGCCGTTTTCCGCTACAATGGGGAGCAGATGAGTTTAGGAGGTGTGCCGCCATGGAGATGGACTATACCCGCAAATTCAGCCTGCAGAACGATAAGGATCCGGAGATCAAGGAGATCCTGTCCTCCGTCTACCGCTCCCTGCAGGAGAAGGGCTATAACCCCATCAACCAGATCGTGGGGTACATCCTCTCGGAGGACCCCACCTATATCACCAACTACAACAACGCCCGCGCCCTCATCCGCAAGCTGGACCGGGACGAGCTGCTCCAGGAGCTGGTGAAGCAGTACCTGCGGGACTGAACAAAAGCCGATTTGCGTGCGCCGCTGATGCGGCGCACGTTTTTTCTCGTTCTGTTGCAGCTGCAACATACACCAACACATCCTTCTGCTACAATTAGCCTGCAATCAGGACAAAGGAGGCGTTTTTATGAAACGCAGGATCATCCATATCGACGCTGACAAGTGCAACGGCTGCGGCCTGTGCGCCGCCGCCTGCCATGAGGGGGCCATCGAGATGGTGGACGGCAAGGCCGTCCTCACCCGGGAGGACTACTGCGACGGGCTGGGGGACTGCCTGCCCGCCTGCCCCACCGGGGCCATCACCTTTGAGGAGCGGGAGGCCCCCGCCTATGACCACGCGGCGGTACTGGCCGCCAAGGCCGCCAAAGCCGCCCAGAGCGCCACCCTCCCCTGCGGCTGCCCCGGCAGCCAGAGCCGTGCCATCCGGCGGGGGGAGGCCCCCGCCGTCCCCGCCGCCGGGACGTGCCCCAGCCAGCTGCGCCAGTGGCCGGTGCAGATCAAGCTGGCCCCGGTGAACGCCCCGTACTTCGACGGCTGCCACCTGCTCATCGCCGCCGACTGTACCGCCTACGCCTACGGCAATTTCCACCGGGACTTCATCCGGGGGAAGGTGACCCTCATCGGCTGCCCCAAGCTGGACGAGGGGGACTACACGGAAAAGCTCACCGCCATTCTGGCCGGCAACGACGTAAAGAGCGTCACCGTGGCCCGTATGACCGTCCCCTGCTGCGGCGGCATCCAGCGGGCGGCGCAGGCCGCCGTGGCCGCCAGCGGGAAGGACATCCCCCTGCATGTGGCTGTCATCAGCCCCGACGGAGCCGTCGTTACCGGGGCTTGACGCACACTTTACAAGGTTTTTGCCCGTTTTTTCGACGGGAGTTGTGAAAGCATACGAAAATCCCGCCCCGCTCTTGCATTGGCCCGGAAAATCCGATATATTATTGTCATTCTGGGGATGGGGGGCAGGGCCATGAAGCCGGTGCACGGTCTGCGTGGAACGGGTGCGGCCTTTTGCTGCGCCTCCTGGCCCCAGTGCGCGAAAAAATAAGTTCAGGGTATCCGTATAGCCGGATACCCTGATTTATTTTTCGGTTTTGTCCATACTGACAGATACGGGAGGGTCACTATGATAAAAAAAGTCGCCGTCATCATGGGCTCGGACTCCGACCTGGACACCATGCGCCCCTGCCTCGGGCGTTTGAAGTCCTTCGGCGTCCCCTTTGAGGTCCACATCATCTCCGCCCACCGCACCCCCGCCGCCGCCGAGGCCTTTGCCTCCCAGGCAAAGGAGCGGGGCTTTGGGGCGATCATCGCCGCCGCCGGCAAGGCCGCCCATCTGGCGGGGGTGCTGGCCGCCTATACCACCCTGCCGGTGATCGGCGTGCCCATCAAGACCAGCATGATGGGGGGGCTGGACTCCCTGCTGTCCATGGTTCAGATGCCCAAGGGCATCCCCGTGGCCTGCGTGGCGGTGGACGGGGCGGACAACGCCGCCATCCTGGCCGCCCAGATGCTGGCCCTCAGCGACGAGACCCTGGCGGACAAGCTGACGGCATTCAAAACGGACATGGCCGCGGAAGTGGAAGCAAAAGATAAAAAGATCCAGATGGAGGAGTTTTGATCATGGCTTACGAGAAGAAAGAGCAGCTGTACGAGGGTAAGGCCAAGAAGGTCTACGCCACAGACGACCCCAACGTGGTCATCGTCTCCTACAAGGACGACGCCACCGCCTTCAACGGCCAGAAGAAGGGCACCATCACCGGCAAGGGCGCCATCAACAACCGCATGACCAACAACCTCATGCGCCGGCTGGAGGCCGCCGGCATCCCCACCCACTATGTGGAGGAGCTCAGCGACCGGGAGACCGCGGTGAAGAAGGTGTCCATCGTCCCCCTGGAGGTCATCATCCGCAACATCTCCGCCGGCTCCTTCGCCAAGCGCTACGGCGTGGAGGAGGGCATCGTGTTCGACGAGCCCACCATCGAGTTCTCCTACAAAAACGACGACCTGGGCGACCCCCTCATCAACGACTACCACGCCCTGGCCCTCAAGCTGGCCACCCAGGGGGAGATCGACCTGATCAAGAAGTACGCCTTCGCGGTCAACGACCACCTGAAGGACTACATGAAGGCCATCGGCATCGACCTGGTGGACTTCAAGCTGGAGTTCGGCAAGACTGCCGACGGACAGATCGTCCTGGCCGACGAGATCTCCCCCGACACCTGCCGGCTGTGGGATGAAAAGACCCACGAGAAGCTGGACAAGGACCGCTTCCGCCGGGATCTGGGCGGGGCCGAGGAGGCCTATGAGGAGGTCATGCGCCGGCTCATGGGGGATCAGTAAGCATGGGCGGATTCTTCGGCGCCGTCTGCAAGCGGGACTGCGTGCTGGACGTGTTTTTCGGCACCGACTACCACTCCCACCTGGGCACCAAGCGGGCCGGCATGGCCATCTACGACAGGAAGGACGGCTTCCAGCGGCAGATCCACAGCATCGAGAACACCCCCTTCCGCACCAAGTTCGACAAGGACATCTCTGAATTCCACGGCTGCTCCGGCATCGGCTGCATCAGCGACACCGACCCCCAGCCCCTGCTGGTGCGCTCCCATTTGGGTCTGTATGCCATCACCACCGTGGGCATCATCAATAACGCCGAGGAGCTGGTGGCACAGTACTTCTCCGACCACGGCCACCAGTTCATGGCCATGAGCTCGGGCAAGGTCAATTCCACCGAGCTGGCCGCCGCCCTCATCAACCAGGCCGACGACCTGGTCTCCGGCATCCGGCATGCCCAGGCGAAGATCGACGGCTCCTGCACCATGCTCCTGCTCACCGCCGACGGCATCATCGCCGCCCGGGACGCTTTGGGCCGGCTGCCGGTGCTGGTGGGCCAGGGGGAGGACGGCTGCTGCGTGTCCTTCGAGTCCTTCGCCTACCACAAGCTAGGCTACCACGACGCCTACGAGCTGGGCCCCGGGGAGATCGTGAAGGTCACCCCCACCGGCTGGGAGACCCTCTCCCCCGCGGGGGACAAAATGCGCATCTGCGCCTTCCTGTGGACCTACTACGGCTACCCCAACTCCAACTACGAGGGGGTCAACGTGGAGGTCATGCGCTACCGCAACGGCGAGATCATGGCCCGGGACGAGGTGAAAAAGGGCAAGATGCCCAAGGTGGACTTCGTGGCCGGGGTGCCCGACTCCGGCGTGCCCCACGCCATCGGCTACGCCAACCGCAGCGGCAAGCCCTTCGCACGGCCCTTTGTCAAGTACACACCCACCTGGCCCCGGTCCTTCATGCCCGCCGACCAGAAGGCCCGCAACCAGGTGGCCAAAATGAAGCAGATCCCCGTGCCCGAGCTCATCGAGGGCAAGAAGCTTCTCTTTGTTGACGACTCCATCGTCCGGGGCACCCAGCTCCAGGAGACGGTGGAATTCCTCTACGGCTCCGGGGCTGAGGAGGTCCATATGCGCTCGGCCTGCCCGCCCATCATGTACGGGTGCAAGTACCTGAACTTCTCCCGCAGCAACTCCGATATGGAGCTGCTGGCCCGCCGCACCATCCAGGAGCTGGAGGGGGACGAGGGACAGCAGCACCTGGAGGAATACGCCGACTCCTCTACGGATCGGGGCCAGTGCATGCTGAAGGCCATCAGCGACAAGCTGGGCTTCTCCTCCCTGGGCTACCAGTCTCTGGACGGCCTGCTGGAGGCCATCGGGATCGACCGGGACAAGATCTGCACCTACTGCTGGACGGGGAAGGAATAGCCTCCCCTCCGCCGCCATCCATACCATCGCAAAGGAAGTATCCCATGTCAGCATCCCTTCATGAGGAGTGCGGCGTCTTCGGTCTGTGTGCCGCCGGCACGGAGGACGCCGCCTCCATCGCCTATCACGCCCTCTACGCCCTGCAGCACCGGGGCCAGGAGAGCGCGGGCATCGCCATCAACGACGGCGGCGTGATCACCAGCCACAAGGACGTGGGCCTGGTCAGCGAGGTATTCACCCCCGAGGTGCTGGAGCGGCTGGGCCGGGGCGGCATGGCCGTGGGCCATGTGCGCTACGCCACCACCGGGCGCAAGAGCCGCACCAACGCCCAGCCCATGGTCATCAACCATGTAAAGGGTACCATGGCCCTGGCCCACAACGGCAACCTGACCAACGCCGCCGAGCTGCGGGAGAAGCTGGAGCTCTCCGGCGCCATCTTCCACACCACCAGCGACACGGAGGTCATCGCCTACCTCATCACCGGCCAGCGGCTGAAGGCCCCCTCCATCGAGGCGGCGGTGTCCGCCGCCATGGACGTGATCCAGGGGGCCTACTCCCTGGTGCTCCTCTCCCCCCGCAAGCTCATTGCCGCCCGGGACCCCAACGGCTTCCGCCCCCTGTGCATCGGCACCCTGGACGGCGGGTATGTGTTCGCCTCGGAGAGCTGCGCCCTGGACGCCATCGGCGCCCGCTTCCTGCGGGACGTGGAGCCCGGGGAGATCGTGGTGGCCGGCGACGGCGGCCTGCGGAGCATCCGGGACCACTGCGGCGGGCGGAAGAGCAGCCTGTACGTCCTTGGGGTCAGCCACGGCGGCCGGCCCCACCGCATGGCCGCCGGGGCGGGGG
>CALXEB010000074.1 GCA_944387215.1 uncultured Flavonifractor sp. | reverse complement strand
CATGTGCCTCGGGGAAAACACTTCTCAGCCCGCAAGTGTGGGATCAGCCCGCCCACGGGCGGACTGATCCTGCGCGCGGCGGGCTGCATCCTACTCGAAAAAGCGGCTTTGCCGCTTTTTCGACAATCTCAGGCCCCCGGCTGTGCCGGGGGCCTTTCGCTCTTTTCAGGGGCGGCCGCCCACTGTTCGTTTTACAGGTCGAAGGGGGGCGCGTCCCGGTCCTGGGGGATGGCGTCGCCCTCGAAGGGGAGCTCGTCGGGGACGGGCTCGGACGGGGCGGCGTCCACCATGCCCTGCTTGAACTGCATCTCCTGCCACTGCTCCTTGGTGATGAGCACCTGCCGGGGCTTGGAGCCCTCGAAGGGGCCCACCACGCCCTTCTCCTCCATCTGATCCACCAGCCGGGCGGCCCGGGAGTAGCCCAGCTTGAGCCGCCGCTGGAGCATGGACACGGAGGCCATGCCGGTCTCCACCACCACCTCGATGGCGGCGGGGAGCAGCTCGTCGAACTCCTCCCCCACCTCCTCGGGGGCGGAGCCGCCCACGCCCTTGCCCTGCTTGTCCTTCTCGGCGGCGTGCTGCTCGATCTCGTGGATGATCTCCTGGTCGTACTCGGCGGCGCCGCTGTGCTCCTTGATGAAGCCCACCACGGCGGCCACCTCCTCGTCGGAGATGAGGCAGCCCTGCACCCGCTGGGGCTTGCCGGAGCCCAGGGGGAAATAGAGCATGTCGCCCCGGCCCACCAGCTTCTCCGCGCCGGTGGTATCCAGGATGATGCGGGACTCCAGGGAGGAGGCCACGGCGAAGGCGATGCGGGAGGGGATGTTGGCCTTCATCAGGCCGGTGATCACGTCGGCGGAGGGCCGCTGGGTGGCGATGATCAGGTGCATGCCGGCGGCGCGGCCCATCTGGGCCACCCGGCAGATGGACTCCTCCACCTCCTTGGCGGCCACCAGCATCAGGTCGGCCAGCTCGTCGATGACGATGACGATCTGGGGCATCTTCTCCAGCTCGTCGGAGCGGGCGGCGTGGGCGTTGTAGGACGCCAGATCCCGCACCCCGATCTCGGAGAAGGTGCGGTAGCGCTTCATCATCTCCACCACCGCCCACTGGAGGGCGCCGGCGGCCTTCTTGGGGTCGGTGACCACGGGTATGAGCAGGTGGGGGATGCCGTTGTAGATGCCCAGCTCCACCATCTTGGGATCCACCATGATCAGGCGCACCTCCTCGGGGGTGGCCTTGTAGAGCAGGGAGATGATCAGGGAGTTGGTGCACACCGACTTGCCCGAGCCGGTGGTGCCGGCGATGAGCAGGTGGGGCAGCTTGGCGATGTTGCCCACAATGTTGCGGTTGCTGATGTCCCGGCCCACGGCGAAGGCCACCTTGGAGGGGCTGTCCCGGAACTCCCGGGAGTCGATCACGTCCCGGATGGGCACCGGGGAGACCAGCTTGTTGGGCACCTCAATGCCCACCATGGAGATCTTGTCGGGGATGGGGGCGATGCGTACGCCGGTGGCCCCCAGGGCCAGGGCGATATCGTCGGCCAGATTGGTGAGCTTGTTCAGCCGCACCCCCTGGTCCAGTTCCACCTCATACCGGGTCACCGAGGGGCCCCGGGTGACGTTGACGATGGCGGCGTCGATGCCGAAGGAGCGGATGGTGTCGGACAGGCGGGCCTGGTTCACCTTCAGCTCCCCGGCCACGTCCTCCCCGGACACGCCGGCCCCCTCGGACAGGAGGGACAGGGGCGGGTACTGGTAGGCGGGGGCGGGGCCGCCCAGGCTGCGCTCGATGTCCTGGGCCACCTCGGCGGCGGCCTGCTGGGCCTCCTCCTTCTTCACCTTGGCCACGGCGGGCTCCCGCTGGATCTCGGGCATGGGCTCGGGGGCGGGTTCCGGCCGGGGCTCCGGCTGAGGCGCGGGCCGGGGCTCCGGCTCCGGGGCGGGCTCCGGCGGGAGGACCTTCCCCTCCGCCTGGGCCAGCACCTGGTCGGGGGTGGGCACGCCGGGCTTCTGGTCGAAGAACTTCTCCTTCAGCTTGCGCAGAGGGGGCTCGGGCCGCTTGCCCACCAGGGGGCCGTCGTCCACGGGTATGTCGATCTGGGGCTGGGCCTTCTGGGGAGCCGGGGCGCTCTGCTGGGGCTCCGGCTCGCTGCGGCGGCGCTCCCTGGGGCGGGGGGCGGGGATCTCCTCCTCATACTCCGCCCGGGGACGGGCGCGGAGCTTGTCCACCAGCTCCACCGGGGACACACGGAAGGCCGCCAGCAGCAGGATGGCCGCCGCCAGCACCAGCACGATCCCCGCGCCGATCTTGCTGAACACCGCCGTCAGGCCCAGGGCGGCCGCCCCGCTGACCACGCCGCCGCTCTGGAGGGCCTCCCCCTGGGTCCACAGGGTCCTGACCAGGGACAGGTCCCAGGTATAGCTCCCCTCGGCCAGGATCAGATGGAGGAAGCAGCCCGCCAGCACCGGCAGCAGCAGGGCGCAGGTCACCCGCAGGCGCACCGGCCGGCCCCGGTGGAAGAGCAGGATGCCGCTGGAGACCAGCAGCATGGGGGGCAGCAGCCAGTAGCCGTAGCCGATAAGGCCCTTCACCAGGCCGCAGAAGAAGTCGATGAAGATGGCCTGGATGTGGAAGTAGCCGAAGGCGGAGAAGATGGCCAGCAGCAGGCACACCACCGCCCCCACCTCCCGGCGGATGGGCCGGGGGGCGGCCTTTTTCCGGCTGGAGGAGGAACGGCCCTTGGCGGCCGTCCGCTTGCCGGCAGATGTCTTTTTCGGTGCTGTGGCCATGGTCTCTCAGATCCTTTCAGGGGTCAGTTTTCCGTGCCGGGCCCGCCTCAGTCCTTGATGTGGGCGATTTGTTTGGCCAGCCGCTTTTTCATGGGGAGGTTGCCCTGGCGGGCGATCATGATGCGCTGGGCCTGGGGGGAGCCGGCGCCGTGCATGGACTCGGTGCGGTAGCCCACCGCCGCCGTGCCCAGGGTCAGGTTCTCGATGAGCCGCAGGATGCGCAGCCGGTCCTCGGTGGACACGCCGGGAGCCGCCCGGAAGTACTTCTCCACGTAGGGGCCCACCTTCGGGTCCCGCAGGTCCGCCTCGGAGGGGGCGGTGACCACCAGCCCGCCGGCGATGTCCTCCGCCAGCCGGGCGATCTCATAGGGGAAGCGGGTCACGTTCTGCTTGCACACGTTGGCCAGCAGCAGGTCGATGAGGTAGTTGCCGCTCTCGGTGGGGTGGCCCTCCGCCGAGCAGGCGATGCCGCAGGCGTAGAGGGTCTCGTTCAGGTGGGTCATTTCGATGAGCTTGTCCTTGATATGGCTGGCCCCGGCCGCGCCGTTGTAGTCGGCGGCCACGGCGGCCGCGCCGATGAGCACGTCGCCCACGCCCACCTTGCACCCGCCGTAGCTCTGCCGGTGATAGCCGGCAAAGCGCTCCACCAGCATGCCGGCAAACTCATATTCGCCGCACATGAAGATGCGTTCGTTGGGCACGAATACATCCTCAAAGATAGTCAGGGCCTCCACGCCGCCGAACTCGCTGTTGCCCACGTCCAGCTCGCCGCCCTCCCGCTTGCGGGTGTCGCAGCTCTGCCGGCCGATGATCATGGTGATGCCCGGCGTGTCCGTGGGCACGGCGAAGGACACCGCGTAGTCCGCGTCCTCCGCCCGCATGGACTGGGTGGGCATGACGATGACCTCGTGGGAGTTGAGCACGCCGGTCTGGTGGGCCTTGGCGCCCCGCACCACGATGCCGTCCTCCCGCCGCTCCACAATGTGGAGGAACAGGTCGGGGTCGGCCTGCTCATGGGGGGCCTTGCTGCGGTCGCCCTTGGGGTCGGTCATGGCCCCGTCCACCGTCAGGTCGTTTTCCTGCACGTAGGCGGCGAACTTCCTGAAGTTCTCAAAGTAGTGGGTGCCGTGCTTCTTGTCGATCTCATAAGTGGTGGAGTATACCGCGTTGAAGGCGTCCATGCCCACGCACCGCTGGAAACAGGCCGCCGTCTGCTGGCCCAGCAGGCGCTGCATCTTCACCTTCTTCACCAGGTCCTCCGCGCTCTGGTGGATGTGGGTGAAGCGGTTCACCCGCTCGCCGGTCAGGCCGGACACGGCGGTCATCAGATCCTGATATTCCGGCTTCTGGGCCAGATCATACGTCATGCGCACACTGTTCAGCGACGGGCGCAAAATCGGGTCGTCCACAGGGTCCTCCACCTTTTTGCCGAACATATATACCTGCATGTTCAGCTTCCGTATGCTCTCGATGTACGCTTCGCCGGTCATCAGTGCCATAGCTTTCCACCCTTTCCGTCTGTGCGTCTATATTGTTTTCCGGGGCGGTCCCGGGAATCGAAAAGCTCCCTTACCCCGCCAGGACGGTGAATTTCACCACGCCGGCGATGAGGCTGCCCAGGCCCACGGCCCAGCAGTAGTAGGCGAAGCTGCCGAACTTGCCCTTGTCGGACAGGGTCTTGACCAGCCGGATGGCGAAATAGCCCACCACCGCGGCCACCGCCACACCCACGATGTACATGGGCAGCTCCTCCGTGGGGAAATCGGAGGCCAGGGCGTCCTTGATCTCCAGGACATTGGCCCCCAGCACGGCGGGCAGGGACATGAGAAAGGAAAAGCGCACGGCAAAGGCCCGGTCAAATCCCCGCATCATGCCCACCGAGATCGTGGTGCCCGAGCGGGACAGGCCGGGGATGACGGCCAGGGCCTGGCCGCAGCCCACGATGAGCGCGTCGGCCACGGTGGCGTTTTTCGCGGTCTTGCGGCCCCGGGCCATACGGTCGGAGAAAAAGAGGACAAAGCCGGTGGCGATGAGGGCGCAGGAGACCAGGATGGGGTTGGCGAAAAGGGACTCGATGGCGTCCTTCAGCAGCACCATGACGAACAGAGGCAGGGTGGCGATGATGATGAGCATCACCAGCCGCCGGGCGGGCGGCGGCGTGACGCCGGTGTCTTTCCGGCCGCAGAGGGCGGCGATGCCCAGGAAAAACTCCCGGATCATGTCCACAATGTCCCGCCAGTACACCACGCACACAGAGATCAGCGTACCAAAGTGGAGGAGCACGGTGAAGAGCATGTGCTGCCCCTCTACGTCCTCCATCCCGAAATAGGCCTGGAACAGCGCCAGATGGCCGGAACTGGAGATGGGCAGGAATTCCGCCACGCCCTGGATGAGCCCCATGAAAATCGACATCAGATAGGTCACGGATCAGTACCTCCATATGGATACGTTTGGGCATACACATTTATATTACCACAGCCGGACGGATATTTCCAGACCTTTATCTTATGTCAACGCTTCTTTTTCCCGCCCGCTCTTGACACCCCCCGCCGTTCCGATATAATGGAGAAAACAGCCCGTTGAAAGGAGGCCGCCACAGTGGCAAAGGCAGGCAGCGAAAAGAGCAGGGTGACGGTAAAGACCTCCACCCGCATGTCCAAGAAAGGCCCCCTGTCCCCCGACATGCTGCGGCGGATCGACGCCTATTGGCGGGCGGCCAACTACCTGGCCGCGGGACAGCTCTATCTGCAGGACGATCCGCTTCTCCGCCAGCCCCTCTCCCCCCGTCACTTGAAGCCCAAGCCTGTGGGCCACTGGGGGACGGTCCCGGGGCAGAACTTTATCTACACCCATCTCAACCGGGTCATCGTCAAGTACGGCCTGAACATGATCTATGTCTGCGGCCCCGGACACGGGGGCAGCGCGGTGGTGGCCCAGGCCTACCTGGAGGGGACCTACAGCGAGATCTACCCCAACGTGAGCCAGGACGAGGAGGGCATGGGCAAGCTCTTCCGCCAGTTCTCCTTCCCCGGCGGCATCGGCAGCCACTGCGCCCCCAATACCCCCGGCTCCATCAACGAGGGGGGCGAGCTGGGCTACTCCCTGGCCCACGCCTTCGGCGCGGTAATGGACAACCCGGACCTGATCGCCGCCTGCGTGGTGGGGGACGGGGAGGCGGAGACCGCCCCGCTGGCCACCGCCTGGCACTCCAACAAGTTCCTGGACCCGGTCGGGGACGGCGCCGTGCTGCCCATCCTCCACCTGAACGGCTATAAAAACGGAACGCCCTCCCTCTTCGCCCGCATCACCCATGAGGAAGTGGAGGATTTCTTCAAGGGCTGCGGCTGGACCCCCCGGTTCGTGGAGGGGGACGACCCGGCCCAGATGCACCAGAAGATGGCCGCCGCCCTGGACTGGGCGGTGCGGGAGCTCCAGCGCATCCAGCAGGGGGCCCGGGAGCTGGGGGAGCGGGAGCGGCCCCGCTGGCCCATGATCGTGCTGCGCTCCCCCAAGGGCTGGACCGGCCCGGTGCAGGAGGACGGCACCTGCAACGTCCACCAGCTGCCCCTGGCGGTGGATGAGGACCCGCCCAAGCGGCTTGCAGAATTGGAGGCCTGGCTGCGCAGCTATAAGCCGGAGGAGCTCTTTGACGAGCGGGGAGCCCCGGTGGCCGCCCTGCGGGCCCTGGCTCCTCAGGGGGAGCGGCGCATGGCCGCCAACCCCCACGCCAACGGCGGGCTGCTGCTGCGGGATCTGCGCACCCCCGACTTTTCCAGATACGCCGTGGACGTACCCGCCCCCGGCGCGGTGGAGGCCGAGGACATGGCGGAGCTGGGCAATTATGTGCGGGACGTCATCAAGCTCAACCAGCAGGCCAGGAATTTCCGGGTGTTCATCCCCGACGAGGCCTTGAGCAACAAGCTCCACGCCGCCTTCGAGGCCTCCGGCCGCCGGTGGAACGCCTCGGTGCTCCCCACCGACCGTACCCTCTCCCCCGAGGGGCGCATCATGGACGGGATGCTCTCCGAGCACATGTGCCAGGGCTGGCTGGAGGGGTACCTGCTCACCGGCCGGCACGGCTTCCTCAACAGCTATGAGGCCTTCATCCGCATCGTGGACTCCATGGCCAGCCAGTATGCCAAGTGGCTCAAGGTGGCCGGCCAGCTGCCCTGGCGGCAGGACATCGCCTCGCTGAACTATGTGCTCTCCGCCAACGTGTGGCAGCAGGATCAGAACGGCTATACCCATCAGGACCCCGGCTTCCTGGACCATGTGGCCAACAAGAAGGCCGACGTGGTGCGCCTCTATCTGCCCCCGGACGCCAACTGCCTGCTCTCCTGTTTTGACCACTGCATCAAAAGCCGGAATTATGTCAACGTCATCATTGCCTCCAAGCACCCGCGGCCCCAGTGGCTCACCATGGATGAGGCCATCAAGCACTGCACCCACGGCATCGGCATCTGGCAGTGGGCCTCCAACGACCAGGGCTCCGAGCCCGACGTGGTGCTGGCCTGCTGCGGCGACACCCCCACCCTGGAGACCCTGGCGGCAGTGACCATCCTGCGGCGGTACCTGCCCGAGGTGAAGCTGCGGGTGGTGAACGTGGTGGACCTGATGAAGCTCCAGCCCCATACCGAGCACCCCCACGGCCTTACCGACGAGGATTACGACGTCCTGTTCACCAAGGACAAGCCCATCATCTTCGCCTTCCACGGCTACCCCTCCCTGGTCCACGAGCTGACCTACCGCCGCCACAACAAGAACATCCACGTCCGCGGCTACAAGGAGGAGGGCACCATCACCACCCCCTTCGACATGCGGGTGCAGAACGCCATCGACCGCTTCGACCTGGTCATCGACACGGTGAAGCGTCTGCCCCAGCTGGGCAACCGGGGGGCCTTCCTCATCCAGCTGATGAAGGACAAGCTGGTGGAGCATCACCAGTACGTCACCGCCCACGGCCAGGACATGCCGGAGATCCGGGCCTGGAAGTGGAACGGCGGCCTTGGGGACTGAGGTCCCGCTGACAGCGCCGGGGGCGCGCCGCGTGATGCGGCGCGCCCCCGGCGCTGTGTCCTCGTTCAGGTGTCCCGGTCCACGGTCTTGAACTGCTTCAGGTTGCCGATCTTGCGGCTGCGGCGCTCCAGCTCGGTGAGGACATCCTCCAGGGGGATGTCCTGGGCGGCCAAGAGGACCATCAGGTGGTAGATGAGGTCGGAGACCTCCCCCACCGTCTGCTCCGCCGCGCCGTTCTTGGCGGCGATGATGGTCTCGGCGCTCTCCTCCCCCACCTTCTTGCAGATCTTGTCGATGCCCTGCTGGAAGAGATAGCAGGTGTAGGAGCCCTCCTGGGGCTCCTTTTTCCGGCCCAGCACCACCTGGTACAGGTCGGTCAATACGGTATCGCTCATGGCGTTTCCTCCCAGATCGTATTGAAAAAGCAGCTGGGGGCCCCGGTGTGGCAGGTGGGGCCGTCGGGCAGGCAGAGGTAGAGCAGGGTGTCGGTGTCGCAGTCGGTGACCACCTTTTTCACGTGGAGGAAGTGGCCGGAGGTCTCCCCCTTGTTCCACAGCTTCTGCCGGCTGCGGGACCAGAACCAGGCGGTCCTGGTCTGTAAGGTCAGCTCCGCCGCCTCCCGGTTGGTGAAGCCCAGCATCAGCACCGCCCCGCTCTCCGCGTGCTGGATGATAACGGGGATCAGATCCGATTTCTGAAAGAGCAGGTCCAGATCAAAGTCCATAGTCTACCTCACAGGGATGTTTTTTTCGCGGAGGTACTCCTTCACCCGGGGGACGGTGAGCTCCCCGAAGTGGAAGAGGGAGGCGGCCAGGGCCGCGTCGCAGCCGGTCTCCTCAAAGACCCGGGCGAAGTGCTCCAGGGCCCCGGCGCCGCCGGAGGCGATCACCGGGATGGACACCGCCTGCGTCACCGCCCTTGTCATGGCCAGATCGAAACCGGCCTTGGTGCCGTCGGCGTCCATGGAGGTGAGCAGGATCTCCCCCGCCCCCAGCTGTTCCGCCTGCTTCACCCATTGGATGAGATCCATGCCCGTGGGCTTGCGGCCCCCGGCCACCACCACCTCCCAGGTGCCGTCCCCCCGGGCCCGGCCGTCGGCGGCCAGCACCACGCACTGGGAACCGAACCGCTCCGCCGCCCGGGCAATGAGGGTGGGGTCGGCCACGGCGGCGGAGTTCACCGAGATCTTGTCCGCCCCCGCCCGCAGGAGCCGCCGGAAGTCCTCCAGGGTGCGGATGCCGCCCCCCACCGTCAGGGGGACGAACACCTGCTCCGCCGTGCGCTCCACCACGTCGGCCACGGTGTCCCGGGCGTCGCTGGTGGCGGTGATGTCCAGGAACACGATCTCGTCGGCCCCCTGGTCGGAGTAGTACCTGGCCAGCTCCACCGGGTCGCCGGCGTCCCGGATGTTGACGAAGTTGACCCCCTTCACCACCCGGCCGTCCCGCACGTCCAGGCA